>JAFLCL010000073.1 GCA_017303575.1 Deltaproteobacteria bacterium
GCGTGAGCACCCTTCCGCCCGTCGCGCCCGAGGAGCCGCGCATCTCGACGGCCGTGCTCTACGTCGTCGCCGCGGGCCTGTTCGCCGCCGCCGCGCTCCTCTGGCTCTGGCTCGGGCCCCGCTAGCTCGCTGGCGCAGGGGCTCCGGCGCAGAGGCTCTGTCGCAGGGGGCACGCTGCGGTGGATCCGGGTCCTCGGCCTCGTCTATCCTCGCGCCCCTTCTCACCGTGACCACGCCCGCCTCCCCGACGCCCCTCGCCCCGCCCGCAGGCCCGCCGCTGATCGGCGTCGTCATGGGCTCGAAGTCCGACTGGGACACGATGCAGCACGCTGTCGAGACGTTGTCGCTCTTGCAGGTGCCGCACGAGGTGCGCGTGGTCTCCGCGCATCGCACGCCCGACCTCCTGTTCGAGTACGCGGCGAGCGCCGAGTCGCGCGGGCTGCGTGTCGTGATCGCGGGCGCAGGCGGGGCGGCGCACCTGCCCGGCATGCTCGCGGCCAAGACGCACCTGCCGATCCTCGGCGTGCCCGTGCAGTCCAAGGCGCTCAACGGTCTCGACTCGCTCCTCTCGATCGTGCAGATGCCCGCGGGCGTGCCGGTGCCGACGTTCGCGATCGGGCGCGCGGGCGCGACGAACGCTGCGCTCACCGCGGCCGCGATCCTCGCCGCGCACGATCCGCTGCTGCGCGAGCGCCTGATCGCGTACCGCACCAAGCAGACACAGTCGGTGCTCGACAACCCCGATCCCCGGGCCTGATCGCGATGCGCATCGGCATCCTCGGCGGCGGTCAGCTCGGACGGATGCTCGCGCTCGCCGCGGTGCCGATGGGGCACGAGGTGGTGGTCCTCGCGCAGTCACCCGACGAGCCCGCGTGCGCGGTCGCGCGACCTCTGATCGGCAGCTTCGACGACGACCTCGTGATCGAGCGCCTCCGGCAGTCGGTCGACGTGGTGACCTACGAGTTCGAGAACGTGCCGCGGGCCGCAGTGGAAGGCCTCGCCGCGCACCTGCCGGTGCGACCGGGCGTGCGCTCGCTGGTGGTCGCCTCCGATCGCTGGAACGAGAAGACGACGTTCCACGCGCTCGGCATCGGCACCGCGCCCTTCGCGCAGGTAGATGACGAAGACAGCCTGCGCGCGGCCGTCGATCGCATCGGCCTGCCCGCGGTGCTCAAGACGCGTCGCCTCGGCTACGACGGCAAGGGCCAGCGGGTGCTGCGCACCGAGGCCGACGTGCCGGGCGCGTTCGCCGCGATCGGCGGGGTGCCTGCGATCCTCGAGGGCTTCGTGCGCTTCACGCGCGAGCTGTCGATCCTCGGCGTGCGCGGCGTGGACGGCACGATCGTGACGTACCCGCTGGTCGAGAACACGCACCGCAGCGGCATCCTCTTCCGCACCGACGCGCCCGCACCCCACGTGAGCGACGCGCTCGCGACGCGGGCCCGCGAGGCGATCTCACGCTTGCTCGTGGAGCTCGATCACGTGGGCGTGCTGGCGCTCGAGCTCTTCGATCGCGAGGGCGAGCTGCTCGCGAACGAGATCGCGCCGCGCGTGCACAACACCGGGCACTTCACGATCGAGGGCGCGGACACGAGCCAGTTCGAGGCGCACGTACGCGCGATCACGGGCGAGCCGCTGCCGCCGCTCACGCTCCGAGGCCGCTCGGTGATGATCAACCTCGTGGGCGCGATCCCGCCGCGCGAGCTCATCCTCGCGATCCCCGGCGCGCACCTTCATCTCTACGGCAAGACCGAGAGGCCCGGCCGCAAGGTGGGCCACATCACGATCTGCGCCCCCGACGACGCAGCGCTCGACGACCGCGTGGCGCGTGTGATCGCGATCGTCGACACAAACCGGGACGGTCCTGCATAGTTGCATCCACGTCGGATGGATGCGTCTCGTGGCCGATCGGACGTTGGAGTGTGCAGAGCCTTCTGCGTCTCGCGCCACGTAGCCCCCACCTCGCGGGGCCCAAGCCCGCGTGTCCTCCCCCGCGTTCCGCGGTGGAGGGTTCCTCCGACGCGGGGACTGCACGGCGCGTCCTTCTTCGATGCTCCGACTGCGAAGCCCGTGACTGCACGGCGCTCCGCTTCTCTCCTCCCCCGCTCGCGCTGGCAGTGCACGGCGCCTCCCTCCTCCGACGCGCGGCGCGCCCTGTCGGCCCGACGCGCGTATCCTCGCCCTCATGAGCCGACGCGTCGGAGTCTCGTACAAACAACAGAGCCCCGACGATCGTTGGGACGCCATCGTCATCGGCTCCGGTCTCGGTGGGCTCGCCTGCGCGACGCTGCTCGCGAAGCACGGACAGAAGCGCGTGCTCGTGCTCGAGCGGCACTCCACCGCGGGCGGCTTCACGCACACCTTCACGCGGCCCGGCTTCGAGTGGGACGTGGGCGTGCACTACCTCGGACAGCTCGAAGAAGGCTCGCCCTTGCGCGCGCTCTTCGACGAGATCTCGGGCGGACGCCTCGAGTGGGCGAAGATGCCCGACACCTACGATCGCGTGATCCTGAAGGACGAGCCCTACGACCTCGTCGCCGGAGGACGTCGCTTCGTCGACACGCTCGCCGAGCGCTTCCCTGGACGACGCGCCGACATCTCGCGCTACCTCGACACGATGCTCGCCGCGACGCGCACCGGCGGTACGTTCTTCCTCGATCGCGCCCTTCCCTCGCGCCTCTCGACGCTCGTGGGACCGCTCTTGCGCGCGCCGCTGCGGCGTTGGTCCGACCGAACCGCGGAAGACGTCATCAAGCCGATCGTCGGCGACGGACCTCTCTACGACGTGCTCACCGCACAGTGCGGCGACTACGGCCTGACGCCGCGGTTCGCGAGCTTCGCGATCCACGCGATGGTCGCGGGCCACTACCTGCGCGGCGCGTACTACCCGGTGGGCGGCAGCCGCTCGATCCCCGAGCACGTCACGCAGACGCTCGAAGAGCACGGCGGCGCTGTGTTCGTGGCCGCCGAGGTCGAGCGCATCCTCGTCGAGCGCGGACGCGCCGTCGGCGTACGCATGAACGACGGACGCGAGCTGCGCGCGCCGATCGTGGTGAGCGACGCAGGCGCGCCCAACACCTACCTGCGCCTGCTCCCGCGCGAGATCGCCGAGCCCACGGGTCTTCCTGCGCGCCTCCGCGAGATCGGCCCGAGCTCGGGCCACCTCTCGCTCTACCTCGGCCTCGATCGCACCGACCGCGAGCTCGGCCTCGACGGCACCAACCTCTGGATCTACCCGGAGCCCGATCGCGAGAAGGCCTTCGCGCAATTCGTCCACGACCCGAGCGCGCCCATCCCGCTCGTCTACGCATCCTTCCCTTCGGCCAAGGATCCGACGTTCGCCGCGCGTCATCCGGGCAAGGCCACCGTGGAGCTCGTGACGCTCGCGCGCGCGTCGTGGCTCGAGCGATGGAAGGACGCGCGGTGGAAGAAGCGCGGTCAGGACTACGAGGCGTGGAAGGCGGAGATGAGCGACCGCTTGCTCGACATCGCGCTCGTGCAGCGGCCGTCGCTCAAGGGCCACATCGTGCACAGCGAGCTCTCGACACCTCTCTCCACGCGTCACTTCACCGGCCACCCCGACGGCGAGATCTACGGTCTCGATCACACGCCCGCGCGCTTCCGGCTTCCGCTGCGCGCACAGACGCCGGTGCCCGGTCTCTACCTCGCAGGACAAGACCTCGTGAGCTGCGGCGTCGCAGGCGCGCTCTTCGGTGGCGCCCTCGCTGCGGCGGCCGTGCTGCGGGGCAGCCTCGTCACCAGCCTCGCACGTCGAGCCCTCGGTCGACCGTCTCCCTCGGCCACGCCGCCGCGACCGGCCGCGGCGACGCACGAGGCGGGGGCCCGAGGCGCGGCTCTTTCGTGATTTGCGCCGCATCCTCTTCGTGTACCGTCGCGTCATGCGGACGCAGCTCGGCTGCCTTCTCGTCGCGGCACTGCTCGCGACCGGGCTGACCATTCCACGATCGGCGCGCGCGACACCGCCCGATCTCTTCGGCTTCGGCGCGCGATCGCCGGGCCTCGCGATGACGGGCACCTCGTACAACGACAGCTACGAGGCCGTCTTCCTGAACCCCGCGAACCTCGGCTCCGTGCGCCGACGGAGCATCGTGTTCGGGATCAGCGGAGGCACCTTCGATCTGCAGCTCGACGGTCAGCGCTCTGCGCTCGATCCGATCCGCGGAACGACGATCGGCTTCACGCTGCCCATCCCCTTCGGCGACATCCTCGAGGATCGCCTGACGCTCGGCGGTGGCTTCTACACCCCCGCCAACGTCCTCCTCCGCGGCGACGTGCGGTACTCCGAGGTGCCGCAGTGGGCGGTGCTCGGACGCGGCCAGTCGCTCGCGCTCTACGTCGCGCTCGGCATCGATCTCCACGGCATCGTCGACGGCCTCCAGATCGGCGTCGGCATCGCCGCGCTCGCTGCCCTCGTGGGTGATCTGCGCGTGCAGCTCGACGAGACCAACTCGTTCCAGTCGGTGGTCGAGACGCAGCTGCTCGCGACCTTCTCTCCCACGGTCGGCGTCCGCTTCGAGCAGCCGCCCTCCCTTCGATCGAGCCCGACGGCGTCCGCGGACTTCGGCTTCGGCGTGACCTACCGACACGAGCTGCGCGCCGACATGAACCTCGAGATCGTCGTCGAGGATCTGCCCGTCACGCTGCCGGTGCTGACCATCGGCGGCGTCATCCAGTACGACCCCGCGCAGCTGATCGTCGAGGGCTACTACCGCCCCATCCCGCAGCTGCGCCTCATCGCGAACCTCACCGCGCGCTTCTGGAGCGCGTATCCGGGGCCGACCAGCGCGACCTCGCTCTCGAGCTACCAGATCCCCGCGGTCGAGTACTCGGACACGTTCACGCCGCGGGTCGCGGTGGAGGCGACGCTGCGCCACGGCACCGTGGATCTGCAGCTCCGCGGCGGCTACGCGTGGGAGATGTCGCCCGCGCCGCCCGCGCGCATGGCGGCGCAGCGCAACCCCGATGGCACCGTGCACGAAGAGGGCGGCGTGCCCGTGAACGTCGCGCTGCGCCTCATCGACAACGATCGACACATCGTGACGCTCGGCTTCGGCCTCGCAGCGGATCTCTCGGAGCACGAGCGCCTCCGGCTCGACGTCTTCGGACAAGCGCACTTCCTCACGTCACGCACGCACCTCGTCGCGCTCACGTCGACCGACACCTCCGACCCGCTGACGTCGAGCGGCGTGATCCTCATGGGCGGCTGGGCCGCAGGGCTGGAGTTCTGATGTCGACCCGCGCCTTCACGTCCGCGGTGGGCACCTCCACGTTCCTCGTCGCGCTCGCCGCGCTGGTCGTCGCG
The DNA here is from genome assembly GCA_017303575.1 of Deltaproteobacteria bacterium. Lineage (GTDB taxonomy): Bacteria > Myxococcota_A > Polyangia > Polyangiales > Sandaracinaceae > JAFLCL01. Next base: position 5,324 of record JAFLCL010000073.1, read on the forward strand.
AGCCCGAGCGTCGCCTCCGCGCAGCCGATGGACACCTACGGCATGGGCTCGCGCTCCATCGCGATGGGCGGCGCTGTGACCGCCGACGTCGAGGACTTCAGCGCCAACTACTACAACCCCGCGGGCCTCGCGCGCGCGGGCGCTGCGCGCATCGGCATCGGCTACTTCGGCGCGTTCCACGAGCTCCAGATCAACCAGCTCGACTCGAACGTCGACCCCGCGCGCGGTCTCGTGCTGGGCCTCGTCGTGCCCGGCGAGATCGAGGGCGTGCGCTTCGCGTTCGGCCTCGGCGTGCACCTCAACGACGACTACATCTCGCGCACACGCTCTCTCCCGAGCCGCCGGCCGCGCTGGGAGTTCTACGACAACCGCCCGCGCCGAACCTTCCTCGCGGCGCACCTCGCGATCCGTCCCGTCGACTGGCTCACGATCGGCGGCGGCATCTCGTTCCTCTCCTTCTCCACCAACACGCTGTCGGTGCGCGGCGAGCTCGATGTGCTGATGGCCGAGCGCCGCTCGCACCTCGAGCACCAGATCCTCGCGGACCTCACGACCATCCGTTATCCGCAGGTCGGCGTGCAGGTGCAGCCCATCCCCGAGCTCTCGTTCGGCGCTGTGTACCGAGGACAGTTCGCGCTCGACAGCAAGCTGCTCGCCGTCGTCGGCTGCGAGACACCGGGCGATCCCTTCTGCTCGTCGGGCCTCAACTTCACGGGCTTCGGCGACCCATTCCCCGGCTACTTCAACCTCCTGAGCCAGGCCGTGAACGCGTTCGTGCCGCAGCAGGTCTCGCTCGGCGGCTCGTGGTCTCCGACGCCCGACTTCCGCCTCAACCTCGAGGTCACGTGGGTGAACTGGTCGGCGTACGTGAGCCCCGTCGGTCGCTCGGAGATCGAGCTCACCATCGAGGTGCCGGCCGCCCTGCGTGATCGCATCCGCGTGCCCGACGCGATCGTGGGCACCACGCCGCAGCCAGCGCTCTTCGAGGATCGATTCGTTCCCCGCATCGGCGCCGAGGGCACCTTCTTCCGCGAGCGCATGGTGGCGCTGCGGGGCCGCGGCGGCTTCTACTGGGAGCACAGCCCGGTGCCCAACCAGATGCAGCTCACCAACCTCGCGGACTCCGATCGCTTCGTGTTCTCCGCGGGCCTCGGCATGCGCCTCGACGATCTCCGTCCGCTCCTTCCGGGCTTCCTCCAGATGGACTTCCACTTCCAGTACTCGTTCCTCCCCGATCGCACGATGACCAAGGGCAGCCTCGTCGATCCCGTGGGCGACTACCGCGTGGGCGGCCAGATGTTCGCGGGCGGCGTGACCTTCGAAGTGGGGTTCGAGTGATGCGCGACACTTCGACGAGACGGCGCTCGACGCTGTGGCTCGCGCTCGCGGGCCTCACCACGCTGGCTTCGGCCGCAGGCGCCACGCTCGCGCCCGGCTGCGCGACGCTCGGTGGCACGGCCGGTGAGCCCGAGGGTCTGCCGCACAACGGCACCGGGCCGTTCCGTGATCTCTCGGTCGCCGAGACCAACGTGCGTTCGCCGAGCGGCGCAGCGATCGCCATCGCAGGCGTCACGTTCGACAGCGCGATGGTGGCGAGCGACGGCTCGCTCTTCTACGCGGCGGCGATGGCGCTGCCGCGCTCGATGCCGGACGCGGGGATGCCCGACGACGCAGGTGTGCCGAGCGATGCTGGGGTGCCGACCGATGCGGGCATGGGAGCGCCCGACGCAGGCGGCAGCACGCGCCGCTACGGCGAGCCCGACTGGACCACGCACGCCGCGCGCGCGATCTCGCGCAGCCCTGCGACGGCCGCGATGGGCCTCGATCACGTGACCCAGAACCCTGCGTTCGCCGCCGGGACCACGATCCTCTCCGCCAGCCAGCCGTGGGAAGGCGGCTACGTGAGTGACCCGTGGGCCGTGATCCGCGGCGACGGGTCGGTGCTGCTCTACTACGCCGCCGAGGGCGGCATCGGCGTCGCCACGGGCGCGAGCGTGAGCGGTCCGTTCACCGGCGGCGCGAGCCCCGTGATCGCCGCTGGCGCGACGACTCCGCGACGACCGAGCGTGATCGACACGCACCTCCTCACCGGCGCGAGCCACCCGTTCCTCATGTACTACGAGGACGGCGGCCGCATTCTCGTCGCGGGCTCGAGCGACGGCCTCGCGTGGAGCCCGATCGGCACCGTCTCGCTCACGCCCATGCCCGCGCGCGACGACCGCGACGGCGACGAGGTGGAGGTCGGTGGGCCTGGCGCGATCGTCGTCACCTCGCCCGCGCAGCGGAGCTTCGTGCGGCTCTACTACGAGTCGCGACGCAGCAACGGCGAGACGCTGGTGACGCTCGCGGCGGCGCCCGAGGGCGCGACGTTCGAGGCGTTCGGTCGACCCGTGGTCGAGGCCCGCGATCGCCGCTTCCCGAGCGCGTACGAGATCGACGATCGCATCTCGTTCCTCTACACGTGGGGCCCCGACGGCCCGGGGACGAGCGACGCCACGACGTTCGTGGGCATCGCGCCCGGCGGCGTGCGCCTCGTGCCGGAGATGTGACTCGATGACCGTCGAGATGCGCGGCGCGGCGTTCCTCTCGTTCTTCGACGGAGTCACCGAGCTGCGCGATCGCGCCACCGCCGACGCCGTGCGCGACGCGCTGCGGCCCGACGTGCGACGCCGCATCCTCGACGGTGGCTTCACGCGCGTGGGCTGGTACCCGATGGAGGACTACTCCGCGCTCCACACCGCGTGCGAGCAGGTGGTGAAGGGCGGGACGCCGTTCGCGATCCAGCTCGGCCGCGTGACGACCGATCGCGACACCCGCGGCTTGCTCCGCTACGTGCTGGCGTTCACGAGCCCCGACCTCTTGCTCCGCTACGGGGACAAGGTCTTCGGCAGCTACGTGCGCGGCGCGACGATGACGGTCGAGCGCATCGCGAGCAAGCACCACGTGCTGCACTGGGACGACTTCCACGGCGCGAGCTTCGCGGTCCACGCGGAGTGGCAAGGCGGCGTGGCCTTCCTCGTCGAGAAGTGCGGCGGCAAGAACGTCTCGGTCGTGCAGCGCGCGACGCCCGATCCCGCCAAGGCCGCGTTCGAGGTCAGCTGGAGTTGAGAGAGCGAGAGAGAATCGCCGCGCTTCGAGTCGGGCCGCGGCGGAGGGGGGTCCGATGCTCAAACATCCTCGGCCTTCGGCCTGCGGAACTCGCCCTGGACCCCCCACCACCGCGTCCCTTCGGGTCGTGAATCGATTGTTTCTCGGTCTGATCTGATCTCGCGGCGCGCCATTGGCGCGCTAGCCGCCGATGAGGCTCATGCCGACGCGCTCGTGATCGACGTCGGAGCTCGCATCACGCGGCGTGATCGCGAAGTCGTGGCCGGCGCCCTTGCCCGCGAGCGCCCAACGCAGCGCGCCCACGATCGCGTCGTCGCCCGCGCCGTCACGAAGGAGCTCGCGCAGTGACACCGCGCGGCGCGACGCGAGGCACGGACGCACCTCGCCCTGCGAGGTGAGGCGCACGCGGTTGCAGCTCGCGCAGAACTCGTCCGACACCGCGGTGATGAAGCCCACGCGACGCTGGGGATCGCGCTTCGATCGCAGGTAGCGCGCGGGCCCGCGATCGGTGTCGGCCGCCGCATCGCTCGTCTCGAGCTCGAGCGATCCGAGGGCCTCGCGCATCTCGCCGGCGCCCACGCGCTCGCTCGAGGGAAGACGCGCGCCCTCACCGATCGGCATGAGCTCGATGAAGCGAGGCGTCGCGTCGATCGACCACGCCCAGCGGGCGAGCGCGGCGAGCTCGCCGAGGTTCTCGCTGCGCATCACGACCGTGTTCGTGCGCAGAGCGAGGCTTGCCTCGCGCGCGGCCTCGATGCCGGCGAGCACCGACGCGAGCCGGCCCCCACGCGTGATCTTCGCGAAGCGATCGGGATCGAGCGAGTCGATCGACACGTTCACGCCCACGAGCCCGGCCTCGCGCAGCGGCGACGCGAGCGCGGCGAGACGCGAGGCGTTGGTGGTCATCCACACGTCCTCGATGCCCGCGTCGCGGATCTTCTGCACCAGCGCCACCACGTCGCGGCGCACCAGCGGCTCGCCGCCGGTGAGCCGAACGCGACGCAGGCCATGGGCCGCGAGCACGCGCACGAGGCGCGTGATCTCCTCGAACGTGAGCAACTCTTCGCGGAGGCCGTGCTCGTCCTCGCCACCCGCGGGCATGCAGTAGGTGCACGCCATGTCGCAGCGATCGGTGACGGAGAGGCGCAGGTAGCGGACCACCCTGCCCTCGGCGTCCGCGAGCGGCTCGCTCGAGCGTTGCACCACGTCCGCCGGCACCAGCTCGTGCACGGCACGACGGCTCTCGCTCGTCACGAGCGGGAGACGCACACGCGCGCGCGGCGAGGTCGTCTGCACCGCACGACGATACCAGAGGCTCGGCAGCAGACCGGCCACGCCCCGTCCGATCAGCGATCGGGATTCCTCGATCACCGCGCGGAGCCCCTCCTCGATTCAGCGGCGCGCACTCGAGGGCGGCATCGACGCACCGTCGACAGCGTGGCCAGCGGTGTCGAGAGACGCGTCGCCGCGCGCTTGCAGCACGTCGTCGGACGCGGCGCGTGCGAGCGTCTGGACGAGCTGGACCGCCGTCGGTCTTCGGCTGGGATCGGGAGCGAGCGCGGCGACGAACACCTCGCACAGCGCAGGCGACGCGCTCGGCAGGAAGGCCGCGAGATCGGTTGGTGCTTCGCTCGCCTTCGCGAGCAGGAGGTCGAGGCCCCGCCCCTCGAACGGCAGATGTCCCGTGAGCAGCTCGAACGCTGTCGTCGCGAGCGCGTAGACGTCCGACGCGGCGCTCGCGCGCTCGCCGCGAACACACTCGGGCGCGACGTAGTCGTGCGTGCCCACGATCTGCCCGCTGCGGGTGAAGCGCTCCGCGCTCCGCTCGTCGAGCATGGCGAGGCCGAAGTCGAGGATCTTCACGCGCGGTCGCTCCACACGACCCTCGAGCAGGAAGAGGTTCTCCGGCTTGAGATCGCGATGGAGGACGTTCGCAGCGTGGAGCGCAGAGAGGGCGTCCGCGACGGGCGCGAGGATCGCCGCGAGCTGTGCAGGAGAGAGCGTGCCGTCCTCCTCGAGCACACGACGAAGATCCCGACCTTCGAGGCGCTCCATCACGAGGAACGGCTCGCCCGTCTCGAGCAGGCCGACCTCGTGCACCGCGACGATCGAAGCGTGCTGCACGCGACGAAGGAGCTGCGCCTCACGCACGAGGCGCGGCCCCGCCGCGCTCGATCGGAGCGCATGGGGGCCGACGACCTTGATGACGACCGCGCGATCGAGCTGCGTGTCGCGGCCTGCGTAGAGGACCCCCATCCCCCCGCGCGCGAGCACGTCCCACACCGCGAAGCGGCCATGGAGCACACGACCCACGAGACCCTGCGCCGGGTCGTTCTCGTCCATGGGCGCGCGAGCAGCAACGGTCGAGCCACGCACGATCGCCCGAACAACAGGGCGATCTGCTCGGTTCTGGGATCCCCATCCGGGGAGCGTGGCGAAGCGCCTCGCAGGCTCGGGGACGACACTCGTGGGCCTCGACCCACGTGCTCCCCACACGAGGACTCGTTCAACCGAGCGCTCGCGCCGCACGCAGCGCCGAGATCGAAGCGTCGTCGGCCATGAGCCAGTCGCGGAGCACCTCGTCGGTGTGCGCGCCCAGCGACGGCGGGCTCGAGCGCAGCGTGGTCGGTGTCTCCGAGAGCTGGAGCGGGCTGCCCACCACCGACACCTGCCCCGAGCCCGCGACGCTCGACGGCAGCTCGACACGCATGCCGCGCGCGACGGCCTGCGGATCGGCGAAGCCTTCGACGATCGATCGCACGGGGCCCGCGGGCACACCGAGCGGGACGAGGATCGCGATCCACGCGTCGGTGCTCCGCGCGCGAAACCGCTCGGCGAGCATCGGCACGAGGATCGCTCGATGCTCGACGCGCGACGCGTTCGTCGCGAAGCGCGGATCGCTCGACCAATCCTCGCGATCCATCGCGCGCACGAGCTTGGCGAACTGTGGATCGTTGCCGACGGCGAGCGCGATCGATCCATCGAGCGTCTCGAAGCGCTCGTAAGGCACGATGTTGGGGTGGGCGTTGCCGCGTCGCGCGGGGGCCGCGCCGGTGAGGAACGTGCTCGCCGCCGCGGGCACGAGCCAGCTGAGCTGTGTGTCGTAGAGCGCGAGATCGACGTGCTGTCCGCGCCCCGATCGCTCGACCTCGCGGAGCGCCGCGAGGATCCCGATCGTCGCGTAGAGCCCACACACGACGTCCGCGATGCCCACACCCACCTTCATCGGCGCGCCCTCGACCTCGCCCGTGACGCTCATGAGCCCGCTCATGGCCTGCACCAAGAAGTCGTAGCCCGCCTCGCCCGCGCGCGGCCCGGTCTGTCCAAAGCCGGTGATCGAGCACACCACGAGGCGCGGGTGCGCGGCGATCAAGCTCTTGGCATCGAGCCCGCGCCGCGCGAGGTCGCCGACCTTGAAGTTCTCGACCACCACGTCGGCCTTCGACGCGAGGCGAGCCACGAGCGCTGCGCCCTCGTCGGTGCCGAGATCGATCGTGATCGATCGTTTGTTGCGGTTGGCGGCCACGAAGTACGCGCTGAGATCGGTGCGCTCGCCTTCCGCGTCGAGCACGAACGGCGGCCCCCACCCGCGCGTGTCGTCGCCCGTGCCCGGCCGCTCCACCTTCACGACGTCGGCTCCGAGATCCCCGAGCGTCTGCGTGCACGTCGGGCCCGCGAGCACGCGCGTGAGATCGAGCACCCGAACACCATGCAACGCCCCGACACGCATCTCCGGCTGCAGCCCGCCACGCGGGCTCTCCGCGATCGCCATGGCCCCGGCCTCGAGCCGTCGCGCGCGCTCGCCCTCTCCCGACATCAGCCCGTCACGCCACGGCCGATCACCACGCGCTGGATCTCGCTCGTGCCCTCGTAGATCCGGGTGACGCGCACGTCGCGGTAGTACCGCTCCACGTCGTACTCCTTCACGTAGCCGTAGCCGCCGTGGATCTGGAGCGCACGATCGCAGATGCGTCCTGCGGCCTCGGTCGCGTAGAGCTTCGCCATCGCGGCCTGCGAGGAGAAGCTCTGCTTGCTCTCTTTGAGGTACGCCGCGCGGTAGGTGAGCAGGCGCGCCGCGTCGAGCTCGGTGCGAGAGTCCGCGATCATCCACTGGATGCCCTGGTGATCGGCGATGGGCGCGCCGAACGTCTTGCGCTCCTTGGCGTAGTCGACGGCCGCACCGAGCGCGGCCTCTGCGATGCCGATCGCCTGCGACGCGATGCCGATGCGGCCGCCATCGAGCGCCATCATCGCGATCTTGAACCCGCCGTTCAGCTCACCGAGGAGCGCCGTCTCGGGCACACGCACGCCCTCGAAGTGAAGAGCCGTCGTGGAGCTGCCGCGCAGGCCCATCTTGTCCTCGTGGTGGCCCACCGACAGGCCCGGCGTGCCCTGCTCCACGAGGAAGCACGAGATGCCCTTGGTGCCCGCGCCCCCCGTGCGCGCCCACACCACGAACACGCCCGCGAAGTCGCCGCTGGTGATCCACTGCTTGGCGCCGTCGATCACCCAGTGATCGCCGTCTCTCTTGGCGGTGGTGCGCATCGCGCCCGGATCGCTGCCCGCCTCGGGCTCCGAGAGCGCGAAGCTGCCCGCCACGAGCGCGCCGCTCGCGAGCTTCGGCACGTACTGCTTCTTCTGTGCGTCGGTGCCGAAGCGCGCGATCACCTCGGCGACCATGTTGGTCACCGACATCGTGACGCCCGTCGAGGCGCACCCTCGCGCGATCTCGGTGAGCGCGGCCGAGTACGCCACCGTGCCGACGTCCGCGCCGCCGAGCTCCTCGGGGAGCGCGAGCGTCATCATCCCGAGATCCGCGAGGTCCTTCAGAATCGAGCGCGGGATCTTCCCTTCGCGATCGATGCTCGCAGCGCGCGGCACGATCTCCTTGTTCGCGAAGTCGCGCGCGCTCGCCTGCACCATCGATGCTGTCTCGTCGAGATCGAAGTCCATGGGCTCCTCGGGGGCCGCGACCTTAGCGCGCGGCGATCACGGAGCGCCCGCGAGGAAGGTCACGATGGCCTCCCGCTCCGACGTCGAGAGCTCGAGCCCGAACCCGTGCCCGACGTGCTCGCTCGGGTCGAGGTGCAGCACCGCGCGCAGATCCGCCGCGCTGCCGTCGTGCAAGAGCGCACGACGATCGGTCACGCCGAGGAGCGACGGCGCTCGGTAGCCGCCGGTGCCGCGTTGACCGCCCGTCGTCGCGATCGGATCGGTGCCCACCTCCTCCACGCTCACCCAGGCTCCTGCGAGGGCCTCGCCCGCATGACAGCGCGCGCACGCACGACCGAAGAGCGCCGCACCGGACGACGCGTGATCGAGCGCGGGCAGCGTGTCGGCGAGCGAGTCGAGGTAGAGCGAGATCGCCGCCACGAGCGTGCGGCTCGGTCGGAACCGCTCGTTCTGCTGCGTGATGAGCAGCGTCTCGATCCGCACCATGCGCGCGATGCGACCGTTCACGAGGTTGCCGGTGTGGTGCAGGCGCGCTTGCCGCGCGATCGGCCGCAGATCGGAGGGACGCGTCGGGTTCTCGATCCCGTCGTCGGTCACGTCCATCGTGCCGAGCGGCCAGCTCGGTGAGCCGATCGCCAAGCGTTCGTTGGGGATCGCGAGCCGAAACGTCGATCCATCGAAGCGGCCGTGGCAGCCGCTGCAGGTGAGCGCCGGGACCCAGCCGGACGCGGTCTCTGCTTCGATGAGGCCACGCACGCGGCCGTCGTCCCCGACGTGGAGGCCCATGCGCGCGGCGTCAGCGCGCGTGCGGATCGTCGTGAGCCCGAGATCGATCTGCGCGGGGTAGCGATCGAACGCGCGCTCGCCCGCGGCGATCACCTGATCGAGCGAGGCGAGCTCGGTCTCCGCGATCGGGCCCGGCTCACCTTCCGTTCCGTCGACGAACACCTCGCGCACGCGCGGCGCGAGCTCGGGCAGGCGATCCCAGTCGGCCTCGCTGTCGAGGCCCTCGCCCGCGAGCGCATAGTGCATCGCGCGCAGCGCGCCATAGGGCGTGTCGTGCTCCGCGATCGAGGCCTCGAGCGCCTCGCGACGCACGCGCGCGTCATCTCGGTACGCGCGCGCGTCCTCGAGGGGAGAGCGCGCGCCCGGTGTGCATCCCGCGACGACGAGCGCGAGCGACGCTGCGATCACGAGGGGCCGACGCGTCTCCACGCCGACCCTCGCGAACGTGATCAGCCGACGCACTCGGCGGTCGAGCAAGCCCAGTGCGCGAGCGTCGCATCGAACGCGCAGTAGCCCGGTCCGCAGTCCGCGTCGGTCGTGCACTCGTCCTCCGCGGTGTGGCACTGGAAGCCGATGAAGCCCGCGTAGTGACCACAGCCGCCGAACGTCGGCGAGCACGCGTGACCCGGCGTGCAGTCGTTGTTGGTGCGGCACCCCGCGCTCACGCAGGTGTTGCCGCCGCCGCCGAGGCCCGTTCCGTCGCACAGGCACGCCTCGCCGGTGTCGCAGTCCGCGTCGCTGAAGCAGAGATCGTACGAGCAGAACGATCCCGCGCGACCGAAGCCGCAGCGCCCGTTCGTCCCTTCGGTGCAGTCCGCGTCGGTCTCGCACTCGCCCCGCCCACCGCCGCCCGTGCTCACACCCGGCGGACGACACGGGCTGCACACGATCTCCGCGGGTCGGGTGGGGTCGGGCGGCAGGTCCATACACATGCCGCCATCCGAGGGAGGCGTCACGAACGCATCGCGCATCACCACGGGTGCATCGCTCGGCGCATCGATCGCGGAGAACGCATCGTCGCTCGCAGGCGCGTCGTTCACCGAGTGCGCGTCGACGGGCGGTCCCGAGTCGACGGGCGCGACCGGCGCATCGGTGAACAGCGGCGCATCGACGCCGGGCGGGATCGCCGCGTCACGGCCTGCGTCACTCGGCTCGTTCGAGCCGGGACATCCCGAGAGCGCGAGCAGCGCGCCCACGAACAAAGAAGAGCGAAGCATCGTCGTCATGGCGGCGATGCTGGCACGAACGCGCGCGCGTCGTCGATCGCTCAGAGGTCGAACGAGACCTTGGCGGGATAGCTGCCGGGATCCGGCATGCGCCAGCCGGAGACGCCGTTCGCGATGCAGTCGAGCTGTCCCGACACGTCGTTGCTCTGCGCCGCCACGCCGACGGCCATCACGCTGCCGCCGGGCTGCACGTACGCCGTCACGCGGTAGCCGTGGTGACCGCCGCACTGCGAGACCAGCGTGCCGCCGCTCGAGGCCAGCACCGTCGCGAGGCGCGTCGCGTCCCAGCTCACCGGCGCACGCACGTCGGAGGGCGCGTCAAAGTGGAAGCTCCACGAGAACTCGGCCTCGCCCCCGCGCGGACGCGGGAAGCGCACGCCGTGCGCGCGCTCGGTGATGCAGCGCTCCACCGCGCGGTGACCGATGCTCGACTCGATCGGGAACACCCACGCGACACTTCCGTCCACGTGGATGCGGAACGAGAGGCGGATCGATCCGCCGAGGAAGTCCACGCCCCGCGCCTGCGAGAAGCACGGGTTGAAGAGGCCGCCCTCCACACGCGGGTTCATCGTGCCCGTGACCTGCTGCTGCGAGATCGTGCCCATGAGGCCCTCGATCTGCACGCCCGCCTGCGCGTCCTGCGCCTCTTGCTCCTCGGCCGTGGGCTCGCGCTGACGACGCGCCGACGTGGTCGTCGTCGTCGTCGACTCCGTCGTCCCGCCGCCACACGCACCCAGCGTGAGCACCCCGCCGATCGCCAGCATCAGGCCCGTCACCGTCAAGACATCGATCCGCATACTGCTCTGCTCTCCCCGCGCACGGAGCGTTCCGCGCGTCACGTCTCGGTTCTCAGGCCTTGAGGGTGTTCGCCGCGATCACGATGCGCTGGATCTCGCTCGTGCCCTCGTAGATCTCGGTGATGCGCGCGTCGCGGTAGTGACGCTCCACGTCGTACTCGGTGCTGTAGCCGTAGCCGCCGTGGATCTGGATGGCCTTGTGCGTGATGCGCGTCGCGGCCTCGGAGGCGAAGAGCTTCGCCATCGCCGATTCCTTCGTGTGCCGCACGCCCTTGTCCTTCATCGTCGCTGCGCGGAGCGTCAGGAGCCGCGCGGCGTCGAGCTCCGTCGCCATGTCGGCGAGCATGAACTGGATCGCCTGCTTGTTGGCGATCGGCTCGCCGAACGCCTTGCGCACCTTGGCGTACTCGGTGGCCTTCTCGAGCGCGGCGCGCGCGATGCCCAGGGCCTGCGACGCGATGCCGATGCGGCCACCGTCGAGCGTGGCCATCGCGATCTTGAAGCCCATGCCCTTCTCGCCGAGCACGTTCTCCTTCGGCACCTTCACGTTCTCGAAGAACACGGTGCAGGAGTGCGCGGCGTGGATGCCGAGCTTGTGGTCGCGAGGGTTCTGCGTGAAGCCGGGCGTGCCCTTCTCGATCACCACCGCCGTCGTGCCCTTGGCGCCGAGCGATCGGTCGCTCGCGACGAACAGCACGATCGTGTCCGCGTGCGGACCGTTGGTGATCCAGTTCTTGGCGCCGTTGACGATGAAGTGATCGCCCTTGTCCTCGGCGACCGTCTCCATGTGCGAGGCGTCCGAGCCAGACGCGGGCTCCGTGAGGCCGAAGCAACCGAGCTTCTTACCGCTCGCGAGCGGCGCGAGGAAGCGCTTCTTCTGATCCTCGTTGCCGAACTTGTAGAGCGGATCGCACACGAGCGAGTTGTTCACGCTCATGATCACGCCGGTCGACGCGCAGGCGCGCGAGACCTCTTCCATCGCGAGCGCGTAGCTCACGGTGTCGCTTCCCGCGCCGCCGTACTGATCGGGGATCGCGAGGCCCATGAGGCCCAGCTCGCCCATGCGCGCGACGAGCTCCGTGGGCCAGCGACCTTCCTTGTCGAGCTCGCGCGCCTTGGGCTCGACCTCGCGCACGGCGAAGTCGCGCGCCATCTGCTGGATCATCGACTGTTCTTCGGTGAGGTCGAGCTTCATGGGGGCGCCAATGTAGGGGGAGGCCCGAGGCACCCGCAAGCCGCGCCGTCTGCCCCGCGGCTCCGGACGTCCGTGGTACCGTGGCGAGACCGTGAGGGGCCTCTCTGCGATCGTCGTCCTCCTCCTGACGTCTCTCGTCATGCCCGCACGCGCAGACGACGGCGCGCTCGCCGCCGCCGAGGCTGCCTACAGCCGCGGCGCGCTCCGCGAAGCCAACCGCCTCTTCCTCGCGTCGCTGAGGCAGGCCGGTCACGAGCGCGACGCGCTCGTCCGCATCCACCTCCACCTCGGCATCCTCGCGGGCGCGACGGGCGCCGAGCGCACCGCGCGCACCCACTACGCGATCGCGCTCGCGCTCGATCCCACGCTCAGCGCACCGAGCGAGCTCGCGGGCCGCGATCGATCGCGCTTCGAGCAGGAGCGACCCGATCACGGCCTGAGCGTCGTGGTCGAGCGCGAGGGCACGAGCGAGCTCGTGGTGCGCGTGTGGCACGCGCCGCCGCGTCTGGTGCGACGCGTCGTCGTTCGTTGTGGAGATCGCGTGATCGAGACAGCTCCGATCGGTCGCGGCAGTGAGATCAGCGCGGTGCGCGCGAGCACGGGCTGTGACCAGCACGTCGCCGTGCAGCTCGAGGACGAGCACGGCAGCGTGCTCCTCCGCCATGCGCAAGCGAGCGCGATCGATGTCTCCACCGAGGCCGCGCCTTGAGCGCGTCGACCCACGTCGGACGCTACGAGCTGGTCGAGCGCCTCGGCCAGGGCCTCACGTGCGAGGTGCACCTCGCGCGCACGGTGCGACGCGACGGAGAGATCGCGCTGGTCGCGCTGAAGCGTCCGTTGCCCGCGTTCGAGCAAGATCCCCGCTTCGTCGAGGAGCTGCTCGCGTCGGCGCACCGCGCCGAGCAGCTCCTCCACCCTGGCATCGCGCGTGTGCTCGAGGTGAGCACCGACCCCAAGACACCGTTCGTCGTGTCGGAGTACGTGCACGGTGAGCAATTCGCCGCGATCCTTCGCCGACTGGGGCCTGGCGTGCGACCGCTCGACCTCCTCCTGCGCGTGATCGCGCTCGCCGCCGAGGCCGTCGAGCACGCGCACTCGGGCAGACCCGCGCTCGTGCACGCCAGCCTGACCCCGCAGAACGTGTTCCTCGCGTACGACGGCGAGGTGCGCGTGTCGGACTTCGGCGCGCCGCGCCTCGCGATCGGCCCCGAAGACGAGACGCGACGCGACCATGGCGGCATCGCCTACTGGTCGCCCGAGCAAGCGGCGGAGCGCATGCTCGACGCGCGATCCGATGTCTTCTCGCTCGGCGCGATCCTCTGGGAGTGCGTGACGCAGCGGCGGCTCTTCCAAGCGCCCACGCGCGCCCTGACGCGCGCGCTCGTGCGTCGCGCCGAGGTACCTCTGCCGGGCGACTTCACCGACTGTCCCGCGGCGCTCGAGCGCATCGTGATGCGCTGCCTCGCGCGCGATCCGAACGAGCGCCCTGCGACGGCCGGGGTGCTCGCCGAGGATCTCCATCAGCTGCTCGAGAAGCGTCGACGCGACGCGAGCCCGGCGGCCGCGCGCAAGCTCCTGCAGGAGCTCTTCGCGCAGCGACAAGCGGGTCGCGACGCGACGATCCGTCGCGCCAAGAGCCCGGGCCGCGACTCGTACGCGCCGCTCCCAGCGAGCTCACCGTCCCTGCCCTCGCCCGCCGCGTCATCGAGCTCCGAGCCGACGCCGACGACGACACCGACGCTGACGACGACCTCGCAGATCGCGACCCTGCCCGAGGACACGACGAGCTCGCAGACCGCCACGCTCCCGGAGAGCGTCGTCTCGGCACCCACCCTCGATGCGCCGACGGTCGAGGCGCCGATCGTCGAGGCGTCGGTCACGAAGCCCACACCGGTCGAGACGGCTGTCGTTCCATCCGCGCCGCAACGAAGCGCATCGCTCCCACGCGACGCACGGGCCGATGGCTCGCGCCGCGTCGCCTTCGCTGCGATCGCGTTCGGCGTGATCGCGCTCTTGGTCGTCGTGGTCGTGCGGATGTCGACGCGCGCCGAGGACGATGCCCCGCCCATGCGGGACCGCGCGCCCACGCCCGTCGAGCGGACCGAGAGGACAGCCGTCGCGCCGACGGAGATCGAAGGCGTGATCGACACGCAGGAGGCCCGAGCCGTCATCGAAGAGGACGCTGTCGAGCCTGAGCGCGTCGTCGAGCCCGCGGTCGTCGAGGAGCCCGTCGTCGACGAGGCCGTCGTGGACGACGCCGTGGTGAACGAGGAGCCCGTGGCGGCGGCCGAGACGGCGGCCGCGGAGATCGACGGCGGAGAGACGGCGTCGCTCGAGGTGGTGTGCCGCCCTGCCGCCGAGATCTTCCTCGACGGTCGTTCGCTCGGCCTCACGCCGCGCGTCGTCGAGGTGCCTGCGGGCTCGCTCGCCATCGGCCTGCGATCGACGAGCGCCGCCCATCCATGGCGCACGATCCGCCGCGAAGTCGAGCCGCGCGGCACGCTGTCGATCGCGATGAGCGAGTGCCCCTAGCGCTCAGCCCGCGAGCATCACCGTCGCAGCGGCGGCAGCCTCGCTCGCGAACGTCGGTCGATCGCCGAGCGTGATCTCACCCCTCGCGATCAGATCGATCACGCGCGGCAGGAGCGCGTGCTCGCAGCGCTGGATGCGCGACTGGAGGCTCCCCTCGTCGTCGCCCGGGAGCACCGGCACAGCCGCCTGCGCGAGGATGGGCCCCGTGTCGACGCCAGCATCCACGAGGTGCACCGTGCAGCCCGAGATGCGCACGCCCTTGGCGATCGCGTCGCGCGCGCCGTGCGCGCCAGGGAACGACGGCAGGAGCGCTGGGTGCACGTTCACGATGCGGTGCGCGAAGCGCGCGATCATCGAGGCGCCCACGATGCGCATGAAGCCCGCGAGCACCACGAGGCCGGGCGAGTACGACGCGACGGTCTCCGCGAGCGCCGCGTCCCACGCAGGACGATCCGCGTAGGCCTTGGGCAGGACGACAGCTGTCGCGATCCCGCGCTCGTTCGCGAAGTCGAGCGCCGCCGCGTCGGCCTTGTCCGAGACCACCGCGACCACCTCGGCCGCGCACGCGCCGCGATCGATCGCCTCGACGATCGCACGAAGGTTCGAGCCACGACCGGACGCGAGCACGGCGATCTTCATGCGCCCCGATTGTGCTGCATCACGCACCCACGCAAGCGCTCACGGCACCTGAGCGGAGGCGGTGCTCACTCGCAGCCGATGCGCTGCATGTAGAGCGCGCCACCCGCGACGTCGGTCGCTGCGTAGAAGATCGCGCCAGCGCGGCTCGACAGCCGCGCCATCGTCACGTGGCGAACCACCGTCGCGCGCGCGATCTCGTCCTCGGTGTGCGCTCCACCACGCGGATCGACGTGCGCGTAGGTGAGCACCAGCTCTGCGCCGTCGATGCCGCCCGACACCAGATCCGCGCCCGCCTCGCTGCTCGCGAGCGCCGGCGCGATCGCCACGGGACGCGTGATCGCCCACGTCGTGCGGGTGATCGGCGTCGGCTCCACCTCGAGATCGGCGAGCGCGACGTGCGCAACGCCGATGTTCGATTCGTCTCCGACGACAGCCGTGACACCGCGTGCGTCCAGCGTCGCGATGCGGGCGAGCGCGTCCGTGATCGGGAGGTCGATGCGCTGCTCTTCGACGAGCGTTCGTGAGGAGAGGCGGCGCACGGTGAGCGCGCCCTCGAGGAGCCACAGGCGATTGTCGAGCACGTGCAGGGAGCGCTGTGCCTCGAACGTCGCTGCGGGCGTGAGCGCTCGCGCGACGAGGCCGAGGCTCGCGTCGTTCACGATCGCGGCGGGCTGCGTCTCGTGATCGAAGAGGGTGGTGAGGTCGGTCCCATCGAAGGCGACGGCGGCGTTCGATGTGAAGAAGGTGGGCTCGAGCAGCACCGTCTCACCGATCTCGAACGAAGGCGCGAGGGTGACCGGCGTGGCGTCGAAGCCCGTGCGCTTGTCGAGCTCGCGGCGGCGCAGCGAGACCACGACGACGCGCGTGGCATCGAGCGCGATCACACGCAGGAACGCCTCGCTGTCGTTCTCCACGAGCCTCTGCGGCGACACGAGCGGCGCGCCGGTCGCATCGAAGCGCGCCCCCATCACACCGTCCTGGCGGTTCCACGCCACGACGTACGAGCCGCCGACGGCCGCGGCGTGCAGCATCATGGAGTCCACATCCGTCTCGGGACCGAGGGAGAGCGGCGTGCCGATCAGGCCTTGCAGGCCTTCATCGACAGCGCCGTCGCAGTCCTGATCGATTCCATCGCAGAGCTCATCCGCGCCAGGCGCGGTGCTCCTCACGTCGTCGTCGCAGTCGTCCGAGCTGGCGACGAAGCCCGTCGCGGCCACCGGTGTGCAGCGCTCCTCTTCGCGCATCGGATCACCGTGACCGTCGAGGTCCTCGTCGACGAATCCCGTCGTCGGCCTGCAGACATCGGGCGGCACGAACGCGTCGGGCCGAAGGAACGCATCGAGGGCTGAGCCCGCGTCGTCCTCGATCGCGCCAGCGTCCACGTCGTCGGCGATGCAGCGACCCATGAAGTCGTACGAGCCCGGCGGGCACGACGCGTCTCCACATCCTGCCGACGCGCCCGCGAGCCAGAGTGCGCTCGCGAGACCGCGCGAGAGCCAGCGCCCTTCGTTCATCGTCATCCCCGTGTCCTCCAGCTCGTCAGTAGTGGTTCGAGTGCGAGCACGCGCGGAGCACGCCGAGCAGGATGCCCAGCGCGATCATGCCCACGCGGATCATCGTCTTGCGGTCCGCGTCGTCCGCCTGCTGTTGTCGCAGCTTCGCCTCGGCGTCCTCGAGCGCGCGCTGCCGGATCCGCTGACGCTCGCTGTCGTCGACGGGACTCCTCTCGGCGGCTCGCGCTGCGGGCTCGGCGTCCTTCCGCTTCTGGAACGCGCCCGCCACGCTCACGAACCAGCGGTGGTGCGTGCGGCCCGGGTGCGTGTCGCTGCGGTGCATGGCGCCGGTGTCGACGTTCACCTTGTTCGCGTCGCCGCCCGCGAGCGCGATCGCGATCCACGGCCGCGGGCCGAACGCGACGCCGTTCGTCACGCGCTCGGGATACTTCACGTCGAGCAGCGTCTCGGACGGTGGATCGGACAGCACCATCACCTGCGATCGCTCGAGCTGGAGCGCGAAGCGCGCGCCGTCCGCCGAGCACGCGACGTCGGTGATCGTTCGCTCTCGCGCGCGCGTCACGTGCTCGAGCGCCACCTCGGGCCGGCTGAAGCGCATCACGCGATCCCCACACGCGACGAAGAAGCCCCTGCTGCTCGCGGCGATCGCGGAGACGCGGGCTGTGGTCACGACGGGATCGCTGATCGGCTCGCCGTTGGCACCGTCGAGATAGAGCAGCGCGTGATCGGAGTCGCTCTTGCTGCGCGCGAGGAGCAGCTTCGTGCCGTCGCGCGACCACGCGAGCGCGGTCACGCCGCGGTGGTAGAGGGACACCGGCGCGAGATCGTTCTTTCGCAAGAGCGAGACGTGATCGTCGTGCACGGTCGCGAGTGTCCCGCTCGAGCTCAGCGCGACGTGCCGCACGCCCGCCCCCACCGACGCGCGCGGCAGCTCGCGGTGGAGGAACGTGAAGCGACGCACCGCTCCGTCCTCGCCCACGGCGATCAGCTCGTCACCCGCGATCGCGATGCCCGCGATCGTCTCGCCGATGTCCTCGCGCCACAGCGGCGCCTCGCTGTCACCGTCGTGGACGAGGATCTCCTCGTCGTGCGTGACGACGAAGATCCGACCGTTGGGATCGTAGGCGACCAACCCGCGCTCGCTCATGGCGCGTCAGCCTAACTCCGAGCGCCGGGGCGCATCCAGCCGGCCCGCGTGGCACATCCGCTACGCTGCGCCGCATGCACCGACTCCGCGCGCTCTGCCTCGCTCTCGTCACGATCGCGGGCTGTGGGTCCGAGACCACACACCCTGTGCCAACGCCGGGCCCAGCCGTCGAACCGCAGACCGCCCGCGAGACCGAGGCGCCGTCGAACGATCCCGCAACCACCGCCGTGGCCGAAGAGTGCGAGCGCGACAGCGACTGCGTCGCGTACGTCGGCGTGTGCGAGAGCTGGTTCGTCGTGGCCGCGGGGCGCGAGGCCGCACACGAGGCGGCGATGCGCGAGAGCATGGAGATCGACGGCATGCCGTGCCCGCTGATGGATCCGAACGCACCGGGCCCGCGCCCAGACGTCGTGTGTGAGCACGGACGCTGCGAGCCCGCGGACTGAGAGAGCGAGAAAGAATCCCCGTGCTTCGAGTCGGGCCGCGGCGGAGGGGGGTCCGATGCTCAAACATCCTCGGCCTTCGGCCTGCGGAACTCGCCCTGGACCCCCCACCACCGCGTCCCTTCACGCCGTGAGTCGATTGTTTCTCGCTCCCTGAGTTTCCCGCGCCTCCGGCGCTCGATGCGGGGGCCCGACCCCCGCACCCCCATCGGTCCTTCGTCGCTTCGCTCCTCCATCCCTCGCGCCTCAAGGGGGCTTCGCCGCCGCCGGCTGGCTCCCCGAGAACGGCGACACGATTCTTTCTCGGTCCCTGAGATCCCCGAGATCGCCGGTCAGCGGCGACGACGACGACGGCGGCCGACGATCGACGCGCCGAGGACGACGGCCGCGACGGGAAGGCCCGGATCGGACGACGACGCTCGGCAGGCGCAAGCGGCGGTCGGCGAAGGCGACGTGACGGCAGCGTCGTCGGCGGGGCGCGCGTCCCCGCCCACGTCGCTCTCCCCTACGTCCAGGCCGGAGCGAGCTGCGTCCAGCATACCGGCGTCGGCGGCGACGGTCCCCGCATCGAGCGACGCACCGACGTCGGGGGCCGAACCGGCATCAGGCCCCGCGACCGTCGTGCAACGGAACACGTACGCGTGAGCGTTCGCGCCGACGATCACGGTGTCTCCCGAGATCGCGACCGCGCGGCCATACTCACCGCCGACCATCAGGTCCGTGTCATAGCGGGCCTCTTCGGTCCACGCGCCCACCTCGTAGACATAGGCATCGCCACTGCCGGTGCCGACGACCGCGATGTCGCCTTCGATGGCCAGCCCCGCTGCACGCGGCGGCAGAGTCCCGCGATCGCTCCAGTCGATTCCGTCGCGGACGAAGCGTCGCGTCGAGCGTGCAGAACCGATGAGAAGATTGTCGCCGGAGAGCGCCACGCGCGCCCCCCCGCTCTCCTCGAACGCTCCGTCGGTCGCGACGATGTGCGCTTGCTCGGACCAGCGACCGCCAGCGCGCGCGAAGACGTACGTGGAGCCCTGATCGACGTGGTCTGCGTCGTCGCCCGGCGCACCGACGACGATGGTGTCCCCGGAGATGGCGACGCTCGCGCCGAGACCGTCTCCAGCGCTCCCATCGCTCGCGAACAGAGCCTCCGCCTCGATCCAGCCCGATCCCGACGGCGTGAAGATACGAACCGAGCCACTTCGTCCGCTTCCCGCGGAGCCATCCTCGGCCGCTCCGATCACCGCGGTCTCGCCGGAGATCGCCACCGCAGTCCCGAGACCCGTCACCCCCGTGAGTCGCTGAGCCTCGACCCAGACGCCTGCGACTCGGCTGAACACGTACGCCGCGCCCTCGGCGGGCGCACCGACCACCACCGTGTCGCCCTCGATCGCCACCGCCGCCCCGAACGATCCGAGGTGCGCCGCGCCGGACGACCTCAGGACGGCCTCTTCGCTCCAGGTCGCTCCGGTCCTTCGAAAGACGAACACCGCGCCGACGAACTGGTGGAGCAGGTCGCTGTCGAAGTAGTAGCGGTCCGCACCGACGACGGCGACGTCGCGGTCGACGTCGACGCTCACCCCGAAGTAGCCAGGGATCGACCGATCAGGGCGCGGGAGGTCGACTTGAGGCAGACAGAGGAGCGGCATGCAGCTACGTGGTGGGAGGCGTGGGGTCGCCAGCCTGTGGAGAGGAAACAGAACCGGACGCGGCGCCCTCTTCTTCTTCGCCTGCGTCGTCGCCGAGCTCGGGGATCAACACCGTCCACGTGGCGATCCCCACGATCACGAGGAAGCCCACGACGAGCGCGATCATCGTGCGCAGCGGGCGATCACGCTCGTCGACGTTCTTGGGGAGTGCGTTCTTCTTGGCCATGACGCTGGGACGCGAGGAGGATCAGGACTTGGGGGATCAGGACTTGGGGATCAGACGAACGCCGCCCTCGCGAACGAGCGACGCGACCTTGTCGACGATCTCGCCGACCGGAACCATCGAGACGTCCTTGTCCTTCCGCGCCTTGAGCTCGACCTTGCCCTCGGCCAGGCCCTTCTTGCCCACCACGACGCGGAGCGGAATGCCCAAGAGGTCGGCGTCCTTGAACTTCACGCCCGGGCGCTCGTCGCGATCGTCGAGCAGCGCCTCGACCCCGAGCGCGCCGAGCTTCGTGTACACGTCGAGCGCCGCCGCCTGGATCTCGTCCTCCTTGCCCGCCGGCACGACGATCACCTGGTAGGGCGCGATCGTCATGGGCCAGCGGATGCCGTCGGCGTCGTGGTTCTGCTCGATCGCGGTCGCGACGAGGCGCGAGACGCCGATGCCGTAGCAGCCCATCACGATCGGCTTGGAGTTGCCCTCTTCGTCGAGGAACGTGCAGCCCATCTTCGCCGAGTAGTGCGTGCCGAGGACGAAGATGTGGCCGCCCTCGATGCCGCGGTAGCTCTTGAGCTCCCCCATGCAATTCGGGCACGCGTCGCCGTCGCCCACCGTGCGCACATCCACGATCGTGCCGCTCGCGTCGCGACCGACGACCACGTTCTTCGTGTGGAAGCCCTCCTCGTTCGCGCCAGCGACGAAGCCCTCGCCCGTGTCGAGCGAGCGATCGAAGTAGACCTCGAGGTCCTTGCTCGACGCACGACCCTGCGGGCCGATGTAGCCCGTGACGATGCCGTGCTTGGCGGCCTCGTCGGCCGTGCCCATCACGACCTCTCGCGCGCCGAGCGCGTTGGCCACCTTCACCTCGTGGGCCTCGTGGTCACCGCGCACGAAGACGAGCGCGTTCGACACGGAGTCCTTGCGGATCACGCGGAAGAAGAGCGCCTTCATCGTCTGCGACTGGGGAACCGAGAGGAACGTCGCGACGTCCTCGATCGTCTTCTTGTGCGGCGTCGCGACCTTCTCCATCGCGCCTACGGCGTCTGTCTTCTTCGCCGGCGCCGTGCTCGTCGCGACCTCGACGTTGGCCGCGTAGTCGCACTTGGTGCACGCCACGATCGCGTCCTCGCCCGTCTGCGCGAGCACCTGGAACTCCGCGCTCGTCTTGCCGCCGATCGCGCCCGAGTCGGCCTCGACGATGCGGTACTCGAGCCCGAGGCGCTTGAAGATGCGGTGGTAGGCCTCGCGCATCACGCCGTAGCTCGCGAACGCCTTCTCCTCGCTCACGTCGAACGAGTACGCGTCCTTCATCATGAACTCGCGACAGCGGAGCAGGCCCGCGCGGGGGCGGGGCTCGTCGCGGAACTTCATCTGCACCTGGTAGAGGCTCTGCGGGAGCTGTCGGTACGACTTCACGTCGCGCCGCACCATGTCGGTGATGATCTCCTCGTGCGTGGGGCCGAGGTGGTACTCGCCGCCCTTGCGATCCTTCATGCGGATCAGCACGTCGCCGTAGAGGTCCCAGCGCCCCGTCTCACGGAAGTACTCCGCGGGAAGGAGCGCGGGCATCAGGACCTCTTGCGAGCCCGAGCGATCCATCTCCTCGCGTACGATGTCGGCGATCTTGCGGAGCACGCGCAGGCCCAGCGGCAGCATCTCGTAGATGCCCGCGCCGACCATCCGCACGAAGCCGCCGCGGAGCAGCAGCACGTGCGACGGCGTCGTCGCGTCCTTGGGAACTTCCTTGAGCGTCGGGATGAAAGCGGAGGAGTAGCGCATGGCGTGCGCGACTTAGCACGACGCCACCCCTGCGCGTCAGCCGCTCTGGACGGCCCGCGACGCGCGCATGGTGCGGACGGCCGCGTAGAAGATCGCGCCCATCATCACCAGCGTCGTCGAGAGCGAGATGAGGGGCGCGCGCTCGGGCAGGCCGAGGAGGAAGGCCGCGCCGATGGACGACAGCACGGCCGGCAGCGCGAACGCGACGTGCACCGTCATCGCGCTCATCGCGAAGAAGGCGCTGACGCCGAGGTAGCCGTAGATCAGCGCGGGCGCGGGGGCCACGTCGAGGATCACCGAGACGCCGTTGAAGGTGGTGATGGTGACGAGCGCGCCGAAGGCCACGCCCGTCAGCCGTCGATTGCCCGCGTTCCCGAGGAGCGCGCGACGTCCGACGATCACCGAGAGCACCATGGCCGCGAGCGCGACGAGATCGTTGCGCAGGAACCCGTGGGCCGAGAAGCGCTCGGCGGGGACGAACGTGTGCTGCGCCACGAACGCACCGAAGATCGTGCACACGACGAACGACGCGATCACGCGCGCGCGCACCGAGGTCCACGAGTCGGCGTCGCTGCGCGCCTTCTCCGCCGCCTCGTCGCGCGCCTTGGCCTCGAGCTGCTTCTGCTCGAGGGCCTCGATCCGCGCGAGCAGCGACGGCTCGACCATCACGAGGCTCGTGAGGTGAGCGCGTGCCGCGCGTGGGCTCTCGAGGAGGAGCTCGCGCTCGATCAGGGCGCGCACGTGCGCCTCTTTCACCGCGCGCACGACGTCGCTGCCCGGTCGCGCACGCTCTGCCGCGCGGATCGACGCGGCCGCCTCCGAGAGCGCACCGAGCGCCTCGGGGCTGCCGAGATCGTCCACGCTCTCGAGCGCCTCGCGCGCCGCGCGCACGAGACCCATCGCCTCGATGTGCCGCTCGTGCTCGATCAGCGCCTTGCGAAACGCGGCCGCGCTCGCGGGCCGCGCCGCGGGATCGAGGCTCGTCGCCGCGTTCGCGAGCGCCGCGAGATCTTCGGAGACGTCGCTGGTGTAGGCGACCGGCTCGGACGCGAGCGCGGACGCGAGCGTCTCGAAGAACGACTCGCCCACGTGACGCACCTTGCCGGTGAGCAGCGCGTGGAGCGTGGCACCGAGCAGGTAGACGTCGGTGCGTGCGTCGGCCGTGTCGGGGTCGAGCACCATCTCGGGCGCCATGAAGCCGGGCGTTCCCACGATCTGTCCGGCCTCGCCGCGCGCCTCGCCCACCCGATGCGCGATGCCCCAGTCGAGCAAGTAGACCTCGCCGAACTCACCCACCATCACGTTCTCGGGCTTCACGTCGCGGTGCACGATGCCGTGCGAGTGCGCGAGCGTGAGCGCGTCGCAGACCTCGCCGAGGATGCCGAGCGCCGCGCGCTCCTGGTCACCCCAGCGCTGCTCGAGCCGAGGCCACGCGGCGTGCGAGCGATCGCGCAGGAGCTCCTTGAGCGATGCGCCTTGGATGCGCTTCATCACCAGCACGGGCCGATCGCTCGCGTCGCGGCCCAGCGCGAACACGGGCACCACGTTCGGGTGCTCGACGAGCGCCATCGTGCGCGCCTCGCTGACGAGCGCCGCACCTCCGCCCTCACCGTGCGGGCGCTTGAGCGCGACCTCGCGGCCCAGCGATCGCTGCGAGGCAGCGTCGACGATGCCCATCCCGCCCTCACCGAGACGCGCGCCGAGCACCAGATCGGCGGATGCCGGCTCGCTCGCGCCTCCGTCGCGCCGCTCGCCGAGCGTGATGGTCGGGAGGAACGGCTCGGTCGTCGATGGCCGCTCCATCGCACCCCGTCGCGCGCCGCCACGCACTGTCGCATCGGGCGACACGCGCTCGAGATCGCCAGGGCGCAGCGTGGAGTCCGGGCTCGCGACGTGCGCGGTGCGATCGAGTCCGAGCGTCGCGAACAGCGCGACGAGCTTGTCGGGATCGGGCACGGCCGCCCGTTTGTCGCCCCACCGCAAGAGCCGCGCAAGAGGGGCCTCGACGGTGATCCCCTGTGGTCACCGCGATAGCCAGGCGAGCCCGCGGCCCGGCCACTGCGTCGGCCAGTGGGCGGCCACCGCTGCCCGTCGCGCGACCTTTTCGCAGCGATCACGCCCGCGCCACGGGGCTCGAGGAGGATCCGCCCGGTGGCACACCCATCGCTAAGGGGAGGCCACGAAGAGTTTTCCTCGCGGGCGAAGGTGGCCAGCCATTGCCCGCAGCACTCCCGACCCGACCCACTTAGCTTCCGAGAAGGCGGTGCTCTCCCGAGCGCCGCCTTCGTGTTTTCCGTCCCACGGGGCGCCGCGGACCCATCTCGGCCCGGCGGTTTGCGACTGGCGAAGCCTGTGGCTACCTTTCGGCCCCTTTTTCCCAGGGCACGCCCGCGCGCGCCCTCGCCTCGCGAGTCCTCCCCGATGCTCGAGCTCATCCAACAGCGGTTCCAGACGGTCGTCCTCGTCGTGCTCGTCTTCATGCTGAGCGCCGTCTTCGTCCTCCAGTTCGGAGGCCCGCAGTCTCAGGGCTGCTCGACGATGTTCGAGAACAGTGGCTACGCCGCGCGCGTCTCCGGGCGCACGATCACCAACGGTGATTTCCGTGCGGCGTATGCGGTGCCTGGGTTCAACCAGTACCGGATCGAGCAGGCGCGCACGCTGCGCCTCCGCGAGCTCACGCTCGATGGCCTCATCGAGCGCGAGCTGCTCGCCGACGCAGCGCTCGATCTCGGCTTCCGCGTCTCCGAGGACGCCGTGATGGACGACCTCCTCGAGACGGGCGTCATCTATCTCAACGCCTCCGTCGACGCGCCGCCCGGCTTCCCCGGCCCCGAGTTCGACGTGTCGGAAGCGTTCGAGGATCGCAACGGCAACTTCTCCGCGCGTCGCATGCGGAACTTCATCTCGAACGCGCTGCGTCGCTCGACCGAGGAGTTCGTCGCGTGGCAGGTGCGCGAGCGCCTCGCGCGCCAGGCGCGCCGCACGATCGAGGAGCAGGTCACCGTCAGCCCGGACGAGGTGCACGCCGTCTACGTGCGCGACACCGAGCGGGCACAGCTCGACTACGTCCAGTACCGCCCCTCCTACTACCGCGACCGCATCAACCCGACCGACGCGGAAGTGACGGCGTGGATGGGCGAGCACCAGAGCGAGGTCGACGAGGAGTACACGCGCCAGCGGCACCGCTACACGGGCCTCGATCTCCAGGTCCGCGCGCGCCACATCCTCGTGAAGGCGGGGCAGGAAGCGCCGCAGGCCGATCGCGATGCCGCCCGCGCCCGCGCCGAGGCGATCCTCGCGCGCGTCCGTGGGGGTGAGGACTTCGCGACCGTCGCGCGCGCCGAGCGCGGCGACGAGGGCAGCGCCCGCCGTGGCGGCGACCTCGGCTACAACCCCCGCGGCCGCATGGTCGCGCCGTTCGACGAGGCGCAGTTCG
>JAFLCL010000074.1 GCA_017303575.1 Deltaproteobacteria bacterium
GTGCTGCGACCTGCGCCGCGAGGAGCGCGCGTGGCATGCGGGCGAGCGCGAGATCGAGCGCAGTGCTGCTCGGTAGCGTCAGGAGGTGCGCCGCGAGCGCAGCCACGTCGGGCGGGCCACCGAGCACCGCGGCGCGATGAAGCCAGTGAAACGGCGCACCTTCGAAGCCTGAGAGCGCGGGCTGCCACGGCGCGAACGGGCCCGTGGCCCCGAGGAGCGCCTTGCCCTCGCCCGGCCCGATGCCCAGCGCGCACGCGACGTGGTGATCGCGGACGCCACTCGCCTCGAGCTCCGCGAGGTGCTCCACCAGCGTGCGCGCGAGCGGGCTCATCACGTCAGGGCGGACTCCCGCCGGCGGCACCTGGGCGAGGACGAGATGGCGGCCGCGCTCGACGACTGGACCGAAGGCCAGCTCCGCGATGCGGCGTGGAGCGTCCTCGCCCCGCAGCGATCGCATCACCGGCTCGAGCAGCGACGCGTCGACGTCGAGGCCGAGGAGCGCCTCGCTCGTGGGGTCCGTGGTCGTCGCGTCACCGAAGCCCCAGCTTCGTGGCACGCGCAACGGCCTGCCCGCGAGCGCCGAGACGAGCCGCTCGCCGGAGGCGCCGCGCACCGCGCCGGCCGCACACGACGCGGCGAGTGCTGCGGCCCAACCACGCAGGCCCGGGAGCTCGAGCTCACGGCCATCGGGAGCGAGGCCAGCGGCTGCGCGCGCGAGGTGGAGGGTCGCGGCCACATCGTCGTCGGGCTCCTCACGCGCGTCGATCCACCGTGCCGGCTCGCCACGCGCGACGAGCGACCACCCCGCCACCCGTGCCTCCGGCGATGAGGCCCCGAGCAATGCGGGGATCCCGTCGAAGGCGGCGACGTGCTGCCGGGCCTCGCTTTTGACCACGTCCCGATCGTCCCACCGAAGGAGCGAGCGGAGCGTCGGTGCGGCGAGGGTGGCTGCCAGCGTCGCGGCCGCGAGCTTCATGCGTCCGCCCGCCGTCACGTGTGCGAGCACGGCCGCCGTCGTCTCGGCGCCATGTCCGTCCTCGGCACCGAGGGTCGCGTCCTCGAGGACCTCGAGCGCGAACAGGTCCCCGAGCTGCTTTGCTGAACGGCACACGCGCACCAACGCGGCGACCGCGCGGTCGTTGGCCGCCGCGTCGCCCCGCGCGAACGTCGCCTGGAGCGACTCCTCGACTTCGCTCCAGGGACGCACCGCCGGAGTGCCAGAACGAGACTTGGTCGGGCCCATCGACACAGGGTAGGCGAACCGCGCCGATGGTTGGTGCGTGGGCGCGGCACGAGCGCGCCGAGCCTCTCCAAGAAGTGTCGGCGCTCATGGAGACCACGTCACGCGGGGCGTGACTCGCGCCTGGGCGCTCACTCGGAGACGCGACGTCGCAGCGCGGCGCGCGCCGATGGCTCGGCGCCGTCGATCGTGCGCTCGATCTCGCGCCGCACCGCGTCCTCGGCGATGCTGTCGCCTGCGGCGCGCTCGAGCCGCGCGCGCTCCGCGAGGAGATCGACCCGTCGCTCGAGATCGCCCCTCGGCGTGGCCTCGCTCGCGCGTTCGAGGTGGTGGCGCGCCTCGTCGAAGCGTCCGACGCGGACGAGCAGTGCCGCGAGATCCGCGTGACGATCCACGCGCATTCCGCGAGCGTCGTGATCCTCCACGCGCGGAAGCGGGAGGAGGAAAGCGCGGCGCGCCGCTCGAAGCTCTGCCTCGGCATCGCCGCGCGCCTGCGCGATCCCTCGCAGGAGCCAGAGCCCATGCACCAAGAGCTGCGTGCGACGCGGCAGGGAGGCGGGCATCGACTCGAGCCGATCGAGGAGCGCGAGGAGGTCGACCTCGGTGCTCGCGCCCGAGAGCTCGAGCCGCACGAGCTGGTGCTCGTAGTGGGCCGTCGTGCCCGCAGGCTCGAGCTGGAGGAGCTGATCGGTGATCGCGATCGCGGCCTCGAGGTCGCCTCGACGGCGGGCGGCGGCGCGGAGGCGGAACAGGTGGTCGCGCTGCTCGAAGGCCGCGCTGCGCGGCGAGCCGTCGCGCCGACGCACCGCGAATCGCATGTCTTCGATCGCGTCGCCGTGAGCGCGTGCCCAGGGGAGCGCGTGATCGAGCCAGTCGGTTAGGTGCCTGAAGACGATCGGCGGCGCCTTCGCGGCCTCGAGCCGCTCGACGAGCGCACGCAGCGTGCCGAGGGCGCGCGTCTCGTCGTCCACCGCGATCGCGAGCACCTCGCGCAGCGCGTCGCGCACCGCGTGCAGCGGCTCGGCCATGTGGTCGCCCAGCGCGAGGACGGAGCGGTCGTCGATCGGCTTGGAGGGATCCGCACGGTGGGCCTCTGCGAGCGCCGCGCGTCGCGCGCGCTGCGCGTCGGTGGGTGTGCGGAAGTCATCGCTCGCGAGCGCCCGCGCGAGGCGCACGAGCTCGCCGTGCTGGCGCTCGGCGCGTCGCAGGAGACCGAGGGTCACGTAGAGCTCTCTCGCGTCGTCGTCGACCGTGAGCAGCGCGTAGCCATCACCATCGAGCATGCGAACGAGCATCCGATGCGCGGCGTGCACCCGCTCCCACAGCGCGAGGCGCGTGTGCCACGTGTCGATCGGCGCATCGACGATGGTGCGCACGTCGTGCGCAGCGAGCGCGCGTTCCAGGCGGCGGAGCTGTGCGACGGCAGGCGGGAGATCGAGGACGTTCGCGAAGCGGGGCAGCTGCGTCTCGAGCCCACCGAGGATCTGCGCTTCGCGCGCGGCGCTCACGCCGGACGCGAGGTCGCCGACGTCGCTCGCGAGCTGGAGGATCGGAGAGTCGGTCGGGCGTCGCGGCATCGTTCGAGCTCGCGAGCCGATGAGCTCGCGTGCGTCCAGCTTGCCAGAGCGTGCGTGTCCTCGAGCGCTCGATCGGCCTTCGGCCGTCAGCGGGGGGGAATGCGCACTGTCCGACTGCGGTGGCGCACGACGATCGCGTCCTCTTCGCGGGTGATGCTCGCGCCGCGCTCGCTCGTGACCGAACGGAGCGAGCTGCCATCGTCGGTGGTGGACCACACGCGACCGTCCGTGTCGGTGATCACGATGGCGCGTCCGAGCGTCTCGACGGCCACGTAGGTCTGGCCGCCGCGGCGACGCTCGACGAAGCTCGCGCCTCCGTCGCTGCTGATCCACAGGCGCGCGTACTCACCGACCGCGACGACCCGTATGCTCGACGGATCGATCGCGATCGCGAGCGGTGTGAACGCGCCGAGGCCTCCCGCGCCCGTCGCGGGGTCCCACACCGACTCGCTCCACGTCGCGCCGAGATCGTCGGTGAACACGATCGGCGCCATGCGCGCGGCGCCGAGCTGGCTGGGGTTGTCGGGCACCGCCGCGAAGATGCGGCCGTGCAGCGGTCCCTCGATGGGTGCCCGTGCGAACGATCGCGCGAGGCGCAGCACCCCGTAGCGGCCGAACGTGAAGCCCTCGGGCTGCCAACACTGCGGCGGCTCCCACGCGCTCGGCGGCATCGGGCAGCGCACCACCGCCACCCCGCTGCCGAGCTCGAAGCGCATCACGGGCGGCGGCGTCTGCGCGACCGCCAGGCTCGCGACGAGCGCGCCTCCGAGCACGATGGCGAGCCTCTTCGTGTGCGCTCGCCGTGTCATGGCGTGGGCACGCCGTCCGCTTCGGTGCGCGGACGGATGACGACACCGCCTGTCGCGCGCGCGCCGGTGTTGGGATCGATGCTCGTGGTGCTCGGAGGCCCCTCGGTCGTCGCGCTTCCCGAGCCACCGCTCGATCCAGCGCTCGATCCGCTCGAGCCCGCGCCTGCACCGCTGGCCTGCGCCGCGCGAAGCCTCGCTGCTTCGGCTTCCGCTGCGCGCGTCTCGGCGCGCTGGGACTCGAGGCTCGCGCGCAGCGAGTCACGCTCGGTCTCGGTCGACGCTCTCGCCGCGTTCGCGGCGTCGCGCTCCGTGCGCATCGCATCGCGCTCGGTGCGCATCGTGTCTCGCTCCGCGCGCAGGGCGTCGAGCTGCGACTGTCGCGACTCCAGCTCGGCGCGCTGCTGATCCAGCTGGGCTTGTCGCGACTCGAGCTGCGCGCGCTGCTGATCGAGCTGCGTGCGCTGCTGCTCCGAGGTCGTCCGCAGGCCGTCTCGCTCGACGCGGAGCTCCTCGAGCTGTCGCCGCGTGGCGGCGAGATCGTTGCCGAGGCGCGTGATCACGTCGTGTGCTTCGGTGATCGCCGTCTGCTGCGCCTCTGCGTGCGTGCGTGCCTCTTCGAGCGCGGCGTGGAGGCGATCGCGCGCGGTGCGTAGCTGCGCGGCGTTGCCTTGCGCGTTCGCGATCTCGGCCTCGGCCTCGTCGAGCTGGTTGAGCGCCTCGGTGGTCCGTTGCGAGGATTGGTTCGCGCGCGCGAGCGCGTCGTCGAGCGCGCTCCCCAGCTGCTCGACACGCTGCGCTTCTTCGATCACGCGCTGCTCGGCCTCGAGGCGTTCGGTGAGCTCGGCGGCCTGCGCCTTGCGGGCCGAGATGATCTGCTCCCAGCCCCAGAGCCCCCCCAGCGTCGTGAGGATTGCACCCCCGAGCAGCCAGGGCGCCACGCGACGGATCGTGCGGGAGCGCTCCCGCGATCTCTCTTCGGGCTCCGTGAGCACAGCGAGCTCGCGCACGAGCTCGGCCGCCGTCGGCCGCTTCGCTGGATCGATCGAGAGCCAACGCTCGAACGAGGGCGCGAGGAACGCGAGGCCCGGCCCCGACGGCGGTGGGATCGGTGTCTGGGCGCGACGGGCGAGCGACTCACGATCGAACGCACCGACCTCGGGCACGCCCTCCGGATCGAGCGCCAGCCGGAGCGACAGCGCGAGGGCGAACACGTCGGCGGGCGGTCCCACGTCGGGCGACGGCGTCGGCCAGTCTCGCGCGAGCTCGGGCGCGAAGTACTGTGGCGAGCCCGCGACGAGGATCTCGTCCTCCGTGGCCGCGACGCCGAAGTCGAGGAGGATCGGCAACGTGTCCTCGAGGCCCGCGATCTTCGCGAGGAAGATGTTCGACGGCTTGATGTCCTGATGGCGCAGGCCCTTGGCATGGACTGCGGCCAGGCCCGCTGCGACCTGCTCGAAGATGCGGCGCGCCTCTGCGCGCTCGAGCGGAAGAGACTTGTCGAGGTCTTTGCCCTCGTACCAGGGCATCACGAACCACAAGCGACCACCGAGCCAGCCGTGGTCCTTGAACTGAACCACCGAGGGGTGGCTCACGCTCGCGAGCATGCGGAGCTCGCGCAGCTGGAGATCGCGGTCGGCCTCACCGTTGGCGCGTGCGAAGAGCATCTTGAGCGCGACGACGTGCCCCGAGATCACGACGTCCTCGGCCCGCCACACCTCGCCTTGTCCACCGGCGCCGACGTGCGCGACGAGCTTGTAGCGATCGCCGACGAGCTCGCCGAGCGGGATCGAGCCCTCGTCCTTCTTCTCGGGCTCGCGAGCCTCGGGCGGTCGCTCGGCCCTCGGCGTCGCGCCCTTGCGACCCTTGATCGTCACCTCGCGTCGCGACGCGCGATCACCCTCGGCCAGCGCTGTCGGCGCGTGTGCGTCGGCTTGCGGGTCCGGCTGCGGGTCGTTCGCGCGCTCCGGTTCGACGGCCATGCGCGGCGAGGATAGCGCCCCTCACTCGTTGCCGCAGCGGAACGGCTCGAGCTCCTCGCCCAGCGGAAGGCGCGAGCCGATCCACTGGTTCTCGGCGCTGCGGCCACCGTCGGTCGACAGCGTCGCGAGGATGCGTCGCTGCCGCGCGGCGAGCTGGCTCGCGCCCGTGAGATCGCCGCCGTTCTCGAGCAGCACGCGCATCACGTGCAGGCGCGCCTCGATGTGCGAGAGCGGCTCGAGCGTGGACGACCTGCCGTGGTGGCGCACCGCGTGGAGACCCTGGGCCGCGTCGAACTCACCGCAGCGCAGGCCCAGCTCCGAGAGGAGCTGGCGCGTCTCCGATCGCGTGCAGTCGAACGTGCGCTGCATGCGTGCGGCCGACCGCGCCTCGACGACGTCGAGCGCCTGCTCGCCGCGACCGCGGATCGCCTCGAGGCAGAAGAGCTCGCACACGATCTCTCCGCTCGCCGGATCGAAGCGGCCCTCGTCTCCCCACGGCGGCGTCTCGATGACCATGCCCGCCTCCGAGGCGATGGCAGAGCGCTCGCGCGCGCTGAGGCCGGCACGGGACGCGAAGGCGTTCGCAGAGACGGCGTGTCCGCTGTCGCGCAGGAGGATCAGCTGCGTGCGTGCGTCGATCGCACAGCCCGGGCGCTGCAGGCGCTCGATCGCGACCTCGTCGTGGTGCTCGGCGTAGGCCGCGAGGACCACGGGCTCACAGTCACCGAGCTCGAGGCCTGCGAGGTGAGACCAGCGGACCTCGACCTCGCTGCGCGGCGACACGGTGAGCTCGCGCAGCGCCATCTCCCGCGTGGGCGAGAGCAGCCGCACGCCGTGCATGGCGAGGCGCGGCTCGCGCGCCGTGATCGTGACGAGGCTTCGTCCGTTCGGCCACGGCAGCGGAGAGACGAGGAGCGCGATCGACGTCGCGCCGAGCAGCGCGATCGCGAGCGTGCCTCGCGGGACCTCGGGGCGGAGCGCGGTGAGCACGATCGCGCCCGTGCTCTCGGTCGCATGGACCTCCGAGCCGCCCGACAGACCGAGCACGCCGGCTTGCTCGCGCAGGCCCTCGCGCGCGATGCGAGCGACGGTGCCGTGCGCGAGCACCCACTGTCCCTCGAGCACGTCCGCCGCACGCAGCGCGGTGGGGCTGATCGCGCGCGCGCGCGAGCGATCGTCGACGTTGCGCGCCTTGCGTGTCGCGCGTGTGCGGCGCACGTCGATCAGCCCCTCGAGGGGCACGAGCCCGTCGCGTGTCTCGATCGTCAGGCCGGGGGCCGTGCGCGTCGCGAGACACTTGGGCGATGTGCCCACGCGTTCGTGGAGCGAGCTCACCACGGCGCGTCGATCGCTGCGCTCGAACGACGCGATCGTCTCGCGTCCAGGCGCGCGCACGCGCCCCACGATCCACGTGCGCTCGCCCACCTCCGTCGCGTGCATGCGTGTGCGGATCGCGCGCCAGAGCTCACGCGCGCTCCAGGCCGTGCGCTGTGAGAGGAGCACCCAGGCGCCCATGAAGAGGACGAGCCCGATGGCCGCGCCGAGCACCGGGAGGGCGAAGCGTCCGCTCGGTCCGAGGCCGAGCGCGAACGTCACCAGCGCTTCGAGGTACGACGTGGGCATCGGTGGCACCATCGTGCCTGACAGCGACGGTCGACGCGGGTTCCCTTTCGTGCGACGCCGAGCCCGTGGGCTTTCCTTCTATCTTCGTCCTCGCGCTCGGTCTCTCGATGGACGCGATGGCCGTGGCGGCCGCCCGAGGCCTCGCAACGCCGCACGTGCGCGCCGTGCACGTGGTGAAGATCGCCCTGTTCTTCGGGGGATTCCAGGCGCTCATGCCGCTCCTGGGCTGGATGATCGGCGCTGCGTTCGGAGAGCACGTGCGCGCGTGGGATCACTGGATCGCGTTCGTCCTGCTCGGCGCGATCGGGCTGAAGATGCTCTGGGACGCCAGGCCCGGTGCGCACGCGGACGACGAGGCGGCACCGTCGAGCGACGCGTTCGCGCCGCGGGTGCTGCTCGTCCTCGCGATCGCGACGAGCATCGACGCGCTCGCCGCCGGGGTGACCTTGCCGATGCTCGAGGCGCCGATGCTCGTGACGTTGTCGACGATCGGCGTCACCACGGCCGTGCTCAGCGCGATCGGCCTGCTCGTGGGGCGACGCTTCGGCGCGATGCTCGGCAAGCGCCTCGACGTGATCGGCGGCCTCGCGCTCGTGGGCCTCGGCACCAAGATCCTGATCGAGCACCTCGGCGGTGCTGCGTGATCAGCGCCGTGTGATCAGCGCCGTGTGATCACTCGCGGTCGCGCGTCGCTTCGCACGGGAGCTCGAGGCGATCGAGGTAGCTGCTCCAGCCGCCCTCTTCGCTGACCACCGTCACCGCGAGGCGGAGCACGCGAGGTCCCTCCGGATCGCGGAAGATCGCGAGCGCGAGATCGACGTGACCGCCCTCGCCCTCACCGCTCAGCGTCGCCGTCGCGTCCCGTCGCACGCAGCGCTCGGTCCTCGTGATCGTCCCGCGCTCGGTCGCGTGGCCCGCGCGCTCGAGGGGCGCGAGCGCGCTCACCGTCAACGCCTCGAGCGCGTCGTCGTCGATCGCATCGCCGGGGGAGAGGTCGATCATGATCGTCGTCTCGCCGCCTTCGCCCTCCGTGGCGTCGCCTTGGAAGGCCCAGAGCGCGTGCTCGGACTCGTAGCTCTCGCCCCCCCGCTCGAAGGCCTGCCGCTCGATCCACGGCGCCGGCATGAACGGCATGTCGGGGTGCGGGAGGCGAAAGCCCAGGCGCAGGTGCTCGATCCCGAGCGAGCCATCGGCGAGGCGCGCCTCGCGCATGGGCACACGATCGCTCGAGGTGAGCACCGCGTTGACGCGCGGCGGCGCGAGGCGCGCGAGCAGCACCAGCATGATCGAGGAGACAGCGGCGGTGACGAGCGCGAAGCGGAGCGCGGTGGGGTGTGCG
Source organism: Deltaproteobacteria bacterium (assembly GCA_017303575.1). Classification (GTDB taxonomy): domain Bacteria; phylum Myxococcota_A; class Polyangia; order Polyangiales; family Sandaracinaceae; genus JAFLCL01. The sequence continues at coordinate 8,568 of JAFLCL010000074.1, forward strand.
TTCTTGCGGAAGAGCCAGATCGTCGCGCCCGCGCCACAGGTGACGAAGGCCGCGAGCGCCCACACCGAGGGCACCGCGGCGTCTCGCGCCGGGCCCACGATCGACTCCGTCAGCCCTTGCCCCGCGAGCAGCGTCGCGACGCCCGCGGTGAGGGCGAAGCTCACCGAGAGCACGACGTCGAGGCGCGCGCGGCGCTCGCGAAGAGGCTCGGTCATGCGGGCGCCATCGTCGCGTGCATCGTCATCGCGTGAGGGATTCCGGCGGATGGATTCGAACCATCATTCGTGGATCCAAAGTCCACTGTCCTGCCATTGGACGACACCGGAGCGAGGGCCGAGGGATAGCCGCGGACGCGCGAACCGTCGAGATTCGATCGAACGGCCGGGCTCCCAGGCGGTTGTGGTGATGACCGCGCCCTCGAGCGACCACAGTGCCGAACCATCATGACGATCTTCGTTCGACCTTCCCTCGCCTCGCTCTCCACCCTCGGCCTGATCCTCGGCGTGACGGGCTGTCCCGGTCCGTCTCCGATCGACGACGCCGCCGCGGTCGTCGACGCCGCGAGCCCCGATGCGCCGAGCGCGCTCGACGCGCACGTCCACGAGGACGACGCGCCTGCGCTCGACGCGTTCACTGCGTCCGATGCGCCCTCGAGCGTCGATGCCCACGCTCCGCCCCTCGACGTGCTCGCCACTGACGCACCGCCGATCGATGCGCCCGGTGCGCTCGAGGTCGCGCTCACCGAGACCTTCGCCTACGGCAACTGCTTCGGCGGCCCACCCGATCCGCTGCTCGCGGGCTTCACGCTGCGTGTGACGGGCGCGATGGGCGATCGCGTCGAGATCACGAACGCGAAGCTGCGGGTCGTCGTCGAGTCGCGCGGCTACGACGAGACGCAGGACCTGATCGTGGCCCCCTCCGCCTTCGCGCACACGCGCACCGGCACCGACGAGTACATGATCCGCAAGGAGTCGGGCTCGCCGTCGATCCCGATGTGCACGTTCTGCAGCGACACCGTGACGGGCGAGCTCTCGTTCGACGTCACGACGCTCGCGGGCACCGAGCACCACAGCGAGCCCGTCGAGCTCGGCTGCGTCTTCTGATGAGAAAGACACCGCGAGGGGCGCGCGGGCGGGGGTCGCAGCGCAGCGTCGGTGCGGAGACAACACGCGGAGCGGAGGCCCCCGCCCGCGTGACCCGTCCATTCATCTCGATGGCTCGCGCGGCGGGCGGTCGGCGACTGAGTTGGTCTGGCGGGGCTGGCCTGCGCAGACACGACTCGGCGGGCTACGCTCCCCGCCGTGACCGAACCGAGCGAGCCACCCGATCCTGCTCGAGGACCGTTTCGCGACAACGCGCGGGAGGCTGATCCGGAACCTCCGTGGTCGATCCCCGCGATCCTCGCCATCCCGTCGGTGCTCTTCGGCTGGCTCGCCGCGGGGCTCATGGCGGAGGGCATGGGCGAGGTGTGGATGCACGCGTCGGCCGCGGGTCTCTTGCTCGGCGGCGTGCTCGGTCTCTTCGGACTCATGGACACGCGCCCGCGCCCCGAGCACGCAGGCGCCGTCGATCTCCCGCCGCCCAAGCGCGGTCGCGGGCTCGCCAAGCTCGGGTTCGCCTTCCTGCTCGGCCCGATCGTGCTCGGCTGCCTCTTCTTCGGGCTCCTCCTCCTCACGTGCATGGGGCACTGACGTGGCCCTCGGACGGATCGAACGCGCGCTCAAGGTGCGGCTCCACGCGCAGCTCGCGGCGGACCCCGAGACGCACGCGTGGACCCTCTCGCTCTACCGCGCGGGCGAGCACCACCCCGAGACCGTGCACGACTACTTCCCGCACGAGGCCGCGCGGCCGCGCTGGCCGTGGCTCGCGGAGCAGCTCAAGCGACACGCGGGCGACGAGCGCAGGCACACGGCGCTCTACGGCAAGGCGATCCGCGAGATGGGTCGGGAGACAGTCGAGCTCGAGGGCCTCGACGTGCTCAACAACACGATCCGCGCGCGCACCCAGGCCACGTGGGAGATCCGCGACACGGACGGCCCCGAGGTCGTGCGCATCCGCATCGCTCACTTCCTCGCGCACGCGCACCACCTCGAGCGACGCGTCGATCGCTCGGTGAGCTTCCACCTCGAGGCCTGCGAGCAGGTCGGCTCCTCGCGCACTCGCGCCGTCGCGGAGATCGTCGCGCGCGTCGCAGCCGACGAGGCGCGTCACGTGACGAGCACCCGCGAGGCGCTCACCGAGATCACGACGTCGCGCGAGCGCGCGCAGATCCTCGACGTGCACGAGCGCGCGGAGCACGACGCCGATCTCGCGTTCTCGTCGCGTCAGATGCGTCACCTCGCGTCGGCCTTCGCGCCTCGCTTCTCGCGCCTCGATCGGGCGCTCTACGGCCTCACCTCGCTCGCGATGGAGCTCGGCCTCGCGGCGCGCTCGCACGCACCTGCATCGACGCTCGACGCGAGGCCGACGTGAGGAGACGCGACTGATGCAGGAGACACCGCTCAAGCCCAAGCGCCGCCTCGGAATGGTGGCGCCGCGTCCCACGCGCGGACAGACGATCGAGCGCCTCGCGGCCGAGCTGCGCGGGCTCGACGCGGATCGCGCGATCGCCACGCTCGGCGCGCGCCACGTCGATCGACCGCTCAAGACCACCGTCAGTCTCTGCCCGAGCTGTCTCGCGCCGGTGCCTGCGATCGTGTTCGAGCGCGGCCGCAAGGTGATCCTCGCCAAGCGCTGCGCCGAGCACGGTGCGAGCGAGGCCGTCATCGAGAACGATCGACGCTTCTACTTCCTCTCGAACAAGGACCGCCACGGGCGGCGCTTCGAGGAATCGCGCCTCTTCCACATCCCCGAGTATCAGGGGATGGGGAACACGATCCTCTCGGGAGAAGACAGCGCCTGCTGCGCGCCTGGCGAGTCGTGCGAGACGACGCCCACCTCGAGCCTGGGTGAGCACACCGACCAGAACGTCAACCGCACGTGCACGGTGCTCGTCGAGATCACCGACGCGTGCAACCTCGCGTGCAAGGTCTGTTACTCCGCGAGCGCGGGCGAGCGCTTCCTACCCTTCGCCGAGTTCCAAGCGCACGTGCGCGCGCTCGTGAAGCTCAAGGGCCGCATCGACTCGCTCCAGATCACGGGCGGCGAGTCCACGCTGCACCCTCGCTTCTGGGAGATGGTCGACTTCGTCTGCAGCGAGCCGGGCATCAAGAAGGTCTACGTGCCCACCAACGGCCTCCGCCTCGCGAAGGCCGAGGAGCGCGCGAAGTTCGCGAAGTACGCCGACAAGATCGTGGTCCTGCTCCAGTTCGATGCGCTCTCGCGCGAGGCCAACCAGGCGATGCGCGGTGCCGAGCCGGCGGAGCTGCGTCGCCGCATCGTCGACGACCTCGATCGTCACGGCGTGCCCATGCAGCTCACGATGACGCTCGCGCGCGGCGTCAACGAGCACGAGGTGGGTGACGTGCTCGACGTCGCGCTCGACAACGACATGGTGAAGCTCGTCGCGATGCAGCCCGCGACGTGGTCGGGCCGCTACGAGCTCGGCCTCGACCCGATGGATCGCCTCACGCTCTCGGACGTCGCCGACGCGATCCTCGAGCGCGCCAACGTCCGCATGAAGCGCGACGACTTCGTGCCCATCCCTTGCAGCCACCCCAACTGTGGCTGGCTCACCGTGTTCCTCCGTCGCTTCGGGCTCGTGCACAACGTCGTGCGCTACGTCGACCTCGAGAAGGTGATGCAGGAGGTTGCGTACAAGACGCTGCTCTCCACCGACGAGCTGCGCGAGGTCGTGGGCACCGAGGACCGATCGGTGCTGAGCCGCGTCGCGGGCTGGCTGGGCAAGCGTGTGGTGCGCTCCACCGACATGTTCTCCATCGCGATCAAGCCGTTCATGGATCGGCACACCTACGATCAAGATCGCATCGCGAGCTGCTGCCATCACATCACGGACACCAACGGCGTGTTGCGCAGCTTCTGCGAGTACAACGCGCTCGATCGGCGCAGCGATCCGTGGACGCGCTTTCCCACCGTCGACGGTGTGGCGATCGATCGCCCGGAGTAGTCGTGCTCTCGCTGGTCGTCGTCTACGTGGGCCTCGGCGCGCTCGCCCCGCTGCTCGCGCTCGCGCAGCACCTCCGGCCTGCGCGTGAAGGCGTGCCTTCGATCGCTGTGAGGGCACGCTCGCTCGACTGGGCGTACTGGCTGGTCACGCCGCTCTTCTCGGGCCTCCTCTCTCGCGCGCTGATCGTGGCGCTCGGTGCGATGCTGGTGGTCGCGCTCGGCGCGGAGGTCCGCCACGCCGACGACGTGCTCGCGTTCTTCGAGGCGCGATCGATCCTGTCTGCGATCCCGAGCTGGTCCCAGCTGCTCGTGTGCCTGCTCCTCGTCGATCTGCTGTCGTACTGGAGCCATCGACTGCGGCATCGCCCGCTCTTCTTCCCGCTCCACGCCGTGCACCACTCGAGCCGCGAGCTCGACTGGCTGGCGGCGGCGCGCATGCATCCGCTCGACGAGATCGTCGACAACATCGTGATCTCGCTGCCGATCCTCCTGCTCGGCCCTGCGCCGTGGGTGTTCTTGGTGCTCGGGCCGATCACGCTGCTCTACACGCTCGTCAGCCATGCCGCGGTGGAGCTGCCGCTCGGGCCGCTGAGGTTCGTGATCGTGGGCCCCGCGTTCCACCGCGCGCACCACGCGCTCGACGCGCCGGGCGTGAACTACGCGGGCATGTTCTCGCTCTGGGATCTCGTGTTCGGCACCTTCCGCGATCCTCTGTCGATCGCCGTGCCCCAGCGCTTCGGCGTGGAGGCGCCCACGGTCGAGGACACCCTGCGCGGGCACGTGGTGACGCCGGTGCGCCGCGTTCTCTTCGGCGATCGGTCGTGACATGCGGCATGCTCGGGGGGCCGTGAAAGACTCGGTGCGCGGGCTCGGTCGATGGATGGTGCGAGCGCTGCTCGCGCTCACGGCGACGTCGTCGGTTCCGTCGATCACCGAGGCACAGCGCGTGATCGAGCTCGAGTACACGCCGACGCGTCGCGCGCAGATCGCCGTGTGGGTCGCGCGCGAGGACGGCAGCTACCTCGCGACGCTCTCGCTCACGCAGTCGGTCTCGCTGTACGGCATCGGCAACCGACCCGGCGCGCTCCAGATGAACAGCGGCTACCGCTGGCCCTATGGTCGTCGCGAGGGCGTCTTGCCGGTGTGGGCACACGCGCGTGCGAGCGAGCCGGGCGCGCTTCTCTTTCCCCGCGTGATCTTCCAGGATCGCGTGAGCGAGGGGTGGGCCTCGCGCTCCGCGACGTTCGATTTCTCGCGCGACGATCACTTCTGCCTCGCGTTCCGGGGTGACTCGAGCCGCGATGGCCTCGACGCGATCAGCTGCCCTTCGATCTTCAACAGCGACAAGGGGCGCTACCTCACGAGCGACGACGTCGCGCGCGGCTACCTCGAGCCGATGGAGACTGTGCCCGGTGTCTCGGGCACGTTCGCGCTCGATCCGTTCTCGCTCTATCCCCCGCGTCGCGACGTGCGCCGCTGCACGAACGCGGGCTGCTACGACCATCCCGACGTCGATCGCTTCCAGGACGATGCCCGCGCCGTGATGCCCGAGCTCGACGCGATCACGATCGCGACGCCGCCCGGGGAGATGCCGCAGCGCCTCGTGTTCGACGTGCCCGAGGCGTGGGAGGACGGGCCGCACCACGTGTTCGTCGAGGTGAACACCGAGGGCGACTACGCGCCCGACTGGGGCCCTTCGCAGTTCCCCACGCCGCGCACCGATCGCACGCGGCCGGTGCACGAGCAGTGGGATGGCTACGCGGAGGACAACGGCTACCCGTACCGCGGCCAGCCATCGGTCGTGTACCGCCTCACGGTCGACCTCGGCTCGACGACCACGGTCGAGGCCGCGCAGCCCATCGGCTACGGGTCGGTCGATGGGCGCGGCAGCGACGGCGGCGCGATCACGTCGATGGACGGCTCGATCATGGACGACCCGAGCGACGCGCCCGGCAGCGGCGTCGATCGCCTGCACGCGCTCGATCCGAGCGGTGCGCGGGTGCGCCTTCGCAGCGAAGGGCCCGAGGCCTGCATGGAGAACGTGCGGCCCGGTCCGATCGAAGGGCTCGCGATCACCCAGTACGCCGAGCGACGCGACGCGCACCGGTACGCACACCTCGCGTGGATCGTGCCCACCGACGACGTGGGCGTGCGCGCCTACGACGTGCGGGTCAGCGAGACGCCGATCACCGACCTCGCGAGCTTCGTCGCGGCGCGCCCCGCCAACGCGGCGAGCCTCGAGATCGAAGCGCTGCAGGTGCCCACCGATGGCGCCGCAGGCACCGCGCTCGAGGTCGACCTCGGAGGCCTCTCGTTCGAGCGCCACTACTGGATCGCAGTGCGCGCCCGCGATCGCTGCAACGCGAGCTCGGAGATCGCGATCACGGAGTACACGACGCCGGCGATCGAGTTCACCACGGTCTCGCCCTGCTTCGTCGCCACTGCTGCCTATGGCACCCCGCTCGCGGACGAGGTCGGCGCCCTCCGACGCCTGCGGGATCGCCACCTCCTCCCGAGCGCGACAGGCCGCCAGCTCGTGGACCTGTACTACGCGGTGAGCCCGCCGCTGGCCGACGTGATCGCGGGGTCACCGTCCGCGCGCTCGGTCGTCCGTGCCGCGCTCTGGCCGGTCGTCGCGCTCGCGCGGGCCCTCGAGTGACTTTCGGGGGGCGGAGGACTTCCGCTTTCGGCACACCCGGAACATCCTAGGCGTCTGGTAGCCGTGTCTTCGGCCTCCCTTTCTTCGGAGCCTGCGACGTGACCTCGAACCGCTCCCGTCTGCTCAGTTGGTCCGCGGCGCAGGCGCCGCGAGATGGGGGCGCTGCCCCCGAACCCCGTACTGCCATTCGATCCCGAGACACGATTGTTTCTCGGTCTCTCCGCACCGCGCTCGCGGCCGTCACTGCCCTCGGCGGCTTCGCGGGTGGAACGCTCGCCCTCGTCGAGACCGCCGAGGCACAGCGCATCCTCGACATCGAGTACACGCCCACGCGCCGCGCCCAGATCGCCGTGTGGCTCGCGCGCGAGGACGGCACGTACCTCCGCACGCTCTCGCTGACGCAGGCGGTGTCGCTCTACGGCATCGGCAACCGGCCGGGCGCGATGCAGATGAACAGTGGCTTTCGCTGGCCCTACGGACGACGCGAGGGCGCGCTCCCGGTGTGGGCGCACGCGCGCGTCGACGCGGGCGGTGATCCCTTCCATCGCGTGATCTTCCAGGATCGCCGCAGCGAGGGCGATGCGTCGCGCACCTCGAGCGACTACTCGCGCGACGATCACTTCTGTCTCTCGTTCAACAACGCGACCACGCAGCGAGACGCGCTCGATGCCGTCTCGTGCGCGTCGATCTTCAACAGCGACAAGGGTCGCTACGTGACGGAGGCCGACGTCGCCGCCGGCTACCGCGAGCCAGCCGAGAGCGCGCCCGGCGTGTCGGAGGCCGCGCTGCTCGGGCTCGACTCGCTCTATCCGCCGCGCCGCGATCTCCGTCGCTGCGCGGACGCGGGCTGCTTCGATCACGCGGACGTCGACTCGTACAACTCGGACGCGCGCCGTGTGATGCCCGAGATCGACGCCGTGACCGCCGCCACGCCGCCCGGCGAGGTCACGCAGCGCATCATGTTCACGGTGCCCGACGACTGGACCAGCGGCACCTACTACGTCTACGTCGAGGTCAACGTCGAGGGCGACTACGCGCCGAGCTGGGGACCCACGCAGTACCCGACGCCGCTCTCCACGAGCGCCCGCGAGAACGAGCAGTGGGACTACTGGGCGATGAACTACGGCTACCCCTACCGAGGTCAGCCGTCGGTCGTCTACCGCGTGCCGGTCGAGGTCGGTGACAGCATGGTCACGGGCACCGACGCGCCCATGGGGTACGGCTCGATCGACGGTCGGGGTCCCGACGGTGGTGACGTGACGCCGCTCGACGCGACGATCGTCGACGACCCCACGGGCGCGCCCGGCAGCGGTGCCGATCGCCTTCGTCTCTCCGCGCAGGGCTTCCGCGTTCGCGTGCGTGCGCAGGCCGCCGAGGCGTGCCGCCTGAACCGCGCGCCCGAGGCGATCGAGGGCCTCGAGGTCACGCAGTTCCACGAGCGTCGCGATGCCCACCGCTTCGCGCACCTCTCGATGATCGCGCCGATGGACGACGACGCGGTCGTTCAGTACGAGGTGCGCTACTCGCAGTCGCCGATCACCGACGAAGCGAGCTTCGTCGCCGCGCGCCCCGCGAACGCGGCGAGCCTCGAGATCGAGGCGCTCCAGGTGCCGCACGACGTCGCGCCCGGTCAGGCCATCGAGGTCGACATCGGCGGCCTCGCGTTCGAGACGCACTACTGGGTGGCCGCGCGCGCGATCGACGCGTGCAACACGACGAGCCCCATCGCCGTCGCCGAGTACACGACGCCCTCGATCGAGTTCACGACGGTGTCGCCTTGCTTCGTGGCGACGGCCGCGTACGGCACGCCGATGGCTGAAGAGATCGGCGTCCTTCGTCGCTTCCGCGATCGACACCTCCTCACGAACCCCGTGGGCGAGGCGCTGGTGGCGGGCTACTACGAGGTCGGTCCCGATCTGGCGGCGGTGATCGCCGAGGACGAGGGCCTGCGCGCGAGCGTGCGGACGTTGCTCTCGCCGATCGTCTCGCTCGCCCGCTGGATCGACTGATCACGTACCGCGCCGATGGCGCGCAAAAGGGGGACCAGATGCGCGCCTGCCTGACGACCTCGCTGCTCCTCACGGCCGTCGCAGGCTGTACGTGCGACGGCACGCAGATCACGGCCGACGCAGGCACGGAGCGCGACGCGGCCGTGTCGATCGATGCCTCGCCCTCGATGTCCGACGTCTTCGAGCGTGACGACGCGCCGATCGCGATGGGTGACGACGTGGGCTCGGACGGGGGGTCGTGCTGCGATCGACTGGGCACGACGAACGAGATCGCGTGGCGCGCGAGCGACGGCATCGCGCCGGACCTCGCGTGCCCCGCATGGACGCTGTCCGATTCGGCGCCCACGGACGCGGTGCTGAGCGGCGGTGTGCTTCGTCTCGAGACCAGCGCCGACGCGGAGAGCATCTCGTATGGCCACGAGATGGACGACATCGAAGCGGGCGCGACCGTGGTGATCGAGGCGCGTCTTCGTGTGGTCTCCGGCGCTTCGAGCACGACCTCCCGCGCGCCTGCGCTCATCGCAGCGGTCTTCGGCACCGAGCGCGCCAAGACCATGCTGCAGATCGAGACGGGCGCGATCTTCCTCAACTCCGACGAGAACGTGCGAGGCCCCGAGGCCGTGATCGACGCGACGGTCATGCACACCTATCGCCTCGAGATCGATCTCACGAGCGGCGACGTCGCGGTGCTCGTCGATGGCACGGCGACGTTGTCCGGCAGCACGTTCACCGAGCCGACCACCACGACCGACTACGTGTTCTTCGGCGAGGGCTCGAGCTTCGCGTTCGGCGTGTCGGAGTGGGAGTCGTTCCAGCACGACGCGTACGGCGGCTGCGATCGCGGATCGTGATCGTTCAGGCGGGGATCGCGACCACGACGGCCGTCGTGTTGTGCCAGCCGTCGAGCTTGCCGCGTGAGCGCGCGATCTCGCCGTAGGTGAAGAATCCCGCGATCGGCGTGTCGGGGAATACGCTCTTGATCGCCTCGAGCTCGCGGCCCACCTCGTCGCCGAGGATCGTCGCGCGGCACACGCAGTCGAACACGAGCACGGCCGCGGCACGTTGCCCCTGGAGCGCAGCGTGCGCTTCCTCCGCCGCGTGCTTGGCGGCCGCGACCATCGCGTCGGGGCGACCCTCGAGCACGCAGATCGTGGCGCCTTCGGGCACGTCGGCCGCGCAGCTCAAGGCGCCGCTCGCGGTGACGCTGAGCGGTGCGCGGGCCGTGCGCAGCTCGTCGAGGAAGAAGAGGCCGAGCTCGTTCGCGATCAAGTACGGACCTGCGGCCTCCGGCTCGAGCGTCACGCCGCGCGCCTTCGCGTGTGCGCGGTAGAGCTCGAACGCAGGTCGCCCATCGATCTCGTGCACGACGTTGCCCTCGCTGCGCGTGACCACGTGGCGTTCCCGACCCGCGGTGAGGCCGTGATCGACGCCCACGCCCCAGCGCTGCGCCCCGAAGAAGTGGAGCGCTGCCGCGGCGTCGCTCGATGCGCGCGCGCCCATCCCCACGTGTGTCGAGGAGAACGCGCCCTCGTCCCCCGCGGCGCCGCCCACGATCTGCTGGAACGCGCGCGTCGATCGCAGGACGGACGACACCACGCGATCGCCCGTGCCCGCGAGGCCGTCGACGAGGATCACCGTCGTGCTCGCAGCAAACCCCCGCGAGGTCGCCTGCTTCTGCGCCTCTGCGTATCCAGCCGAGAGCTGCGACGCGACGCGATCAGGCTCGCCCTTCGTGCCGACCGCGTGCGCGCCGATCGCCAGCCCGTCGCCTGCGAGCAGGAGCACCGCGAGGCCATCGTGCAGCACGCCACGCTCCGTGAGCTCACCCGCGGTGGTGCAGCCGATGACGGGCGCGCCCTCGACGAGGCCTTCGATCGTCGCGAGCGCCTTGCCGAGCTTGTGCTTGGGCGAGGCGAACACGATCGCCGCGAGGAGCTTCTGTCCGCTCAGAGCCGCGAGTGCTTGTCGCGCGGCTTCTTCTGCAGCGACCTCGGTGCGGGCTTCGAGGCTCTGACCGGACGCGGCGTGGGTCGGCATGCCCCATCAAGCGGCATAACTGCGCGAGATGACAAGGGGCCTGCGTGAAAAAGCACGCTCGCGCGTCAGCCCGAGAGAGGACGAGCTGGCTCGGCGTATCGCCGCGCGGCGGGCACCTGCACGAGCTCGCGCTCGGGCCAACGCAGCGCGGTGAGCCTGCCTCCGAACACGCAGCCGGTGTCGATGCAGATCGTTCCGTTCACCCACTCCGCCTCGAGCACGGGCGTGTGCCCGTACACGACGACGGCGTCACCCGTGTAGTCGCGCGCCCAGTCGAGGCGCACCGGAAGGCCATAGGCGTCTGTCTCACCCGTCGTGTCGCCGTAGTGCGCGAAGGCCTTCACGGTCCCCGAGTCGCGGCCTTGCAGAGACTGCTTCATGCCGGCGTGCGCCACGACGAGCTCGCCGCCGTCGAGCACGAGGTGGCTCGGCAGCGTGTGGAGGAACGACGCGAGCGACGCCTCCGTCACGCGTCGCTCTGGCCCCGACATCGACTCGAGCTCGGCCATCGTCAGGTCGAAGCCGTGCGTGCGCTTCACGTTCTTGCCCGCGAGCGCGCGCTCGAGTCGTGCCTCGTGGTTGCCGGGCACCATGAGCGCGTGGCCGCGCTCCACCATCGCCTGCGCGAGCTTCAGCGACCCGATCGATGCGGGCCCGCGATCGACGAGATCGCCCAGAAACAAAGCCGTTCGTGAGGGATGCGACCACACGCCGTCCGACGGTGCGTACCCGAGGCGAGCGAGCAATTGTGTGAGCTCGTCGAGACAGCCGTGCACGTCGCCGATGATGTCGAACGGGCCCTGCAGCTCGCGTCGATCGACGTCGAGCTTGGTGCGTGTGAGCGTGACGCTCGCGTGCTCGGCCTCGTCGTGGAGCACGTGCACCACACGGAAGCCCTCGCGCTTCAGGGGATGCGCGACGTCCGATGCGCCCTCGGGGATCGCGCGCCGTAGGCTCTCGTGCTGGCTCGTGACATACGGTGTGCTCGCCTCACCGCGGTGCTGTCGCGTCGCGTTGTGACGAAGACAAGCGTCGAGACCGACGTCGAGCACGATCGCGACGGGCGTCACGTGATGCCGCTTGGCCATCGCCACGAGGCCCGCGCGATCGCCTTGTCGCACGTTCGTCGCGTCGACGACGGTGAGGCGTCCTGCGGCGAGGCGCTTCTCGAGCACGAGGTGCAGCACCTCGAACGCGTCGTTGGTGGCGCCCATGTCGTTCTCGTCGTCGCGCACCATCGCGCGCAGCGCGTCGGAGCTCAGGATCTCCGTCGGCGCGAACAAGCGACGCGCGAGCGTGCTCTTGCCCGCCCCCGAGGGACCGACGAGCACGACGAGCGACGGCGTGGGGATCGACAGGGTTCGGGTCATGCGCTTCGCGCGATCCACGGGAGGGCGTCGAGGTCGACGTTGCCGCCGCAGAGGATCACGCCCACACGCTTTGCTTCGCGGGGCAGCTTCGCGTGGCCGCGTCCGATCGCGACGGCGACGCTCACGCCCGCGCTCGGCTCGATCACGAGCTTCATGCGCTCGAAGACGAGCTTGGTGCACTGAACGATCGCGTCCTCGTCGACGAGCACCACGTCGCTCACGAGATCGCGCACCACGGGGAACGTCAGCGCGCCCAGGCTCGTGCGCAGGCCATCGGCGATGGTGAGCGCGGCCTTCTGTCCCACGATCGCGCCCGACTGCCTGCTCTCGAACGCATCGGACGCGAGCGCGGGCTCGGCGCCGATCACCCTCGTCGTCGGCGAGAGCTCTCGGTACGCGATCGCGATGCCGCTCGTCATGCCGCCGCCGCCGAGCGGGACGATCACGGCGTCGAGATCGGGCACCTGCTCGAACAGCTCGATCGCGATCGTGCCCTGACCTTCGATCACGTCGGCATGGTCGTAGGGGGGCACGAGCGTGGCCCCCGTCTCCGCAGCGATGCGCGCGGCCGTCTCCTCACGGCTCTTCTGCGTGGGCTCGCAGGGCACCACGATGCCGCCGTAGCCGCGCACCGCCTGACGCTTCACCTCGGGCGCGTTCGTCGGCATCACGATGTGCGCGGTGATGCCGCGGATGCGCGCCGCGAGCGCGAGCGCCTGCGCGTGGTTGCCCGAGCTGTGCGTGACGACGCCGCGCTTGGCGGTCTCGTCCGAGAGCTTGAGCACAGCGTTCATCGCGCCGCGGATCTTGAAAGCCCCGATACGCTGGAGGTTCTCGCACTTGAAGAAGAGCTCGCGCGAGACGCCGTCGTCCGACGCGCGCTCGTCCATCGTGCGCGAGGTGAGCACGGGCGTGCGATGGACGTGCGGCGCGATGCGATCGAGCGCGGCGCGGATGCCTGCGAGGTTCGTGGCGTAGTCGGTCACGCGCCCATGATACGCGGCGTCAGAACGCGAGCCCGAGGGAGGCGCCGGCATCGCTCTCGGGAGCCCCGAGCGAGAGCGAGAGATGCGGGGCGAGATCGATGCGCTCGTGGATCGGCTCGGTGACCTCGTTCGCGAGCGAGATGGCCAGCATGATCAGGCCGATCCCTTGGAGGATCACCGACGGAATGCCGAACCCGTACGCGGCGCCGTTGCCGCGTGAGATCGAGGCCACGCCTGCTGCCATCGCACCGCCCACGGGGATGAAGGCCCACGGCCAGCCGTCGCACGCGCGCCCCGAGCAGCCTCCCAGCTCGGCGATGAGCACGCCGAGCCAGCCCATCGTCCAGCCCACGTCGATCACGACCACCGACGCAGCGACGAGCCCGCCGTCCTCGGTGCTCCGCGCCTGCACACGCCACACGGGGCGATCGCGGTCGTGGCGAACCGTGGGCCACCCAGCCAGCTCGTCGGGCTCCTCCTCCGTGGCGTCCGAGGACGCGTAGGTCGCGATCGGTCGTGGCTGCGAGGGCGTCGTGGCCAGAGCGACGCACTCGTCACCATGCTCGACGAGCGTCTCGGGACAGCGCGGCGCCCCGACGCATCGGCCTCCTTCGACGCGCTGATCGGGCCAGCAGCACTGGTTCTCGACCGCCACGTGCAGCGCGTCGCACGGAGGTTCGTCCGCGTGCACGCGAGACGCGACGAGCGAGGTGATGGCGAGCGCGAGCGTCGAAGCGATCAGCGCGCTCCGGCGCGCGCGCGCTCCCGTCCATCGTGCGCGCGAGGTGCCCACGCGATCAAAACGTGAGCTCGAGGGTGAGGCCCGCGTCCGAGCCGGCGGCGCCGGGCAGGAGCGAGGCGGAGAGGCTGTTGTCCGTGTGGATCGACTGGTGTCCCACCTCGGTCGTCTCGTTCGCGAACGCGATGATCGCCATGATCCCGCCGATCGCCTGCACGCACACCGACGCGATCGAGAACCCAATCCCGAAGCCCGAGTTGTGGAAGGTCCCCGAGGGCGTCGTGAACGCAGAGCCGAGCGCTCCGCCGAACGGGATGAGGCTCCATGCAGCGCCGCCGCACGAGACGCGACCTCCGCTGAAGCTCGAGCAGGCGAGCACGATCTCGTCGAGCATCGTGCCGAGCCAGCCCATCACCCAGCCCACGTCGAACACGACGAGCGCCGCGATGATCAGCTCTTCGTCCTCGCCGTGGACCTCGGTGGCCCGGGCGTGCGGAGCGGCGAGATCGCCCGCGACCTCGGGCCAGCCATCGACGTTCGTCGCGAACAGCGTCGTGCGCGAGCGAGCGGACGCGCGATCCGTCAGCGCGTAGGCGGACGGCGTCGCCGTCGTGAGCCCGCGCGGATCGGGGATCGACGCGTCGCTGCCGGCGGCGGACGTCGTCGAGGTCGAAGGTGCAACGCACGCGTCCCCGTGCTCGACGAGCCCGGACGGACAGACAGGCGCGCCGACGCAGCGACCCACGTCGTCGGAGAACGTCTGCGAGGGCCAGCAGCAACGACCATCCACGCGCTCTCGCCCCTCCGCGCAGGCGTGCCTGACGCTCGCGCCGACGGCGTCCTGGGCCGCGGCTCGCCCGACGATCGAGGCAGCGAGCACGCTCGCAGCGAGCAGGAGCACGACGTGGCGAGACATCGACGCGCCCGTCATGGACGCACCGTGATGCCGTTCGCGATCGCAGTCGCGAAGCGCAGGTACTCCTCGCGCAGGCGCCCCTCGATGCGCACCGAGTCGCCAAGGCGATCGATCGTCGGGCCCTCGGGGACGACGGATACGAATCCTTCGCGGAAGCACTGCACACGGAACTGCGTCGTGCCGCTTCGATCGCCGCGCGCGAGCACCACGAAGCGACCGTGCTCGGGGTCGAGCTGCAGCGGTTGGTAGGCGAGTGACTGCGCGCTGCGGATCGCGTCGTCGAAGATCTGGGGGTCGTTGGCGCGGCCGGGACCGCCACCGAGGATCGGCAGCGGTGTGTGCGCGGCGCACGCGCTCAGCGCGGCCGACAGCGCGACGGCGAACACGATCCCTCCGGTCCAGCGCATCGGGTGATGCTCGCCCAGCGTCGGGCTCGGAGGGAAGGGCGATCAGAGGCGCTTCTCTGGTATGACGGCCCGCATGACGCGCCACCTCCTCGCTCTCGATCAGGGCACCACGGGCTCGACCGTCCTCCTCCTCGCGACCGATGGCCGCGTGCTCGGCCGCGCGACCAAGGAGTTCCCTCAGCACTTCCCGCAGCCGGGCTGGGTCGAGCACGCGCCGGGCGAGATCTGGGAGAGCGTGCTCTCGGCGCTGCGTGATGCGTATGCGGCCGCGAGCGAGACGCCGTCGGACTGCGTGGGCATCGGCATCACCAACCAGCGCGAGACCACCGTGCTCTGGGATCGGCAGAGCGGCGTGCCCGTCCACCGCGCCATCGTCTGGCAGGATCGACGCACCACCGATCGCTGCCGCGCGCTGAAGGACGCAGGCCACGAGCCGCTCTTCCGCGAGCGCACCGGGCTCGTGCTCGATCCCTACTTCAGCGGCACCAAGGTCGCCTGGATCCTCGATCACGTGGAGGGTGCGCGCACCAGAGCCGAGAAGGGCGAGCTCGCGTTCGGCACGATCGACAGTTTCCTCGTTTGGAAACTATCGTCGGGCGCCGCGCACGTGACCGACACCTCGAACGCCTCGCGCACGCTGCTCTTCGATCTCCACACGCGCGCGTTCTCCGAGCAGCTCGCGAAGGTGCTCGAGGTGCCGATGGCGATCCTCCCGAAGGTCGCTTCCAGCTCCGAGGTCTACGCGACCACCAAGGGCGTTCCCGGCCTGCCCGATGGCATCCCCATCGCGGGCATCGCGGGTGATCAGCAGTCGGCGCTCTTCGGACAGACCTGCTTCGAGCCCGGCGACGCGAAGTGCACCTACGGCACGGGCGCGTTCCTCCTCGTGAACACCGGCACGCGCATCGTGCCGTCCAAGAACGGCCTCGTGACCACGGTCGCGTGGACGCTGAACGGCGAGACGCACTACGCGCTCGAGGGCTCGAGCTTCATCGCGGGCGCGGCCGTGCAGTGGCTGCGCGACGGCCTGGGCCTGATCGGCAAGAGCGCCGAGGTCGAGGCGCTCGCGGCGAGCGTGCCCTCGAGCGACGGCGTGGTCTTCGTGCCCGCGCTCGCGGGCCTGGGCGCGCCGTACTGGGATCCCGAGGCGCGCGGTGTGATCACCGGCCTCACGCGCGGCACGACCAGGGCCCACCTCGCGCGCGCGACGCTCGAGGGCGTGGCGTTCTCGGTGGCCGATCTGGGTCGCGCGATGGAGGCCGACATGGGCGGGCGGATCGCTCGGCTGCGGGTCGATGGTGGCGCGAGCGAGAACGGCCTCCTCATGCAGTTCCAGTCCGACGTGCTCGACGTCACGATCGATCGGCCTGCGAACGTCGAGACCACGGCGCTCGGCGCGGCCTACCTCGCGGGCCTCGCGGTGGGAGCGTTCGACGGCCTCGACGCCGTGCGGAAGGCGCATCGCGTCGCCAAGACGTTCTCTCCTGCGATGAGCGAGAGCGATCGTGCTACGCACCTCGCTCGATGGGCCGACGCCGTGTCTCGGACGCGATCCTCACGCTGAAACCCTGCTAGCATCGCCGGCCCCGCCATCCGGCACCCTCGGAGGCACTTCTTGAGCGACATGTCCGACGAACCGAAGACACCGCCGTCCACTGGGACATCCACTGGGCCGCTCCGCAAGGTGCCGATCGCCTGGGAGGCGCTCGAGGACGCCTTCGAGAACAACGCGCCCGCCGTGCACAGCTACCTCCACCTCGACACGGGCGAGGTGGTTCGGATCGTCGATGGTGTGGCCGATCCACAGATGCACCAGCGCGTCTCGACCGACTCGAACTACCTGCGCGTCGATCCCGTGAGCTCGCGCGAGCAGTACCGCTGGATGGAGCGCTTCATCGCCACCGTCGACGAGGGCGAGCTGCGCGACAAGCTCGTGCAGTCCATCGACGGCAAGGGCGCGTTCCGCCGCTTCAAGGACGTCTTGATGACGTTCCCCGTGGACCGCGAGCGCTGGTTCACGTTCCGCAGCGAGCGCCTGCGCGCGTGCATGGAGCAGTGGCTCGGCGCGCACTCGATCGAGGCGGTGCCGCGCACCGAGTGGCACGTGCCGACGGCCGACGAGATCGTGAAGCCGCCGGAAGAGGAGAAGCCCGCGCGTCGCGTGCGCGCGCTCGCGGCCGAGACGCAGCGTCGTCGCATCCAGGAGCTCGCCGAGCAGCTCCCCGCCCGTGAGCTCGATGCCGCGCTCGCGTTCCTCGAGTTCCTGCGCGAGCGAAAGCACCTGCCGCGGGCGCGCATGAGGTCCGATGGTGAGCGCGAGCCGCAGGGCCCGGACACGCAGGACTCCGGGGGCGATCCTGACGCAGGCGTCGAGGCGGCCGAGTCCGACACGTGAGCCTGGGCGTGGGCGTGCGGGCGATCGCGTCCGTGGGGCTGGCCGTGTGGCTCGCGGCGCCGGTCGGCTCGTTCGCGCAGGCCTCGCCGTCCACCACGGTCCCGCGTCGCGCGGGACCCGCGGAGGCCCTGGTGGCCGTCGTCGGCGCACGCACTCCGAGCCAGGGCGCGAGCGTGGTGCTGGCCTCGGATGTGGAGCTCGTCGCGGCGCTCGCGCTCGCGCGCGGAGGTGTCGCCTCGGCCACCCCCACGCCTGAGCTGCTCCAGGCCGCGCTCGATCAGATCATCGGCGAGGTGCTGATCCGTCGCGAGGCGCTGCGCCTCGGGGCCGCCTCGCCCTCGCCCGAAGCGATCGCACAGCAGCGCGACGCGCTCGAGCGATCGATCGGGGGCAGCGCTGCGCTCGACGCGCTCTTGTCGCGTCTGCACGCGGGTCGAGACGAGATCGAGGTGCTCGCGGAGCGTCGCGCGGTGGTCGAGCAGTTCCTCGGCGCGAACCTCGAGGGCGCGAGCGCCGTCACGGAGGCCGACATCGAGGAGGCCTACCTCGAGGCGGCGCACCCGTTCGCGGGGCGTCCGCTCGACGAGGTCCGCGAGGCGCTGCGCGTGTGGCTTCGCGTGACGCTCGTCGACGCGTACGTGGCGCGATGGCTCGAGACGCTGCGCGGCCGGACCGACGTGAACGTGGTGCGTCCATTCGTCGCGCCCGAAGAGCCCGAGTCCGACGAGGCATCGGACCAGACCCCCGGAGAAGAAGGGACGAGCGATGTCGGCTCCCGGTGAGGGAAACAACCTGCGCGTCGTCGTCGCCGCGCTGATCGGCAACCTGCTGATCGCGATCTCGAAGTTCGTCGCCGCGTTCTTCTCGGGCTCGATCGCGACGCTCGCGGAGGCCGTGCACTCGGTCGCCGACACGGCGAACCAGGTGCTGCTCGTGGTCGGTCTTCGTCGCGCCGAGAAGCCCGCGACGAACCTCCACCCGTTCGGTCACGCGGTCGAGAGCTACTTCTGGCCCTTCATGGTCAGCATCCTGATCTTCCTCCTCGGCGGCGCGTTCGCGCTCTACGAGGGCGTGCACGATCTGATCGCGCTCGCGTCGGGTCATCACGACGAGAGCGCGCACGGCTCGCGCCTCTGGAGCTACGGCGTGCTCGGCGTCTCGTTCCTCTTCGAGAGCTACTCGTGCTCGGTCGCGTACGCGGAGTTCAAGAAGACCAAGGGCGAGCTCTCGTTCAACGACGCGCTGATCCGCATGAAGGACCCGACGATCCCCGTCGTGCTCGCGGAGGACACCGCCGCGCTCTTCGGCCTCGGCATCGCGCTCCTCTCGGTCGGCCTCTCGGACGTCACGGGCTGGGGCGGCTTCGAGGCGATCGGCTCGATGCTGATCGGCGTGGTGCTCGGCCTCGTCGCGTGGTTCCTCGCGAGCCGTACGCACTCGCTCCTGCTCGGCGAGGCAGCGACGCCCGAGGATCGCAACAAGGTCGAGGCCCTCGCGCCCACGGTGCCAGGCGTGCGTCGCGTCACGCAGCTGCTCTCGATGCACCTCGGGCCCAAGCAGGTGCTGCTCGCGCTCAAGGTCGAGCTCGACCGCGATCTCGACATCACGGGCGTCGAGAAGACGATCGACGCGCTCGAGACGCGCATCCGCGAGGAGATGCCGCAGATGCGGTACATCTTCGTCGAGCCGGACTCGGACTACACGCTCTCGCTCGATCCCGATCGACCCATCGAGACCAAGACCACGGCGGGTCGATGATCACGATCCGCCAGCTCGGCGAGGCGGACACCGACAGCGCGACCGACCTCGGGCGGCGCGCGTTCCCTGCGCCCGCAGAACAACCGGACCTGCGGTACGAGCTCGCGCGCTCGATCGCGCGCACGTGGGTCGCGTACGAGGACGATCGCCTGGTCGGCTACGTGCTCGGCTGGGTCGCGGCGGACGAGGCGCAGCTCATGTCGATCGCCGTCGAGCCGGGCGCGCGCGACCGCGGCATCGGCAAGGCGTTGCTCGCGCGCTTCCTCCGCGAGCTCGCGGCCGAGGGCGTCACGAGCGTCGTGCTCGAGGTGCGCAAGGGCAACGCGTCGGCGCGAACGCTCTACGAGCGGTTCGGCTTCGAGCGCCTCGGTGAGCGCACCGCGTACTACGCGGACGGCGAGGACGGCGTGACCTACAAACGCGCGATCGCCTGATCCGCGGGAGCCGGCGAGGGGCCGGTCGACCCAGACCAACTCAGAGAGCGAGAAACAATCGATTTCACGGCCCGACTCGAAGCACGGGGATTCTTTCTCGCTCTCTCAGCTCGACATCAGGCCGGCGACCACGATCCACGCGAAGCAGACGAGCAAGACGCCCGCGGCGATGCCGAGCGGCCGAAAGCCTCGCACGCCGAGACGATCGGCGAGGTGCATGCCCGCGAACGCGCCCGCGAGGAACGTGACGAACGTCGTCGGCGTCGTGGGATAGCCCTCGCCGAAGAAGAGGAAGAGGCCGTAGTTCACGAGCAGCCCGAGCGAGCCTCCCGCGACCCAGCCGAAGGCCGTCGTCATGCGGCGCTTGAGGTCGTCGTTCATCGCCGAGGGGGCGGGAGCGTCGGACGCGGGCGCACTCTTGTCGTCGGCCATGCCGAGGGTTACTCGACGGCCCGCGCGGAGGCACGGAGAGGCCCGCACGACGACCCTTGCCAACGTGGGAGGCCCGCTGCATGAAGGGGCGCCGCCGGGGCCCCGGCGCGGAACACGTCAGCTCGCGGACACGCGACACACCCGAGGTGAGTTCGATGGCGATCACGATCCAGAAGCCCGCGCCCGACTTCGAGGCCGAGGCCATCCAGGGCACCGAGTTCACGAACGTCAAGCTCTCGTCCTTCAAGGGCAAGTACGTCGTGCTGTTCTTCTATCCGCTCGACTTCACGTTCGTCTGCCCGACCGAGATCATCGCGTTCGACGAGAAGCTCGACGAGTTCAAGAAGCGCGGCGCCGAGGTCATCGGCTGCAGCGTCGACTCGAAGTTCTCGCACCTCGCGTGGAACAAGCAGGCGCGCAAGGAAGGCGGCCTCGGTGGCGTGCGCTACCCGATCGTGGCCGACATCACCAAGAAGATCGCGCGCGACTACGGCGTGCTGTTCGAGGAGGGCGAGGACGCGGGCGTCGCGCTCCGCGGCACGTTCGTGATCGACAAGAAGGGCAACGTCCGTCACGCGACGCTCAACGACCTCCCGCTCGGCCGCAACATCGACGAGTACCTCCGCCTCATCGACGCCATCGAGTTCAACGAGAAGCACGGCGAGGTCTGCCCTGCGAACTGGCAGGCGGGTCAGGACGGCATGAAGGCCGACCCCAAGGGCTCGCAGGACTACTTCAAGAAGCACGGCTGACTCCGCGTCGGCGGCCTACCGAGACGGCTCCAGGCAATGCCTGGGGCCGTTTTCTTTGTGTCCGCGAGCTCGATCCGAAACGATCGAGGGATCGTCTCCATGACGGATGCGTCCAAGCTCGGACGCTGTCGTGTCGTCCCATGGCACCAGTCTCGGGCGCGATCCCAGTGCGCGCCCCGTGCTAGCCTCCCTCCCCTCTTTCGCCGAGGTCGAACGCCGTGAGCAAGGAAGCCAAGAAGAAGTCCGACGACGACGAGCTCGATCTCGGAGCTCTGTCCGCGCTCGTGCGCCCCTCGCTCGCGCCGCCGAGCCCGTCGGAGGACGCCGACGATGCGAAGGTCGACCTCCGCGCGCTCGTCGCCTCGGTGCCACCCCCCGCCCCCGCGGACGCGGACTCGCTGCGCGAGGACAGCGGTGTCCAGGCGAAGGCCGAGAAGAAGGACGAGCCCAAGGCCAAGGAAGACAAGGCCGAGAAGAAGTCCGAGGCCAAGGCCAAGACCGAGGGCAAGAGCGAGAGCAAGGACAAGAAGCCTTCGGCTGCCAAGAGCGAGCCCAAGAGCGAGCCCAAGGCCGTCGCGCCCATCGTGCCAGCGCAGGCCGCGCCTGCCGGTGGCAACGGCGGCATGTGGATCGGCCTCGGCATCGCGGTCGCTGCGGCTGTCGGTGGCTTCATCTACCTGCAAGGCCAGAGCGGCGCCGCCGACGAGCCGCGTGATCGTGCCTCGCGGGAGTCGCGTGAGGATCGCGAGGATCGTCGCGAGGAGCCGACGACCACGGCCGTCGCGCCGAGCGAGGTCGAAGCGCCCGCAACACCGGCACCGTCGGAGCCCGCGCCGAGCGAGGCCGAAGGCAGCGAGGCAGTCGAGGCAGCCGCGGAAGGCGTGGCAGCCGAGGCGACGACCGCGACGGCCGCCGAGTC
>JAFLCL010000075.1 GCA_017303575.1 Deltaproteobacteria bacterium
CGCGCCTCCTCCGGGCGCGTTGCCGCCCGAACCACCCATGCCGCAGAACCCGCCGCCACCGCCGCCAGCGTCGAACGCGCCAGACGCGCCGCCGTTGCCGCCGATCATCGGCCCGCCCATGCGCTCGCCCGGTCCGCCCAACGTGGGCCCCATCGCGCTCGCCTGAATGGTCCCGTCGATCACCACGTCGCCCGTCGAGAGGAGGATGAGCGGGCGCGAGCCCGTGACGGTGATCGTCGCCCCGGCCTCCACGCGCAGCGAGCCGACGGACGCCACGCAGTAGCTGCCGATCACACGGAAGATGTCGGCGGCGAGGGTGGGCGCCGAGCACGTCGAGGTGTTGAACACTCCAGGTGTGCCCGAGGGCACCACGATGTCGGGCCCGCCCCGCATCTCGCTGGGGTCGACGTTCGAGGGCTCGAGACGCAGGCAGTGAGGCGTCGCCGAGCGGGCCGAGGTACCGCATCCCAGCACGCTGCAGGTCTCCGTGACCCGGTAGCGGCCATCGACGCAGGTCTCGACATCGTTGCCCGCGCAGCGCACGTCGCTCGGCGCGCACTCGGGGGTGAACGCGTCTGGCACCACGTAGGCATCGGGCGGCACGAACGCGTCCGGCGGCACGAATGCGTCCGGCGGTACGAACGCGTCGGGCGGCACGAACGCGTCCGGCATGAACGCATCGTCGGGCGTGAAGGCGTCCTCGGGGGTGAAGACGTCGTCGGGCGTCGGCGGTGCATCGAGCGCGGCGTCGATCGCGCTGTCGGGCCCGCGAAACGCATCGAGGGGCGCGTCGATGCGGAAAGCGTCCGGGATGAACGCGTCGCGCATGCCGCTGTCGCCGAACGGCGCGTCGAAGCCTGCGTCGGGCGTCCCGTCGACAGGGCCGCGGTCGACGAGGCAGCCACCGAGCGCGAAGACGGAAGTGGCGAGCACGAGCTTCGTACGGAGCGGACGCATCCGACCAGCTTACACGCCCTCTTCCACGCGGATCCATCTCTCGCGCGACGCGCACGTGTTCGTTCGTGCAACCGACGCGGCATCGTCACATCGTTGCCGGCCGCGCGCCCTTCGCGGTGTCTTTCTCATCAGCCCCTCCGACGCGGCCCCGCTCGAAGCCCGGAATTCTCTCCCGCGTTCAATAATACCAAGGCACCTTGCTCCACGTGGGCGAGCGCTTCTCGAGGAATGCGTCACGACCCTCGCGCGCCTCGTCCGTCCCGTACGCGAGGCGCGTGGCCTCACCGGCGAAGAGCTGCTGACCGACCAGTCCGTCGTCGACGAGGTTGAACGCGTACTTGAGCATCCGGATCGCCGTCGGGCTCTTCGCGAGGATCTTGCGCGAGTGCTCGAGCGCGACCTTCTCGAGCTCGGCGTGCGGCACCGACGCGTTGATCGCGCCCATGTCGAACGCCTCGTCGGCCGTGTAGGCGTCGCCCAGGAAGAAGATCTCCCTCGCGCGCTTCTGACCGACCATGCGCGCGAGGTACGCGGAGCCGTAGCCGCCGTCGAAGCTCGCCACGTCGGCATCGGTCTGCTTGAAGCGCGCGTGCTCCTTGCTCGCGAGCGTCATGTCGCAGATCACGTGCAGGCTGTGGCCACCGCCCGCCGCCCACCCCGGCACGAGCGCGATCACCACCTTCGGCATGAAGCGAATGAGGCGCTGCACCTCGAGGATGTGCAGGCGACCGAGCTTGGCGGGATCGGGCGCGCCGCCTTCGCCTTGGTACTGGTAGCCGTACTGCCCCCGGATGCGCTGGTCGCCGCCCGAGCAGAACGCCCAGCCGCCGTCCTTCTCGCTCGGGCCGTTGCCCGTGATCCACACCACGCCGACGTCGCTCCACTGGCGCGCGTGATCGAGCACGCGGAACAGCTCGTCCACGGTGTGCGGACGAAACGCATTGCGCACCTCGGGTCGGTCGAAGGCGACCCGCACGATCCCGAGCGAGACGTGTCGGTGGTAGGTGAGGTCGGTCAGCGCGAAGCCCTCGACGGCGGTCCACTGCGAGGCGTCGAAGAGCGGAGAGATCGGGCGCGTCGTCATGGGCCGCCCTCTAGATCGCGAGGGCACGGGCGTCCACTGCCGCGGCTTGTCATCCTCGGCGCGCATGCAGGCGATCCACGAGCTGGGCGAGACCGACCTCTGGGGCGCGACGGTGGCCGAGTGGGCGCTCGGCCTCGCCGTCGCCGCCGCGGTGTTCCTGCTGCTGCTCACCGTGCACCGCTTCGTGCTCCGCGCTGTCGACGCGCGCGTGAAGGCGCAGCGCGAGGCGACGGGCCCCGAGCACACGTGGCTCGTCGACTTCGTGCAGCTGCCGCTGCGCTCGCTGAGCACCCTCTTCTTTCTCGTGCTCGCGTTCTACGCGGGCAGCGCCGCTTCACCGCTGCCGCGCGCCGCGCACGACGCGCTCGACACGGCGATGATCGTCGTGTCGATGGTGCAGGCCGGCATCCTGCTCCAGCACGTGTCGAACGCGGCCGTCGCGCGCTGGATGGCGCACCACGTCCACGCGGGCAGCGCGACGGTGGCGACGGGCATCCGCTTCGCGTCGCACGTCGTCATCTGGACGATCGTGCTCTTGCTCGTGCTCGGAAACCTCGGCGTCGAGCTGTCGGGCCTCCTCGCGGGCCTGGGCGTGGGCGGCGTCGCCGCGGCGCTCGCGGTGCAGAACATCCTCGGCGATCTCTTCGCCTCCCTCGCGCTCTACTTCGATCGGCCGTTCGACATCGGCGACTCGATCACCGTCGGTGCCGACTCGGGCACGGTCACGCGCATCGGCGTGCGCTCCACGCGCGTGCGCGGCTCGGCGGGCAACGAGATCGTGTTCCCCAACGCCGACCTGGCCAAGAGCCGCATCCACAACTTCCGCCGCATGGAGGAGCGGCGCGTGACGCTCGTGCTGGGCCTCGTGCACGGCACGCACGCAGACGACATCGAGCGCGCCGTGTCCGCGCTGCGCCAGGTGATCGAGGCGCAGGAGACGGTCCGCCTCGATCGCGCGCACTTCAAGGGCTTCAGCGCGACGTCGCTCGATCTCGAGGCCGTCTACTTCGTGCTCTCCGCGGACTACGGCGTCTTCATGGATCGGCAGCAGACGATCAACCTCGCGATCCTCCGTCGCTTCGAGTCGGAGGGCCTCGATCTCGCGTTCCCCACGCAGTCCAAGCAGCAGACGAAGGAAGCCCCCAAGCCCGCCGACGAGCCGGTCGTTCGCACCGCGTGAACGAGGCCGTCTCGCGCGCGCCGCAGGCGTGGTATCCCGCGGGCCCATGACCTCTCCGCGTCACTCGATGGGCCCCGCTGGTCGGGACGAGCTCGGCTGGACCCTCGATCGTCACATCCTCGAGCGTCAGCGCCGCATCGCTGGCGCGAGCGGCGACTTCACCGGTCTCTTCCAGGCCATCGCGCTCGCAGGTCGCGTGATCGCGAGCAAGGTGCAGAAGGCGGGCCTGGCCGACGTGCTCGGCGCGACGGGCGCCGTGAACGTGCAGGGCGAGACGGTGCAGAAGCTCGACGAGCTCGCGAACAACGTGCTGGTCCGCTGCGTCGAGGCGGGCGGTCACGTGTGCGTGATGGCGAGCGAAGAAGACGAAGAGATCATCCCGATCCCGCCGCAGTACCCCGCAGGCAAGTACGTGTTGATGTTCGACCCGCTCGACGGGAGCTCGAACATCGACGTGAACATCTCGATCGGGACGATCTTCTCGATCCACCGTCGCGTGACGGAGAGCGGCCCCGGCACCGTGCGCGACTGCCTGCAGCGAGGCCTCGAGCAGGTGGCGGCCGGCTACATCATCTACGGCTCCTCGACGATGCTCGTCTACACGACCGGCGATGGCGTGCACGGCTTCACGCTGGACCCGCTCGTGGGCGAGTTCTTCCTCTCGCACGAGAACATCCGCATCCCCGCGACGGCCCCGACGTACTCGATCAACGAGGGCAACCGCAGCAAGTGGACGCCCGGCGTGACGGCGTGGATCGACACGCTGAAGAGCAAGGAAGCCCCGGGCGGCAAGCCCTACGGCCTTCGCTACGTGGGCACGCTGGTGGCGGACTTCCACCGCACGCTCCTGCGCGGCGGCGTGTTCGCGTACCCGGGCGACAAGAGCGCACCCGACGGGAAGCTGCGTCTCTTGTACGAGGCCTCGCCGATGGCGTTCATCGCCGAGGCAGCGGGCGGCGCAGCGTCGAACGGGAAGACGCGGATCGTGGAGATCGAGCCGACGGCGCTTCATCAGCGGGTGCCGCTCTTCATCGGATCCCGCGAAGACGTGGCCCTCGCCATGAAGTTCCTCGCCGACGAGTGACCGCAGATCACCGGCGGATCACGGGGCGCGCACGCCTCGCGGTCCACGGGGCTCGAGTCGCGGCGATGGTGCGGGAGGGGTGACGAAGCCGTGAACGATCACGGCCCGGGTTTCCTCACGGCCGAGCGCGTGCAACCTTCGCGGCCATGCGTACTTCCGCCCGCTCTCTAGCCCTCGCTTCCGTGTCAGTCCTCGCGTTCGCGACCATCGCGCGCGCCGACACAGCCGCCTTCAATCTCAGCAGCGGCTCGC
This sequence comes from Deltaproteobacteria bacterium, assembly GCA_017303575.1. Taxonomy (GTDB): domain Bacteria; phylum Myxococcota_A; class Polyangia; order Polyangiales; family Sandaracinaceae; genus JAFLCL01. The sequence continues at coordinate 4,558 of JAFLCL010000075.1, forward strand.
TGACGCAGGACTGGACGAACCTCGGCCTCATCACGGCCAACGACAGCTGGTCCGGTGTGGCGAGCATCGAGGGCTACCGCGGCGATGGCGGGGCCTCGGGAACGGGCGTGAATCCGACCACGGTGACCGCCGACTTGAGCGGGGTCATCGACGTGAACGCCAACCAGACCAATCCGGACACCTTCACGACTGGAGGCGTCACTGAGTTCCACATCGCCAATCCCGTGGTCGCGCTCGCGGGTTCGGGAACGGCACGCGCCCCGAACATCGTGTTCGCGCTGAACACGACGTCGCGCATGAACATCACGTTCGCGTGCAACCTGCGAGACATCGACGCCAGCGCGGACGATGCCGCGCAGCCGATTGCCGTGCAGTACCGGGTCGGAGGCTCGGGCGCGTATACCAACATCGCTGGCGGTTACTTCCCGGACGTCACGACGGCGAGCTCGGCAACACAGGTCACTCCCGTGTCGCTGACGTTGCCGTCCGACGCAAACAACAGCGCTTTGGTCCAGATTCGCGTGATCACCACCGACGCCGTGGGCAACGACGAATGGATCGGCATCGACGACATCTCGATCACCAGCTCGCCCATCAGCACCGGGCCGGTGTGTGGCAACGGGATGATCGAGTCCGGGGAGCAGTGTGATGGCGGCGCGTGCTGCAACCCGACGACGTGTCAGTTCCAGGCATCCAGCGTGGTCTGCCGTGCCCAGGCCAACGAGTGCGACGTGGCCGAGCTCTGCACCGGGACGAGCGCGGCATGTCCCGCGACCGATGCGGCGGTTGCGCCTGGCACGGCGTGCGGCGACTCCGGCTTCGGTGGCGGTGGCCCGGTGACGGCGAGCTGCGATGCGCCCGACACCTGCGCGGGCACGGTGGGCGCGACCGCCGTGTGCGTCGACAACTTCCAGCCTCCGTCGGTCGTGTGCCGCGTGGCGGTGAGCGACTGCGACGCGGCCGAGTTCTGTACGGGCACCGGGCCGACCTGCCCGGTCGTCGATGCGGCGCAGCCGCCCGGCACCGTGTGCGGCGCGATGCCGTCGGGTGTCTGTGACGCCCCCGACGTCTGCCAGGGCACGGAGGGTTTCACGGCGACGTGCGCGGCGCGCGTGCAGCCCAACACCACGGTGTGCCGATCGATCGCGGGCCCCTGCGACGTCGTCGATCGCTGCGATGGATCGGGCACGTCGTGTCCGGCCGACGCGTTCCTCGATGGCAGCAACGTCTGCCGTCCGAGCGCTGGCGTGTGCGACTCCGCCGAGCAGTGCACCGGCGCGTCGGCCGCGTGCCCGACCGACTCGGTGCTCGCCATCGGCACGCTCTGCCGCGCGAGCACGGGCACCTGTGATCCCGCCGAGAGCTGCAACGGCTTCGCGACGTGCCCCGCCGATCGCAGCGCGCCCGACGGCACGGCCTGCGGTGATGGCACCACGTGCGACGGAGCGGAGACCTGCCAGATGGGCAGCTGCCTCCCGGGCACGCCACTCTCCTGCGACGATCGCAACGCCTGCACGGCCGACGCGTGCGCCGAGCCCGGTGGCTGCCAGAACAACGCCATCGCGGGCTGCTGCAACATCGACGGCGACTGCAGCGATGACGGCGACGTGTGCACCACCGAGCGCTGCTCGGGCACCGGCGGCACCTGCGAGTCGCTCCCGATCACGGGCTGCTGCACCGACGACTCGGACTGCAGCGGCGGCACCGCCTGCCTCGCGGTGTCGTGCAACCTCGGGACGAACCGCTGCGAGACCACGCCCGTGATGGGCTGCTGCGACGCGGACGCGGACTGCGACGACTCGGTCTCCTGCACGCGCGACACCTGCAACACCACGACGGGCGCGTGCTCGAACACCGACATCGTCGGCTGCTGCGTGGGCACCGCGGACTGCGACGACGGCGACGAGTGCACGACCGATCGCTGCAGCAGCGGCACGTGCGCGGCGACTGCGATCGATGGCTGCTGCCTCGGCGACTCGGACTGCACCGAGGGCGATGGCGACGCGTGCACCGCCCCGAGCTGCAACGTCGCGACCGAGCGCTGCACGGAGACCGCGATCTCGTGCGACGACGCAGACGGCTGCACGGCCGATGCGTGCGAGGCCGATGGTAGCTGCTCGCACACCGACATCTCCTGCGACGACGGTGACGAGTGCACCGCCGACTCGTGCGCCGCGGGCGCGTGCGAGCACACCGACATCGTCGGCTGCGGCATGACGGGCGACGCGGGCATGATGACCGACGACGCCGGCATGATGACGGACGACGCCGGCATGATGGTCGGCATGGACGCGGCCCTTCCGGACGCGGGCTTCACGAACGACGCGGCCTCGCTGCGCACCGACGTGCCCGTCGACGCGGGCTCGATCTCCAACGTGGACGCGGGCCTTGGCAACACCGACGCGGGCCCGCTCGACGTCGACGAGAGCGGCTGCTCGTGCAGCGTGCCGGGCACGCGCACCACGAGCCGCGACCACTGGCTCGCGCTCGGCGTGATCGGCCTGCTCGTGGCGGGCCTGCGCCGCCGTCGTCGCTGAGCGCTGCACTGATCGGGTCTCTCGAGGCAACGGCCGCGCGGCGAGAGTCGCGCGGCCGTCGTCCGTTGCGGGGCTCGGCGCGCTTCTCGCTACCGCGCGAGTCGACGTGTCACCCTGTGCCTTTCGCAGGCCCGTCCCGGAAGACCATGTCCAAGACCTTCACCTCGCCGCTCGCGTTCGCCCTCTTCGTCCCGCTCGCGCTCACCGGATGCCCCGACGCGCATGGCAGCCCCGACGCGGCGATGAACGGGTCGGATGTGTCGTGTGTCTGCGCACCCGACGGTGGCCCCGGGCCCGATGCGTTCGGCCCGCCGATCGACGTGGGTGTCGGCCCCGCCTCGTGCGCCCCGCAGGCCGCGGCGATCGATCTCTGCGCGCCGATCTGCGATGCGATCACCGGCGCGTTCTGGGACGGCACGCGCTGCATCGAGCACTCGTGCAACTGCACGGGACCGGAATGCGGGGTCTACGCCGATCGCGAGGCGTGCCAGGCCGCGCACACCGCGTGCGACGCGTCGCTGTGCGAGGCGACGGGCGGCGCGTGGTTCGCGCGTCCGATCTACTGCGGGCACTTCGAGTGCGGCACCCCGCCGAGCGTCGCGTGCGACGAGACGATCCCGGTGTGTGACTGCGGGACCTATGGGATCTTCGTCGAGGGAGCGGGCTGCATGCCCGGTCCGCTCTGTGAGCTGATCGCGCCGCGCGAGGACGAGCAGCTCTGCACCGAGACGGGCGGCACCTGGATGATGGGCATCTGCGGTCCCACCACCTGCGGTCGCTTCTCGGGCCTCGACTGTGCCGGGCCCGGCTGCGCCTGCGGCGCCTACGAGATCTTCGACGGCGAGCGTGGCTGCATCCCGAGCCCCGAGTGCGACGTGCGCCAAGCAGGCGAGGACTGCAGCGAGACGGGCCTCTGCGAAGGCTCGGTGTGCTGCACCGGCGGCGCAGGCCTCTCGCAGTGCGAAGCACCGCAGTGCGGCGACCCGAGCGGTCTCTGCGGTCCGCCGCGTCCCTGAGGGTGCTACCAGAGAGAGACCACGAGCCCGCGCGACCACGCGAGCACCGCGGGCATCGCGAGGAAGGCGAGCGTCACGAGCACGAGCGCCTCCCAGCGCTTCACGCTCTCGACCGCGTTGCCGAGGCAGACCTCGCGCGGATCGTCGGTCTCTGCGAAGCCGTGCGAGTGTCGCCGTGGATCGAGGCGGTAGCTGTCGATCCGTCGCTCGCCATCGAGGAGGACCAACACGTAGCGGGCCGAGACGCTGACGCCGTCCGGCAGCTGGACCACGGTGCCATCGTCGAGCCGCACGGTGGATCCCGAGCCGCTGCGATCACGGATCACGACGGCCTCGTGCGTCTCCCGCAGTCGCGCCAGGCGCGCCTTGGCCCGCCGCCACGCGACGAGCAGCAGGCACGACACGAGGGTGCCCAACGCGAGGAGCAGCGCGGTGACGCGCGACGCGCCGACCGGGCCGACGAAGCCGGCATCGGAGAGTCGCAACAGCGGATCAGCGTGCACCCGGGAGCATGCTGTGATTCCGCGATCGGGCAGCGGCAGGTACGCCGTCCGCTGGTCGAGCTCGACGAGCACGGCGACGCCATCGTCGGCCGTCTCGCACTCGCGCAGCAGCTCAGGACGATCGGCACCCACACCGGACGGCATCTGCACGAGGCGAGCCCCGTGGACGAGAGCGGGTGCCTGAATCTCGCGTTGGGTCGAAGGATCGCGGGCGACCGCTTCGCGTTCCGCGACGAGCACGTCCTCCGAGGTGACCGTCCGCACGAACTCACTCCACTCGGCGATTCCATCGGCGCGCGGCGTGATGGCTGTCACTGCGGTCCCCGCAACGGCGGCCGCGGCGAGCAGAGTCACCCAAGGCCCAGAGCGCACCGCACGCCACGCCCCAGCGACGCGGGGCTCGAGGAACGCCAGGATCCACTGACGTAGAGGAAGGAGGAGCAGTGTGGCCGCCCACGCCCACGTCGAGCTCCACCACGAGTAGGGATGCCACCGTACGGTCGGATCGAGCGCCGCTTCGCTGGCGTACCAAGCGACGGGAAGCCAGAGGAGCGCGCCAAGGGGCCAACGCGAGGCGACTGGGTGCGAGACGCCGATCGCGAGCACGCCGCCGACGCTCGCGATCAACCAGACCGCGAGCCGCTCGTCGGCTGCGTCGACGAGGATCCACTCGAGGATCGAGGCAGCGGCGATCGCTGCGCCCATCCAGAGGAAGCCCCCCGAGAGCCCCTCGTCGTTCCTCGTTCTCGACGCCGCAGCCACGCCTCCACGATGACAGCGAGCTCGATCGCGATCCAGCGGTGTGCCTCAGAGACCGAGGCGGCGGCGGAGCTCGCGTGCGGACTGACGCGAGACAGGGACCTCGTGGCCGTCGTGGAGGATCGCGTCGTAGCCGCCCGTCGGGAGCGGACGGAGCTTGGTCACGTGATCGATCGCGACGAGCGCGCGACGGTGAGAGCGCACGAGGTGAGGCAGGCGTCGCTCGAGATCGGTGAGCGAGAGCTCGGTCAAGATCGGCTCGCTCCCTGCGATGTACAGGCGCACGAGCGTCTCCTCGAGCACCGCGTGCGTGATCGAGCCCGCGGGCACGAGGTGGATCTCGCCCCGCACCTCGAGCGGCAGCCGCGCGCAGGGCAGCCGAGCAGTGGGCGGCGGCGCGCTCGCGTCCGTCGCTGTCGCGCTGCGAGTCACACGCGCGCGCGCACGTTCGATGGCCTGCGACAGACGCGCCGCCTCGAGGGGCTTGAGCAGGTAGTCGATCGCGCCGTGCGCGTACGCCTCGACGGCGTGATCGCGGTGCGCCGTCGTCATGATCACCTCGACGCCGAGATCGGCCGCGCGCTCGGCCGCATCGAGGCCCGACACCAGGCCCATCCGCACGTCGAAGAGCGCGACGTCCACGTCGAGGTCCTCGAGCAACGTGAGCGCGTCCCTGCCGCTCTTGGCCTCGCCCACGATCACCACGCCCTCGATCGCCTCGAGCAAGCGACGCAGGCGCAGGCGCGCCATCTCTTCGTCGTCGGCGAAGATCACGCGCAGCGCGCTCACGCCGGCCTCGTGGTGCCGCTCGTCGGAAGGCTCACCGTCGCGAGCGTACGTGAGCCGCGAGCCTCGATCGTGAAGCGCGCCCCCTCACCGAACGCGAGCGCGAGGCGCTTGTCGATCATCGCGAGCCCCTGCCCTCCTTCACGGCGACCTGCGAAGGCGCCGGGGTTCTCGACCACGATGTCGATCGATCCCTGCCCACGCGCGACGACGACTGAGACCTCGCCCTCGTGATCCGATGCGGGCCCATGAGTGATCGCGTTCTCGATGATGGGCAGGAGAAGGAGCGGCGGCACCTCGACGTCGTCGAGCGCGGGCCACGCGAGGCTGAAGCGGTACTTGTCACGATCACGCATCGCGTAGAGCTCGGTCACGGTGCGCAGGAGCGCGAGCTCCTTCGAAACCGGCCACGTGGGCGCGTGCGTCGCGTCGAGCATCGAGCGCAGCATCGACGCGAGCGCGAGCGTCGCTTCTTCGGCGCGCGCCGGATCGTGGCGCGTGAGCTCGGCGATGGCGTTGAGCACGTTGAAGAGGAAGTGCGGATCGAGCTGCGCGCGCTGGGCCAAGAGCGCGTTCTGCTCGGCGATCAGCGTCGCTCGATCCGCCCCGATGGCGGCCCGATCCGCCGCGAGGCGTGCGCGCTGCGTCTCGAGCGCGAGGGCCTCGGCGCGCTCGGTGAGATCGACGTCGCGGCCAAAGCCCCAGCCGCCCACGAGGAAGAGAACCGCGAGCACGAGCAGCGATCCCGGATCGATGATGTAGGTCCAGCGCGGCGAGACGTGCGCGACGACGAGCGCGACGCCGGCGATGCACGCCACGCCGAGGGTGCCGTAGAGCGCGAGGCCCACGCCGCCTGCGGGTGAGAGCGCGCGGTAGCTCCCGGGGGCGACGAGCACGAACACGACGAAGAGAACTGCGTCGCAGCCCACGGCCGTCATCGAGCGCGAGGCGAGCAGCTCGGTGCCGAGAAGCGCGACGAGCACGATCGTGAGCGCGGCGAGACGCCTGGGATCGGCGAGGCCGCGGAGGGCGGCGAGGTAGCGATCGAAGGGCACCACCCGAGCGTAGGCGAACGGGCCCGACCGCCCACGACCTCCCCGACGAGCGGCTCGGATCGACGATCGAACGGCGCGCGAGCTCCTCGAAGAGGACGCATCGCGCTGAAGGAGCCCGGCCGTTCGATCGGCGATCGGGGCCGATCGAACGGCGGGCATCGCGGCTCGTGGAACGCGCGGCGGCGAGTCCTCGGCGCACGACGAAGCCTGGTGGCGATGCACACCCCCTCGATCGGCTCACCCTCTCCTTCCCTCGCACGTCGCGCGCGGCTCGCGTGGCTCGCGCTGCTCTCCGTCGTCGCGCTCCTCGGCTTCGTGTGGCCGGGGCTCGAGCTCGCGTACGACCTCACCGATCCTGCGCTCGGCGCACCGGGCATTCCGCGTCGTGCGGTGCGCCTGCACCGTGATCTCACGCCGCGCTTCGCCGACTGGGCCGAAGCTCGCGTGGCGACAGGCGCTGCGGCCGACGCGCCGCTCCACGACGTGCCCACCACCGAGTGGCCGATGTTCAGCGCGGTCTTCTATCTGATGGGCACGCGTGCGCTGACGGAGGCCGTCGCGCGCGGCGAGCTCGACGCGGACGCGCTGGGCGAGCCGCGCGAGCGGCTGCGCGCGATCACCGCGGCGCGCGCGCTCTTGCTCGATCCCGTGCACCACACGTGGGTGCGCACGCACTGGGGCGATGACTACCTCCACGAAGAGAACGTCTTCTTCCGATCGCTGCTCATCGGCGGCCTCACGGCCGACGTCGCGATGACGAACGACGCCCGCGCCCGCGAGGTGCTGCGGGATCAGACCGACTCGCTCGCCGACGATCTCGATCGCTCCGCGCTAGGCCTGCTGAACGACTACCCCCACGAGTGTTATCCGATCGACGTGCTCGCCGCGGTGGGCTGGATCCGTCGCGCCGACGCTGTGCTCGGCACCGATCACCGCGCGTTCGCCGAGCGCGCGATCCGTGCGTTCGAGGGAGAGAACGCCGATCACCTGGGCCTGCCTCGCTTTCGTGTGCTCCTGCCGAGCGGTCGCGAGGTGCAGCCTTCGCGTGGCATCGGCACCTCGTGGTCGCTGCTCTTCGCGCGCGAGCTGTGGCCCGATCGCGCGGACACCTGGTACGCGACCTACGAGCGTCACTTCTTCCGTGATCACGGCTGGGCCGCGGGCTTCCGCGAGTACGAAGAAGGCACCGAGGCCGAGAACACGTTCGAGATCGATGCGGGCCCCGTGATCGATGGCTTCGGCACCGCCGCGAGCGCGTTCGGCATCGCGGCCGCGCGGCGCAACGGTCGTTTCGATCACGCGTACACGCTCTCGACGGAGCTCGCCGCGGCGAGCTGGGCTCTCCCCGACGGACGTCTCGTGCTCCCGCGCCTCGCGTCGCACGCGATCGACGCGCCGTACCTCGGCGAGAGCGCGATCCTCTACTTCCTCACCGTGCAGCCCGCCGAGGGCGTCGAGGTGCGCACCGGCGGGCACGCGCCGTGGTGCGTGTGGCTCGCGTTCCTCGTCTACTTCGGCCTCCCGCTCGCGCTCGGCGTGGTCGTCGTGCGCGAGCTCCGTCGAACGAGCCCTTCGCGTTCGGTGATTGGAAACCGGGCGCCGGTCTGACGACCCACGCGCAATGCGTGACCTCCGCCGGCTCGGCCTCCTCGCCGCCCTCTTCTCCACGGCGTGCTCCACCTCCCACGGCACCGACGAGGACGCGGGTGCCTCGACCGCGCTCGATGCGCCCGGCATGGACGCGCCCGGTGCGAACGACGCGTACTCGATCGACGACGCGTGGCGGGATCCGTTCGCGCTCCCCGACGTGCACTGGGTCGCGGACGCAGCGATCGACGCTCGACACATCGTGCGCTGCGGCATCGCTGCCTGTGGAGAGGGCGAGGAGTGCTGCTTCGCGGACGGCCGCTGCTTCGATCCGGACACCGAGTCGTGTCGGTTCGAGGGAGACGCCGGCGCCGCCGACGTCGGCGAGCGTGGATGCGTGTCGCACAGCGACTGTGGTCCGGGCTTCGCGTGCGCGTCGTACGGGACTTCATGCCTCGGTGTCGGCTACTGCACGCCGATCCCCACGCTCGCCGATTGTGGCCGCGATCCGGTGTGTGGCTGCGACGGCGTCACGTACGTCCATTGGTGCGCGGCGGTCGCGGCAGGGACACGCATCGTTCGGCAGGAATCCAATGGCGGCTGCGGCAACCCGATCATCGGCATCCACGGCGGCCTTCACACGGGCCCGATCGCGTGCGGCAACGACAGCGCGTACTGCGGCGGCACGGAGTGCTGCGCGGCGAGCGGCCTCTGCTTGCCGTCGGACTGTCCGGAGTGTTGCTACGTGACGCCCCCGCGCACGTACGCGTGCAACTCGGACGATCTCTGCCTGCGCGCGGATCCGAACGCGTTCTGCGACGCCGACAGCTGCGATGCGCCGCTCGGCGCGTGTGTTCGTCCCGAGGGCAGCTGCACCGGGGAGCTGGTGCCCGTGTGTGGCTGCGATGGAGTCTCCTACGTGAACCGGTGCTTTGCCCGCGCTGCCAGGGTGCGCGTCGCGCACGCAGGCACGTGCGACGACGGCTGAGGCGATGCGCACGCGTGCTCGCGCGTGTACCGTCCCGCGCACGAGAGGCGAGGACACGATGGCGACGACGAAGAAGACGACGAAGAAGGCCGCGAAGAAGAGCGCTGCGACGAAGGCGCCGGTGAAGAAGGCGGCCGCCAAGAAGGCGCCCGCGAAGAAGGCACCGATGGCGAAGAAGGCGGCCAGCAAGAAGGCGCCCGCGAAGAAGGCACCGATGGCGACGAAGGCGCTCGCGAAGAAGACCCTCGCGAAGAACACGCCCGTCGCGAAGAAGGCACCGGCGAAGAAGGCCCTCACGAAGAAGGCCCTCACGAAGAAGGTCGCCGAGCCCGTCGAGGTGATGCCCGCGGGCGAGATGCTGACGATGGAGGCCGAGATCCCCGCATCACCCGAGGCGATCTACGACGCGTGGCTCGACGGCGTGCAGCACACCGCGATGACGGGGGCGCCCGCGAAGAGCGTGGCGAAGGTCGGCGGCACCTTCAGCGCGTGGGACGGCTACATCACGGGCGAGTACCTCGCGCTGTTCCCCAAGGAGCGCATCGTCGCGCGCTGGCGCACGAGCGAGTTCCCGAAGGACGCCCCCGACTCGCAGCTCGACGTGCTCTTCAGCGCGCACCGCATGGACGGCGCCGCAGGCACGCGCCTCTTCCTCATCCACACGCAGCTGCCCCCGGGAGGCGCGTCGAAGTACGCCGCAGGCTGGGCGCAGTTCTACTTCGCGCCGATGACCGACCACTTCGGCGGTTGATCTCGCGCCCTCGTCGTCGGCGCCCTGGCGAACCACACCTCCGACGGCCGAGCCAGCATGCGCGCAGACACCCGATCGGTCTCCGACGCCGAGCCAGCATGCGCGCAGACACCCGATCGGTCTCCGACGCCGAGCCAGCATGCACGCAGACACCGGACCGGCATCGCATGGAGGACGATTCGTGCGCGTCAGCAACGTCGCGCGTGTTCGTCCTTGATCTCCGAGCGGCGCCCGCTATCTTCGCGCCCTTCTTGGTGGCCGTAGCTCAGTTTGGTAGAGCACTGGATTGTGGCTCCGGTTGTCGCGGGTTCGAGCCCCGTCGGTCACCCTGACGAGACGTCGTCGTCGAAGCGCGAGCCTGCGGCGCGCATGAAAACAGAGATCGTTGACAAGGAAGCGCTCCGCGCTAGGTAGCGGCCCCGCTTCGCCCAGAGCGCTCGTAGCTCAGCTGGATAGAGCATCGGACTTCGGATCCGACGGTCGGGAGTTCGAATCTCTCCGGGCGCGCTTCCCCTTCCCCCTTGGTAGCTCCGGCCTGCGCGGGGCCCCTGAAAACTCGGGTCATTAGCTCAATTGGTAGAGCAGCGGACTCTTAATCCGTTGGCTCCCGGTTCAAGTCCGGGATGACCCACTCCGACGCCTCGCTTCTCACGAAGCGGGGCGTTCGTGTTTCTCATCGCGGCTCGTGCTCTCATCGCGGGCGTGACGATCGCGGTGACAGCCATGGGCTCCGAGGGCGACGTTCGCCCGTTCGTCGCCCTCGCCAAGGCGCTGCGCGCGCGAGGTCACGATGCGTTCCTCGTGGCGGCCGAGCGCTTTCGCGTGCGGGCCGAGCGCGCGGGCGTTCCGTTTCGCGCGAGCGGGCAGGCGTGGGACGAGGCGAGCTACCGCGCAGTGATGTCGTCGGTGCTCGCGGAGCGCAGCCCGATGAAGCAGATCCGCGCGTTCGTCGACGCGGGCGCGCGCGAGCTCACCGACTCGGCGGCGGGTGTGCTCGAGGCCACGCGAGGCGCGCGGTTAATCGTGCAGCACGCGGGCGACGTGAACGCATTCGCTGCCTCGATCGTGCATGGCACGGCGCGCGTCACCGGCACGCTCGCGCCCGGCCTCCTGCCGGGGGGGGTCGCCGCGTGGATGGTGCGCACGATGACGCCACTCCTCACGGACGCGCCGTTCCAGAAGGTGCTGGCCGCCGCGGGCGTGCCGCCGCGGAAGAAGATCGTGCTCGAGACGGCGGAGTCCGCGCTGCTCAACCTCGTCGCCATCAGCCCGCACGTGCTGCCTCCGCATGCGGCGTGGAAGGGGCGCTTCGAGGCGACGGGCTATTGGTTCCTCGACGAGCCGAGCTTCGAGCCCTCACCCGAGCTCCGTGCCTTCGTGGAGGCGGGCGAGGCGCCCATCGTGATCGGCTTCGGCTCGATGATGGATCTCGACGCACGCGTGCGAGCGCGGATCGATGCCGTGGTCGAGGCCGTGATCGCGAGCGGTCGACGCGCCGTCATCCAAGCGCCCGACGACGTGCGTGCCGCACGCGCCAGCAACGCGGTGCTCTTCACGGGCTACGCGCCGCACGACTGGCTCTTCGCGCGAAGCGCGGGCGTGGTCCACCACGGCGGTGCAGGCACGTGCGCGGCTGCGATCCGCGCGGGCGTCCCTCAAGCGATCGTGTGGGTGTTCGCCGATCAGCCGGAGTGGGGCAAGCGGCTGAAGGCGCTCGGCGTCGCAACGGAGCCGCTCGCGATGAAGGATCTCGATGCGCGCTCGCTCGCCCAGCGCTTGTCTGCGATCGACACGACGCTGCGCACCAAGGCGCGTGAGCTGGGGAGCCAGGTGCGGGCCGAAGACGGGCTCGCCCGCGCCTGTGAGCGGATCGAGGCCGTCCTCTCCGGAACCTAGATCACGCTCACTCAGCGGGCGCGTGACGGTGACGCCATCGACGCGCGGGCCTCGACGCCGAGGGCCGAGGGCTCCCCCGCGATGGCCTCGAGCGGGGCGGTCGCAGGGACCGGCCTCGCGTCGGGGATCCCGAGGCTGCGCCGGAGCTGCGCCTGGGCCTCCGACGCGCGCATCACGGCGCCGTGCTCGGCCCGCACACGCTGCGCGAGGACGCTGAGATTCGGGGCTCGTCGCGTCGCCTCGGCCTCGAGCAGGCGCTGCTCGCGCATCGCGTCGGCATAGGCGAGGCGGATCTCGTCGATCCGCACGCGGTAGGTGGCGCGCTGCTGCGAGGTCATCGCCGCGTCGGCGGAGTCCTGGTGCTGCCGAGCGAAGCGCAGCGAGATGGCGACAGCCTGCATCTGCTCGACCAGGAGCAAGCCATCGGCGGCGCTGCGCGACTCGTGGCGCGCCATGACGTGGTGGTAGAGCGCGCGGAGGTGACCGAGCGCCGCTTCGTCGTAGGCGGTGGCGAGGTGGTGGTGTGCCTCCACCGTGGCGGGGCTCGCGTCCGCGGTCTGTGCGGACGCTGCGCTCGCCGCGGCGCAGGCGAGCGTCGCGATCACGCCGAAGACACGGAGCGCTCGGCGCGAGATCGTCTCTTGGAACATGGGTGCCTCCTGCTTCCTCCGAGGTCGGAGGAGCACGTGCTTCGCAAGAACGCGCCCGCGAGCGTGCGTGCCCGATCCGCGGCCATTCGCGCCGTGGGCCTCGCGGCGGCGGGACGTGTCGCCACGTCTTCGAGAGGTTTCGTCACGCCACCGATCGAGAGAGGCGCGGGCTCGACCGGTGGCACCGTTTGGTGCCAGTCTCCGCGCCTCGTCCCCGGAGGAGCCGTCATGAACCGATCGCGCAAGCTCGTTCACCTCGCCTGCACTGCCGCGGTCTCGCTCCTCGGCTGCTCCTCCACGCACCTCAGCGTCGACGAGGACACGGGCGCGATCGTGCTCATGACCGACGCAGGTGGGCTCGACGGCGGCGTGCCCTCCGCCGTCGATGCGGCGCGTGTGCCCGGCGTCGATGCGTGGAGCCCGGTGATGACCGACCCCGACGCGTACGTGCCGCCGACGATGGGCACCGACGCGTACGTGCCGCCGACGATGGGCACCGACGCGGGCGAGCCTTCGACGGGCACCGACGCTGGCCCCGCGGGCGTCGCGTGTGGTGGCGAGGTGTGCGTCGATCCGCAGGTCTGCTGCGTGTCGTTCGGTGGAGGGCCCGGCGGTGGCGGCATGAGCTCGATGGCGTGCAGCGCGCCCGCGGACTGCATGGGCGTCGCGGCGTCGTGCGATGGCCCCGAGGACTGCGCGAGCGGCGAGGCTTGCTGCGGCATGCGTGGCATGGGCGGGGGTGGCGGCGGCTCGACCGGCTGCGTGCCCGACGCGATGTGCCGCTTCGGTCGCATCTGTCACGTCGACAGCGACTGCACGGGCCGCGACACCTGCTGCGCGTTCATGGGCGCGAGCGTCTGCTCGCCCTTCTGTCCCTGACGAGAGGACGCGCTTCACGCCGTGGCGGGCGCGGGCGGGCTCGACGCCTTCGCTTCGCGGCGCGCGAGCACGCGTGTCGCGAGCTTCACGCACTCGACCACGAGGACGGGCGTGAGCGACGCGCACACGATGACGGCCCAGTCGAACGCCGAAGGCGCGGCCGTGTGGAGCAGTCGCTGAAGAGGAGGCGCGAACACGGCCGCCACCTGGAGCGCCAAGGACGCCCCCACCGCGACCCACAACCAGACGTTGGAGAACATCCCGCGGCCCAGGATCGAGCGATGGCGCGAGCGCGCGCTGAACGCGTGGAACAGCTGCGCGAGCGACAGCGTCATGAAGACCATCGTCGTCGCCGCACGCGAGCCGTCGGCGTCGCCGTGACGCTCGCGCCCGATCGCGAACGCCGTGAGCGAGACCGCGGCGATCAAGAGGCCCTGCCACCCGATCGTCAGCGCCAGGCGGCGCGGCACGATGGGCTCGTGCGGGTCGCGAGGCGGCACCCTCATCGCGCCGGACGCGGACGGCTCGAGCGCGAGCGCGAGCGCGGGGAAGACGTCGGTGATGATGTTCAGCCAGAGGATCTGCAGCGCCACGAGCGGCACCGGCCAGGCGAAGGTGATCGCGAGGAACACGGTCAGGATCTCCGCGAGGTTGCACGAGAAGAGGTAGTGCACGAACCGAACGATGTTCGCGTAGAGGATGCGTCCCTGCTCGACGGCGGCGACGATCGTCGCGAAGTCGTCGTCGAGGACGACCATGTCCGCCGCATCCTTGGCCACGTCGGTCCCCTGGATCCCCATCGCGATGCCGATGTCGGCACGCTTGAGCGCGGGCGCGTCGTTGGCACCATCGCCCGTCATGGCGACGACGTGCCCCTGACGCTGGAGCGCCTCGACGATGCGGAGCTTCTGCTCGGGCGACACACGCGCGAAGACGGTCGTCTCGCGGACGACGCGGTCCCACGCGGCTGCGTCGAGATCGACGAGGTCCCGCGAGTGCGTGGCCCTGAGCGCCTGGCCTTCGATCGCGGGCGCGAGCCCGATCTGTCGCGCGATCTCGACAGCCGTCACCTCCTGGTCGCCCGTGATCATGATCGTGCGGATGCCGGCCTCGCGGCAGGTCGCGATCGCCGCGCGCGCCTCGGGCCGGATCGCATCCTCGATGCCCACGAGGCCCACGAACGTGAGGCCGTTCGCCGCGTCGTCGAGCGGGGAGCCCGCGGGCAGCGACCGAGTGGCGAGCGCGAGCACGCGCATCGCCGACGCGGCGAGCTTGCGGTTCTCCTCGAGCCACCACGCACGCCGCGCGTCCTCCAGCGGCCGCTCCACGCCGTTCACGCGCTCGGTCACGCTCGCGTCGAGCAGGACGCGTGGCGCCCCCTTCACGAACGCGCGCGACGTGCCGTCTGCGAGGGTGTGCACCGTCAGCATCCGGAGCAGGGCCGTCTCGAACGGGATCTCGGCGACACGCGGCAGCGCGGCCTCGAGCGCGACGTGGGGCAAGCCCGCCTTCTCGGCGAGCACGACCAGCGCACCCTCGGTCGGGTCGCCCAGCACTGTCGCGCGATCCCCTTCGCGATCGATCTCCGCGTCGTTGCAGAGCGCGCCGATCTGCAGCGCGAGCGTGAGGTCGTCGTCGAGCGGCGTCGGGACCGCGACCGAGCCTTCCTCGAGACCGCCGTCGAGCGCGTAGCCGCTGCCTCGGACCTCGATGCGCCGCTCCCCCACGATCATCACGCGCGCGGTCATCTCGTTCGTGGTGAGCGTCCCCGTCTTGTCGGTGCAGATCACCGTGGTGGCGCCCAGCGTCTCGACCGCGGGGAGGCGCCGCACGAGCGCGTTCGCCTCGGCCATGCGGCGCATGCCCAGCGCGAGCGTGATGGTGGCCACGGCAGGCAAGCCCTCGGGCACGGCGGCGATGGCGAGCGCGATCCCCACCTCGACCATGGCGAGCAGCGTGTGGCCGCGCAGCCATCCGACGGCGACGATGATCACCGTCAGCACGCCGACGAGGCCCACGAGCCTCCGACCGAGCTCGGCGAGCTTGAGCTCCAGCGGCGAGGACGACTCGTGCGTCTCCTCGAGGAGCTTGCCGATCGTTCCTACCTCGGTGTGACGACCGGTCCCCGTGACGATCATCCGCCCACGCCCCGTGGTGACCACGGACCCGAGGTAGCCGACGTTCGTCCGATCCCCCAGCGCGAGGACCGCATCGGGGAGCGCCTCGCGCGTCTTCGACACCGGAGTGGCCTCACCCGTCAGCGCAGACTCCTGCACCTGGAGCTGCTCCTCCTCGATCACGCGACCATCGGCGGGCACCTTCGCGCCCGCACGAAGGATCACGATGTCGCCCGGGACGAGCGCCGCGGCGGCGATCTCCTGCTCGTGCCCCTCGCGCACGACGTGCGCGAGGGCGGCGGTCTGCTGTCGCAGTCCGACCAGCGAGCGCTCTGCGCTCCACTCCGTGAAGAAGCCGATGAGGCCATTGATCACGAGGACGCCGAGCACGGCGAAGCCCTGGATCGTCTCCTCGAGCGCGAACGCGAGCGCCGTCGCGACCGCGAGCAGGACGACGATGACGCTCTGGAACTGCGCGATCAGGATGCGGAGCACGCCGCGACCGCGCGGCACCCCGATGACGTTGGGCCCGTGCTGCTTCAGCCGGCGGTCCACCTCGGCTCGCGTGAGGCCCACGCTGGGGTCGACCGACAGGCGCGCCGCGACCTCGCTCGCCGCGAGCGTGTGCCAGAGGGTCGAAGACGTGGGCGCGGCGATGGAGGGAGGTTGGGTCGTCACCCGCCGCGCCGTGCAAGGCATGTGCGCGGTCTCGGACGCTCTCGCGTCCACGCTTCGCGGCGCTGGACGAGGCGAGCCGCCTCTCCTCGAGACGTGCGGCCACACCAAGACGGGCGCGTGTGCGTCCTCGCCTCGACTCGCCGTGCTGTGTAGCCTCCGTCGGATGCGGAACCTCGGGACCTGTCTCTCGCGAGCAGCGCACGCGCTCGTGCTCACGATCGCTGCGGGCGCTGGCGGCTGTGGCGGTGGCGAGAGCACACCGGACACCGGTCGCACGAGCGATCCGGTCGACGCGTACGTGCCGCCCGGTACCGACGTCGGGCCGCTGCCGGATGCGTACGTCCCGCCCGGTGAGGACGCGGGCGGCGGCTCGAGCGGCGACCGCTTGTTCCCCGATGGCGCATGGTTCTACCAGCCCGTCGACGGCGCGACGCCGATCCGCAGCGACTCGGCCGAAACGACGCAGTGGCTCACCGACAACGGCGGCTGGGGCGCAGGGCGCCTGCAGATCGACTTCTCGATCGAGGTCCTCACCGCGAGCGCCGACACGCCGCTCCTGACCTTCGAGCAGACGGGCGACTTCTACAGCCCCGACTGCGACGACGTGATGGTGCCGGTGCCGATGGGCGGCGCGCTCGAGGGCGAGTCCGGCTACGTGTGCGAGAGCGACGGCGACTGCCACCTCATCGTGATCGATCGACGCGTGAATCGATTGTTCGAGATGTGGCGCGCGAACATCACGGGCGGGACGTTCTACGGCGGCTGCCTCGCGGCGTGGGACATGACGCGTGTGTACGGGCCCGAGGGTCGCGGCGAGCAGTGCACGAGCGCAGACGCCGCCGGCTTCCCCATCGCGCCGCTGCTCTTCACCGCGGACGAGGTGGCCTCGGGCGAGATCGATCACGCGATCCGCTTCATCCTCCCGAACGCGCGCATGCGCCGCGGCTACTACGTGCGACCCGCCACGCACGCAGGCGGTCCGAGCGCCGACGACGCGAACGCGCCGGTGTACGGCACGCGCTGGCGCCTTCGTGCGGACTACGACCTCGCCTCGCTCCCCAACGACGGCGCGCGCGTCGTGGCCCGCGCGCTCCAGCGCTACGGCATGGCGCTCGCCGACGGCGGCAACATCGCGCTCACAGCGCGCAGCGATCGCTCGACCACGGCCCAGTGGGAAGGCCTCCTCGGGCCTCGTGATCTGGCGGCGATCCAGCCCAACGACTTCGAGGTCGTCGACACCGGCGCACCGATCGAGCTCACGTTCGACTGCGTGCGCACGACGTATTGATGCGCGCGAGGAAGGGCGCACGAGAGGCGGAACCTCGGTGTCGCGCGGCTGTCGAGCGTGGGTGATGCGACGCTTCGTGTGCCTCGTCTTCGTCCTCCTGCTCGCTGGGTGTGCGGGCTCTTCGTCGTCCGGCGATCACGCGCCTCGTGTCGTGCGCGACGAGGCGCGCGGGCTCTTGATCACGGTCGCGCCGATCGAGGCGGCGTGGGACGGCATCGCTCACCACGCCGGCACGGGCGAGGCGAGCCTGCGGTGGGAGGGACCCGGTGAGGCACACCTCGAGTCCGCGACGCTGTCGTGGGGCGAGGCGTCGAACCGAACCGAGTACGGCATGGACAGCACGCTCCGCGAAGGAGAGTCTGTGCCGCTGCGCGTGACCGGAGGGCTCGCGGCCAGCGAAGGAACGCTGGTGGTGCGCGGACGCGTGGGCGGCGAGCCGTTCGAGGTGCGCGCGGTCGTCACGAGCGTGCCCAACCGCGAGCGTGTCGCCGCGATGGAGGCCTGCGCGGCGCGGCAGGGAAGCTTCGGGCCGCGCGGTCTGTCGGGCCGCGAGCTCTGCGATGCGCCCACGGCGGACGGAGGCCGACCGTGTCTTTCGAGCAGCGAGTGCGAGACGGCGTGCATCGCGACGGGCGTGCGCGTGCTCGGCACCGAGGGCTGCGCGGCGGGCGAGGAGCAGATCCAGCTCGAGGGCCGATGCTTCGAGCGCACCGTGACGCTCGGCGGCTGCCGCGCGTACCTCGACGCGCCGGCGGTCTCGTGTCGTCCGGTCGGCCACGGCTCTCGCCTGCCGATCCGGTGCGGCGACTGACTCCGCCGGAGTTTCGAGCGCGTCGTTCGCTCTGCTACGCTCGCGCGCCGCTCATGATCGACTCTCCGCCGCAGGCGCTGGGGATGCCGGCCCACACCACGGGCCATCGCCGCGTGCAGTCGCGTCGACCGCCCGCGCAGGGCGCGACGGTGCTGCCGCCTGGGCACGTCGTGGGCGGGCGCTACCGCATCGTGAGCTTGCTCGGCACCGGTGGGATGGGCGCCGTGTACCGCGCCGAGCACCTCGCGATGCGGCGCAACGTGGCGATCAAGGTGCTGCGTCCCGAGCACGCGAGGGACGCGACGATGGCGCAGCGCTTCGAGCGCGAGGCGCAGGCCACGAGCCGCATCCACAGCCCGCTCGTGATCAGCGTCTACGACTTCGGTCGCAGCGACGATGGGCTGCTCTACCTGACGATGGAGATGCTCGAGGGCGAGAGCCTCGCGAGCCGTCTCGATCGTGTCGGTCAGCTCGGGTGGCCCGCCGCGCTCCAGATCGTGGGTGCCGTCGCACGCGCGCTCGAGGCTGTGCACGCGGCGGGCGTGGTGCACCGCGACATCAAGCCCGACAACGTGTTCTTGTGCCGCGACGGCACCGTGAAGCTGCTCGACTTCGGCATCGCACGCTTCGTGGACACCGATCCGGAGATCGCGCCTTCGGCCAAGCTCACGCAGGCGGGCTCGGTGATCGGCACCGCGCTCTACGTGAGCCCCGAGGCGTGCGCGCAGAAGCCGATCGGGCCCGCGGCCGATCTCTACGCGCTCGGCGCGACGCTGTTCGAGATGGTGACCGGCCGATGGGTGTTCGAAGAGGAGCAGCCCGTGGTGCTCATGTCCGCGCACCTGCGCACGATCCCGGATCGCATCCGCGACGTGCGCCCCGATCTCGATCTCCCGCCCGCGCTCGACGCGCTGGTCGCGCGCCTGCTGGCGAAGCGGCCCGAGCAGCGACCGGCGAGCGCCTCCAAGCTCGCGGAGGACGTGCAGGAGATCCTCGCGTCGCACCCGCACCCGGCACCCCTCGGCGACGCGTCGTTCCGCGACGAAGCCACGTTCGTCGACACCAAGCCGCGCGGCGCGCGCGAGGCCGTGACCACGCACGTGAGCGACAAGACGCAGGCCGACGTGCGCCCGGGTCGGGCGATCGTGCTCGGCGCGGCGGTGCTCGCAATCCTCGCGGGGATCGCCGCGATCGCCGGCTGGGCGCTGAGCGCCGGTGACGACGGGCCGCGCGAGGTCATCGACACATCACCGCTTCCATCGACGACCGAGGTCGTGCCGACGACCTCACCGCCCACGACGACGACACCGCCCGCGACGATCACGATGCACGCCGTCGGCGTCGCCCCGCCCGACGTGGACACGACGACGGAGGCGGTCGACCCCATCGACCTCGCGCCAACGTCACGCGACGACGCGACACCGCGGATGCGCAGGCCGAACGGGGCACACACAGCGGTGCCGGGCACGAGCGAGACGTCGATGGGCTCGTCGTCGAGCGGCCTCATCGACATGTTCTGAGAGAGCGAGAAAGAATCCCCACTTCGGAAGCGGGCCGCGGCGGAGGGGGGTCCGATGCTCAAACATCCTCGGCCTTCGGCCTGCGGAGCTCGCCCTGGACGCCCCACCACCGCGTCCCTTCAGGCCGTGAATCGATTTCTCGCTCCCTGAGCCCGCCGCGCGCCTACATGCGGTAGGTCTCGACGAAGCCAGCCTCCGTCGAGGAGGACGTGTAGGGTGCCCCCACGACGGCCATCGTTCCGTCCTCCGTCACGTCCGCTGCTGTACCGAGACGCGAGCCTGCCGGCCCCGTCGTCATCAGTGACCCGATCCCGAAACGCGCCGTGCTCGGCGTCCCGATCGCAGGCTCGGCCCCGGTGGAGTCCAACGCGAGGGCTGCGCCGAAGTCGGTCTCGACCCCGAGGATGCGGTCGCCAGGAGACCAGCTGCCATCGCCCGCGACATCGAAGAGATCGACATAGCCCGACGCCGATCCAGCGCCCAGGACACCGATCGCGACGCGTCGAGCATCACCGCTGATGGCGACCGCCTGCGCTGCGGCGCCGAGGAGCGGGACGCAACCGGCGGTGGCGACCGCACACACGCGCGGTCGTTCCGACTCCAAGGCGACGATGAACCGGCTGCCGTCGTGGGCCAGCTGCAGGCTCCTGGTCTCGAAGCCGAGGATCACCGGATCGCCCGGCTCCCAGTCTGAGCTCGCGCGGTCCCACACGGCGACATCGCCGAGGCCGTTGGAGATGACGATGCGCGCGCCCGCGCCGTCCATCCCGAGCGCCATGCCCACGTCGGCGCTCAGCACGGGGATCTCCCTCTCCTCGGACCACAAGCTGCCCGTGCGGAGGAACACGCGCACCGTTCCGTCGCCGTAGGCCGTCACCGCCGCGCGAGATCCGTCCGCCGAGAGCGCGAGGGAGCGCCCGTACCCGGCGCCGACAGCGTCCGAGTCGAGGGTGGCTTCCAGCACCCAGCTGGATCCCGCTTGGCGGTACACGCGCGCCCGACCGGTGCCGGTGCCGTCCAATCGGATCTCGTCGGGCGCGCCGACCAGGACACGGCACCGATCCGACGAGACGGCGACCGAAGCGCCGAACCCGTTGAAGGCCGCGCGGAGGGGAGAGACGATCCTCGCGTCGATGGGGAGGCACACGCCAGGACCCGCGTCGGTCTCCGGCACGCCAGCGTCCGAGCCGACGTCGTCCGTGAACGCGTCCGGCGCGAACGCATCGGGCGGGTCCGCTGGAGCGTCATCTCGGGCCGCGTCGAGGTTGAACACGTCGATGCCGAACGCGTCGACGCCGAACGTATCGAGACCCGGCGCATCGAGACCCGGCGCATCCACCAAGACGCCCGCGTCGCGCGCAGCGGCATCGAGGTCGGTGATGTCGGGAAGGATGGTCGAGAGGATGTCGGGCACCAGCACGCACGTGCCTCCCTCGCACGTCTGCGTCGCATCGCCGCCGCACAGCTGTCCGACGCACGCCCGATCGAGGCGCAGGTCCAGCACGCGCGTGGAGCCACCGACGACGTTGACCCGCGCCACCACGCGTACGAGGGGACTGCCTCCAGGCGCACCACACTCACCGCGTGAGCCGGTCACTTCGATCGCGACGAGGCCCGCGCCCTGCGGCTCGACGGCGAAACGCAGGGGCATGTCGTCCGCCCCGCGCAGGAAGAACGGCACGTTCTCGACGGCGCCCCCCTCGCGAGACACGGTCGCCTCGACGCAGTCGAGCTCCGACGGAACTGCGAGGTCGCTCCGAACGATCACGAGCAGTCGACCGGGCTGCGTGCATGCGACGCAGCTCCAGGCGAGCGACCCCACGAAGACCGCGAGCGTCAGCCGCGGCGCGGAAGAAAGCATGGGCGCATGAGAGTCGACGCCCTCGCAGACGTCAAGGCGACGCCATGCGCCGCGTCGTCTAGGATGCGGCCGATGTTGAGGAGGAGCCTCCTGCGTGCGCTCGTCGTGACGCTCGCGTGCGTGACGATGTCACTCGGTGCAACGCGCGCCCGCGCGCAGGGCGCCCCCGCCCAGGAGTCGCAGCCGAGCCCCGAGCAGACCGCGGAGGCCGAGTCGCTGTTTCGTCGGGGCGTGGACATGGCGGCGCAGCAGCGCTGGGGTGAGGCTGCCGCGTACTTTCGTCGGGCGCGCGCGCTGGCCGAGCGACCGAGCGTGGTGTGCAACCTCGGCTTCGCGCTCTACCGCTTGGGCGCGGCCACCGAGGCGGTGGGCACGCTCGAAGACTGCCTCGCGCTGGCGCACGCCGATCCCTCGTGGGAGCGCGCGCATGCGCAGGAGCTCGCCACCGCGCGAGAGAACATCGAGGCACTGCGCGAGGCCGTCGCGCACCTCGAGCTGACGCTCGATCCTGCCGACTCCGAGGTGCTGATCGACGGTCGCGCGAGGACCGAGAGCGGTGCGGTACGCAGGCTCGCGCTCGATCCGGGTGAGCACGAGGTCATGGTGCGGGCCCCCGGCTTCGACGCGCGGACCGAATCGGTGTCGGTGCTGAGCGGTCAGTCTCTCTCGCGATCGATCACGCTCACGGCGACACGGACCGACACGCTCGTCGTCGGAGGGCACGAGGACGCGCCACCCGAGCACGGGCCGATCGGGCCCCCTCCCCCGAGCGATCCCGCGAGCGATCCGCTCTTGTGGGTCGGCGTGGGCGTGGGCGTGTTGGCGATCGGCGCCGCGATCGCCGTCGTCGTCGTTCTCGCGCAGCCCTCGAACGATCGGGATGCGATCTACGGCGGCCCCGTGGGTCACGTCTTCCAGCCGCTCGTCCGGTTCTAGCCGTGGCGTACGTGCCGCCGCTCGGGCTGCCGCTCGAGGAGATCCGCGCCGAGCTCGATCGGCTGCGCCATCCGCTGCGCATCGCGGTGAGGCGCGCGAAGAACCCGTTCAACATCGGCGCGATCATCCGCACCGCGCACTCGTTCATGGTGCGCGAGATCGTGCTGATCGGCGGCGAGCGCTGGTACGAGCGCGCAGCGATGGGCATGCAGCGCTACGAGCACATCCGCGAGGTCGAGAGCGAAGCTGCGTTCGTGGCGATCGCGAAGGCCGAGGGCTGGCACCTCTCGGTGCTCGAGAAGGACGACGCGAACGTGTCCTTGTGGAACGCTGCGCTCCCACGCGACGCCTGCCTGGTGGTGGGCAACGAGGACGAGGGCGTGGGCCCCGAGATCCTCGCCGCCGCGAGCGAGGTGATCGCGATCCCGATGTACGGGATCAACCACAGCTACCCGATGACGGTCGCCTCCGGCATCGCCCTCGCCGAGTGGGCACGAAGGCACGCCGGCTGATCGAGCGACGTGGTCAGGTGCTGCGCCGGCCGAGGCTCACTGTGCGTGTCGGCCGCCCTGGCGGACGAGGTTCTTCGTCGAGAGGTAGGTGCCGAACACGAAGTCCCACAGCGGCGTGGTGATGCCGTAGCGGTGGTTCGGCGAGTCGTGGTGGTGGAGCATGTGGTAGCGCTTGATCCACCGCAGCGGCCCACTCTTCGGGTTGAAGTGGTGCGTGTAGTAGTGGGTCCAGTCGTACGCGACGTAGCCCGCGGCGGTGCCCGCGAAGACGGGCCAGAACCACGCGCCGAACACGAAGTACCAGATCGTCCCGATGATCGCGGCGACCGGCCAGATGCCGATCGGCGGCAGCACGAGGCGCATCGGGTCGTTCGGGAACTCGTGGTGGTAGCCGTGGAGGAGGAAGAGCTGGAGGCGCTCGCCCTGGGTCTTGGCGTCGAAGTGGAACAGGAAGCGGTGGAGGCAGTACTCGATCAGCGTCGTGATGAGCACGCCGCCGGCGAACGCCGGAAGCGCGAGCCAGCCGTGCGAGAGGACGCCCGCGTAGAGGCCGTAGACCACGAACGGACCGAACCAGATCCCCGGCGTGATCGGGTGCGCCTGCGCGAACCACTTCTCGATGAAGGTGTTCTTGAAGACCTGCAGGCGGAGCGGCGGCTTCGCTTTCTTCCCGTCGGGCCCGATGACGGGCTCCGGTAGCTTTCCCTCTGCGGCGTCGAGGCATTCCTGGCTGAGATCGAGAAGGCCCATGGCGGCGGTGCGTACCACCCCGCGCGAGGCCGGCAATGACGCGGACTGACAGTCCTCACTCTCGGAATCGCGCGTTCGCTCGCTCCATGCGTGCGTCCGCAGGGGTTTCGAGGCTAGGCTCGGCGGCCCGATGGCAGACGCTCTTCCGCCGCTCGATCTCGAGAAGCTTCCCCGTGCCCACATCGCCCGCGAGATCGCGAGGCGCTTCACGTTCCTCCGGCGCCTGGGCACCGTGGAGCTCAACCGCATCCTCGCGCCGCTCGGCGCGACGGCGCCGATGTACGCGATCCTCCTGCGGCTCAGCACCGAGGGTCAGCTCTCGCAGCAGGAGCTCGCGCTCGACGCAGGCCTCGACGCTGCCGGCGTGAGCCGCCTCGTCGCCAAGCTCGCGGACATGAAGCTCGTCACCATCAAGGTCGACGCGCAGGACCGTCGCCGCCGCCTGGTGCGCCTGACGCCCAAGGGCACGGCCTTCGAGCAGGCGCTCGAGCCCGTGGTCGACGCGGCGATTCGTCACACGGTGATCGGGCTCGAGGAGCACGAGGAGTACGAGTTCCTGCGCATCCTCGACAAGACCGTGCGCTCCATGATCGAGGTGCTGAACCTCGTGAAGCGAGACCGTCGACGCAGCCGTGCGCGACAGGTCAGCCCGCTCCTCCAGCTCGGCGGCAACGACGACGCGGACGACGACGCCGACGACGACGCGCCGACGGCGTGACGGGCGAGGGCCTCGCAGGCTAACCTCGCCCCATGGCCGAACGAGCCTCGAGCGGCGTGTCCGCTGCCCCGCGCGGGGCGAGCACGAGGACCGATCTGCCGCTGTCGGACGTGGGTCTGGCAGCGACGGCGCTCGACGCCGACGCCCCTCCCGATCCCAAACGTCGCTCCGGCGCAGGCACGCCGAGCACGCCACCGGAAGCGGACATCGAGGTCGACCCGTGGCTCGGGCGCGTGCTCGCCAACGTCTACAAGGTCGAGGCGAAGATCGGTGAGGGCGGCATGGGCGCCGTCTACCGCGCGACCCACGTGCACCTCGGCAAGCAGGTGGCGGTGAAGGTGCTCACCGACGCGATCGCGCAGAAGCGCGACGCCGTCGAGCGCTTGCGACAGGAAGCGATCGCCGCGAGCTCGATCGATCACGACAACATCGTGGACGTCGTGAGCTTCGATCGTTTCGACGACGGCTCGGTCTTCATCGTGATGGAGCTCCTGCGCGGCGAGAGCCTCGCGGAGCGCATCGAGGTTCGTCGCACGCAGCAGCGCGCGCTCTCGATCTCCGAGGCGGTGAGCGTGGCGCTCCAGGTCTGCGATGCGCTCGGCGCCGCGCACGAGCGCGGGATCGTGCACCGCGACCTCAAGCCCGAGAACGTCTTCCTCGCGAAGAAGGGCGAGCGCGAGCGGGTGAAGGTGCTCGACTTCGGCATCTCGAAGATCAAGACCGCCGACGCGGAGCAGGTGCGCATGACGCGCACGGGACAGCTCGTCGGGACGCCGCTCTACATGTCACCGGAGCAGGCGCGCGGGGAGACCGACATCGATCGGCGCGTCGATGTCTACGCGCTCGGCGTGATGCTGTTCGAGATGCTGGCGGGCGCGCCGCCCTTCGACGGGCGCAACTACTTCGAGCTCTTGTGGAAGCACGGCAACGAGCCGCCTCCATCGCTGCGCGCGCGTGTGCCGGAGCTCGCGTGCCCACCCGAGCTCGACGAGGCGATCATGCGAGCCCTCGCGAAGGAGCGGGACGCGCGCTTCCAGACGATGGGTGAGCTCGCCGAGGCGCTGCGCGCGGCGGTGCCCGACCTGAGCCTGCCTACCGTGTCGATCCCGCCCGAGCTGCGGACCCCGCATGGCTCCGGGCTCGACGGAGGCACACCCGCGCCCACGCCCGCGCCGCGCGCCACGCCGGCACCGCCGAGG
>JAFLCL010000076.1 GCA_017303575.1 Deltaproteobacteria bacterium
GTTGGGGGTGATGATTGCGACGCCCTTCTGGCGGTACTCACCGGCGACCTCGATGGTGTCGGCCGAGGTTTCGGAGGTGTCCTCGGTGTAGCTGACGTCATAGTCGCCGCTATCGTCGGTGGCGGCGTCTTCTTCCTCCACCGTCGCGCCGGCGATCTCGCGCCACTGGCCCAGGCGCGACAGATCCGGCGGCGTCGCGCCGGCCAGGGTCAGCACCAGGGAGCCGTTCTGCCGCCAGGCGGCCAGATCCTCGGCCTCGTCAGCCGAGACCGCGATGGTCACCGAGGCGTCCATGCCGCGGCCGCCACGCTTCACGCCGGGCCGCACGTAGAGGACCTTGGCGCTCTCCACGAGCGTGGCGACGGACGGGGCCATGCCCGCGGTCTTCCGCGTCCCGCCGGCCACGGCGATGATGTTGACCATGCTGCCCGGCCGCAGGAGTTCCGTCGCCGCCGCGAGTTCATCGCCGGCGAGCACAAAGCCCACCTGGCCGGCGGCCAGGCTGACCAGGCTGGTCGACTGGGTCATCGCCACAACATTGCCGCCGGGGATCGGCTTGCCGGCCCGCACGGGGGCGAGCACGCGCCAGCCCCAATAGCGGTCGGAAGACTTGGTGTCGTCCGTCAGGAAGGCCTTGGTCTTCTTGCCCACCGAGGCGCGCCAGGTGCTGTTCTCCGGGGAGAGCACGTCGCCGACCTTCAGGGTCTGGCTGGCCTCGAGATAATAGCGGCCGCCGCCGTGGCCGCCATTGGCCGAAGCCGTGGCCGCCTTGAAGATGGTGACCATGGTCACGGTCGCGACGAGCGCCACCACGAACATGCCCACATTCTTCAGCGTTCCCATGACGCCGCCGGTCGAGTTGACCGGGGACGAACGCAACTGAAACGGATCTTGAGCAGCCATCTGTGTGCGTCCCCCGAGCTTATTGGAAGAATAGCGGAAGGATTTTGAGCTTGAGGAGCTCAACGAGAACGAGTGAAACCAGGGCGACGCCCACAAAAAGTAGGATGTTCTTCAGCGCAAGTCCTGCGCCGCCGCCCTTTTCGTTCTTCTGTTCCATCCGCCCCTTACGCTCCCCCAAGCGTCTACAAAATCCTAATGCCCGATCCTGGGGATGAATTCACCCAGGAACATCGGCCGAATGAATATGAAGCCCACCACAATCGCCAAGGCGTAGGGCACGTTGGACACCAGCGGGGCGTCCTTGTCCCTCAGGCGTCGAAGCCAACCCAGCCCCATGTAGAAGAGGCCGACAAAGCCGCCTGCGATCAAGGTGAGCAGGATGAACAAGCGCAGTTCGATGGGCGCCAGAAAGATCGAGAGGGCGGCCAGAAGCTTGATATCGCCGCCGCCGAGGATCTTCTTCTGGTGCAGGGCGAGGCCGCCGACAAACAAGGCGCCAGAAATAAGTAGGCGACCAAACGTGGCGCCAGGCGTGTCAAGCGCTGTCTCGGCCAGCCCGAGGAGGGCGATGCCGAGGCACAGGAAATTAGGTATCCGACGCCACTTTACATCGGAAAAAATACACCCTGCGAGCATAGCTAGCAGGGCGCCGTGGATGGTTGTTTCCATCTCAGTACTTAATGGATCGCGCCTGCGCCGAAGCGCGCCTCGCCTGCGATCACCACGCCCGGTGTCGGCGTCACGCTGCCTGCGAGACTGCTCGCCACGATCGCTCCGCGCGCCGCGAGCTCGCGCTCGAGCAGCGTCGCGAGCTCGCCCGACCGAGGCGCGAGGCGCAGCTCGCCGCCGCCCTGCTCGCCGATCGCCGCGAGGATGCCGGTGTGGAACTCGGTGCCCAGCCCGATCGCGAGAGTCACCGCGCCATCGTCCGCGTTCGCCTGCGCCGCGAGCGCGCCGAGCTCGTCGGGGCTCGAGAGGCCACCTTGCGGGACGCCGTCCGAGATCACGATCACGAGCGATCGCCCGGCGTCGCGACAGCTTCCGTACGCGAGGCGCAGGCCCGACTCGATGTGGGTACGGCCGCCGAAACGGAGGCCTGCGATCACGGCGCGCGCGCGTGATCCGTCACCGATCGCGAGGGGCGCCAGCGCCTCGGTCGCGCCGGTGCCGTAGACAACGATCTGGAGCTCGTCCTGAGGACGAAGCCGCCGCACCACTGCGAGGGCCGCGGTCTTCACGTCGTCCCACGCGCCCTCCATCGAGGTGCTCGCGTCGATCACGAGGTGCACACGCAAGGGGGGCACGATCGCCGGCGGCGCGAGGCCCTCGACGCTCACCACGACGCTGCTCGCACCACCGCTCGCGGGCAGCGCGTCGTGCGCGAGCGACGCGCGCACACGCACGTGCGCATCGGCGTAGAGCGGCGGCGTCGTCTCGAGCGCGTGCGCGCCGAGCGAGGACAGATCACCCAGCCGTGCGATGCCGCCTTCGATCGGCGCGCCCGGCCCACACAGGCCCCCGAGCGACGCGACGACCTCGATCGATCCACCCGCGCTCGGCTCGCCGGCGCCGGAGCTCCCGACGCTCGCGGTGGCCGTCGCGCTCGCGCTCGCCTCGACGATCGGAGGCGTCGACCACCCCGCGCCGGGGCTCCACGAGTTCACCACGACCACGGGCGGCGTCGCCGAGCTCGAGGCCTGTGTCACCGGCGTCGAGGCCTGTGCGTACCCCTGCGAGGTCGGCCCCGACCCTGGCCACGTCGCACCATGGCCCACGCCCGCGTAGTAGCGAACGCATCCACCGGAGCTCAGGGCCAAGCCCACGAACACGCCAATGCTCAGCCAATTCCTCGGTTTCGTGATCGTCCGGCGACACATGCGGGCGACGGACGTTCGCAGTAAGCGGCTATTCACGGTCTCGTTCGGGTCATGAACGGCCGCTTACACATCCTCACGTGTCGGTGACCCGTCGCGCGAAGTCGCGGACGGCACGCTCGTACGCCGCGCGATGGGAGACGAGGTGCCGAACGTGCACCGAGTCGGGGAAGTAGAGGCGCTCGACGGGGACGCCGTCTGCGGCGCAGCGATCGAGGAAGGCCTCGACGTAGCGCGGCTCGACGAGCCGATCGGCGCCGCCCCAGATCGACAGCAGCGGCAGCGCCGCGCGATCCGCCGTGGCGCGATGTGCGTCGCGCACCGTCTGGAGCGCGCCGCGCATGAACGCGATCTGCGCGGGCGCGAGCAGGTGCCATGCGCCGAAGAACACAGAGAGAAGAGGTGTGAGGATCGGATGGGTGTGGCGAGGCGGGCGTCCCAGGCGCACGAGCAGCCCGGGTAGAAAGGCCATCGGCGCTGTGCGCGCGGTGAACGACACGTGCATCGCTTCGTCGAAGCCCGGCGCGCTGTCGAGGATCGTGCCGACGTGGTGATCGAGCACGAACGGATGCTCTCGACCGAGCGCGCCCAGCATCGACGCGAGCGTCCAGAAGCCCGCGTTCGAGAACGAGTGCACGAGCAAGGGTCGTGGATCGAGCTCGTGGGCGCGGGCCAGCGCCCGTGCGTGCGCGCGTCCTTCTTGCTCGAAGCCGCCACGCCGCGCGAGCGATCGCCCCGACTCGCTCAGCACCGGATGCACGACGTGTCGGTCCGCCGTGTAGAGGCGCGCGACCGCGCGGAGGTGTCGAGGCGTCGCGTCGTGCCAGCCGAGGACGAGCACACGCAGGCGATCGTGCGTCACACGCTGACCTCGAAGAGGCGCACCGTGCCTCGCTTGCCCGGTAGCTCACGCTCGCCGCGATCGATCAGCTCGAAGTCGTCTCCCACGATCTTGGCCGTCGCCTCCGGCACGAGGATCTGGTTCGGTCGTGCGATCGCCTCGAGGCGCGCGGCGGTGTTCACCACGTCGCCGATCGCCGTGTACTCCATGCGCCGCTCGCTCCCGATGTTGCCCACGACGCACTCGCCGCTCGCGACGCCGATCGCGAGCTCGATCTTCACGTCGTAGCGCTCGCTCCAGCCTGCGTTGCCGGTGTCGAGGAAGCGCAGCATGTCCTCTGCGCACGCGATCGCGCGCTGCGCGTGATCGGCCTGCTCCGTGGGCGCGCCGAAGATCGCCATCACCGAGTCGCCCATGAACTTGTCGAGCGTGCCGCCGTGTCGGAACACGATCTCGGTGAGCAGCGTGAAGAGCTCGTTCAAGAGCTTCACCGTGTCCTCGGCGGCGAGCTTCTCGGTGAGCGGCGTGAAGCCGACGACGTCGGCGAAGAGCACGGTGACCGCGCGCTTCTGACCGCCCAGGCCCATGTCCTGCTCGCGCAAGACCACACGATCGACGATCTCGGCCGGCAGGTAGCGACCGAGGTCCGTGCGGATCGCGATCTCCTTCTGGATGCGGGCCTCGCTCGTGGAGAGCTCGCTCGCCGCGTCGCTCATCGCGCGACCGAGCACCGCGAGCTCGTCGCCGCTGTCGATGACGACACGTCGATCGAAACGTCGGTGCGCGAGGTGATCGGCCTGCGTCACGAGCGCTGCGATCGGCGCGGCGAGGCGGCGTCCGAGCGCCCACGAGACGGCGAACGAGAGCAGCACGCCGAGCACGACCGCGGTGATCACCCAGCGCCGCAGCTCCGCGACGCTCGCGAACACGACCGACGTCGGCTCGCTCACCACGATGCGGAAGGGGCGCAGATCGACGCGCTCGATCGTCACGAGGCGCGCTTCGCTTCCAGCTCCGACGATCTCCGCGTAGCTGCCCGCGCGGCTCGCCTCGAGCCCTGTCGCGTACGCGCTCGGCACCGCGGGCAGACCTCCTCCCAGCCCTGCGAGCGCGCGTCCGCGCCCATCGACGAGGAGGATGGGCGCCTCGACGTTGCCGAAGTGACGTACGCCGAGCGCCTCGATGTGCTGAGTGATCGGCCCGAGGCTCGTGCGCGCGGCGACGAAGCCCGTCACCCCGCCGCTCGATCGCAGCGGCACGATCGAGAGCACGCTGCCGTCGTCCTCGACCGAGCTCAGGCTGCCCTGAGCGGACGCGAGATCGCGCTGCTCTTCGCCGAGCGACGGGGGGAGGCTCGTGGTCGCGTCCGCCTCACGCACCACGTCGATGCGCTCGCCGTCGGCGGCGTAGATCGCGACCGCGTCGATGCTGCTCGCGCCCGACACGAAGCTCGCGACGAGCGTGGGGATCGCGTCGGCCTGCGCCTCCGGCGTCGCGACGATCACGCGACCGATCGTCTCGAGGACGTCCTCGTCGCTGCGCAGGCTCGCCTCCACCGAGCGCGCGACGTCCTCGAGCGCGAGGTGCTGACGGCTGCGCGCGAGATCCTCGAGCGTCTCTTCGTTGGCGTCGATGACGACCCAGCCGAGGATGGCGAGCGAGAGCGAGACCGTCGCCGCGATGACGAGGGCGATCTTGAAGAAGAAGGGGCGAGCGACCGTCCGTCGCGCGCCCGTGGCTTCCGCGGACATGCGCGGACTCTACAGCGCATTCACCAGACACTTCGGACACATCCCCAGAGACTGGGTCTCGGATAGGCTCGCGCCGACATGGATCCCCAACACACCGTGCCGCGGACCTCCGCGAGCTCGCAGCCGGTCGACTCGGTGCGCCTCGTCGTGATCGACGGCCCCGACGCCAGCCGCGCGATCGAAGCGAGCGGAGAGCAGCTCTCGGTCGGCACCGCGGACGGCAACGATCTCGTGCTCACCGATCCGCAGGTCTCGCGCTTCCACGTCACGCTCACGTGCGCGCCTCTCGGCGTCTCGATCCTCGATGGGGGCTCGACGAACGGGACGTTCTTCGAAGGCGCGCGCCTCGAGCGCGCGACGGTGCCGATCGGCGCAGTGATCGCTCTCGGCCAGAGCCGCGTGCGCATCGAGAAGGGCGGTCGCGTCGACGTCGAGCTGCTCGACAGCGAGGGCGAGCCCGGCTTCGAGCGCTTCTCGGCGCGCAGCGCGGCGATGCGTCGTGTGCTCGCCCAGCTGCTCAAGGCGGCGCAGAGCGAGGTCTCGGTCCTGCTCGTGGGCGAGTCGGGCACCGGCAAGGAGCTGCTCGCGCGTGCTCTCCACGAGCGCGGCCCCCGCAAGAACGGCGCGTTCGAGACCGTCGACTGCGCCTCGCTCTCCCCCACGCTCGTGGGCAGCGAGCTCTTCGGCCACGAGAAGGGCGCGTTCACCGGCGCCGACCGACGTCACATCGGCGCGTTCGAGCGCGCGCACGGAGGCACGCTCTTCCTCGACGAGATCGGCGAGCTGCCCGAGTCGCTCCAGCCGATGCTGCTCGGCGCGCTCGAGCGAAAGCGCTTCCGCAGGCTGGGCGGTCGCGACGAGGTCCAGGTCGACGTGCGCATCGTGGGCGCGACGCACCGTGACCTGCGCGCCGAGGTGAACGCGCAGCGCTTTCGTCTCGATCTCTACTACCGCCTCGCCGTCGTGCGGCTCGCGGTCCCGGCGCTGCGCGAGCGCCTCGACGACCTCGCGCCGCTGGTCGAGCACTTCGCGAAGGACGCGCACGCGCGCCCCGCCGACCTCGATCGCCTGCTCGACGCGTCGTTCCTCGAGCAGCTGCGGCGCCACGACTGGCCCGGCAACGTGCGCGAGCTGCGCAACGTCGTCGACGCCACGCTCGCGATGGGCGAGCCGCCGGTGCTGATCTCGGGCGACGGTGTGGTGACGACCCTGCCGCCGCCGAGCAGCACGCCGAGCGTAGGCCCGCAGCTCGCGCTCACGCCGCTGCTCGAGCAGCCCTACAAGGACGCGCGTCAGCTCGTGCTCCACGAGTTCGAGCGCGCGTACCTGCCGAAGCTGCTCGAGCGCGCGAGCGGCAACGTGAGCCAGGCCGCGCGCGACGCGGACATGGATCGCTCGCACCTCTGGGAGCTCCTGCGCCGACACGGCCTGCGCTGATCACCCGCCCGCGCTGCCCGTTCGAAAAAGTGCGCTAAGAGCGGCCGCCATGTCGCGCCGCAGCTCTCCTTTCTTCCTCTTCCACTTCGTCCTCGCCCTCACCGCGCTGATCAGCACGCCCGTCCTCGCGCAGGACGCGAGCGTCACCGTCGATCAGTTCCGACCCGGCGAGACCGCCGAAGACGGCTTCGCGCTGAGCCGCCCCGACGATCGTGGCCACCTCCGCGTCGGCGCGCAGCTCACGCTCGACTACGCCCTCAACCCGCTCGTCTACGAAGACGATCGCGGCGTCGCCGCCAGCGAGTCCTTCTCGATCATCGAGCACCAGCTCGCGGCGCACGTCTCGGCGCACCTCGGTCTCTTCGATCGGCTCGTGCTCTTCCTCTCCTTGCCCGTGAACCTCGTGATGAACGGCGTCGAGGCGGGGCAGGTGCCCGCGGGCTTCGCGGCCGCCGACGGCGCAGGCCTGGGCGATCTCGCGCTCGGCGGTCGTGTGCGCCTCTTCGGCGAGCGCGGCGAGATCTTCGCGCTCGCGCTCCAGCTCACGTTCGGCCTGCCCACCGCGCTGTGGAGCAACGCCGCGCAGCGCTACTCCGGTGAGCAGGGCCTGCTCGTTCATCCCGAGCTCATCGGCGAGCTCCGTTTCGACGGCGGATGGCGCGTCACGCTCGACCTCGGCGCCCGCATGCGCGCCACCGATCAAGCGCGCCTCGTCAGCTCGGGTCTGTCCGTGAGCCACGAGATCACCTACGCGCTCGGCCTCACGATCCCGATCTGGAGCGACGCCGAGGGCCGCTCGATCACCGGTCACCTCGAGGGCTTCGGCGCCGGCACGTTCGAGGCGTTCGGCAGCCGCGAGCTCAGCCCGTTCGAGGGCTTGATCGGTCTTCGTGGCCAGCCGATCTGCGGCCTCGTGGTGGGCCTCGCGGGCGGCGGCGGCATGTCGCGCGGCTACGGCTCGCCCGACTTCCGCGCGCTCTTCAACGTCGGCTGGTCCGACTCGCAGTGCACCACGGCACCTGCGCCGACGCCGATCGAGCAGCCCGGCGACCGCGACGGCGACGGCATCCTCGATCCCGACGACCGCTGCCCCACCGAGCCCGAGGATCGCGATCAGTTCGAGGACGAAGACGGCTGCCCCGATCCCGACAACGATCAGGACGGCATCCTCGACGTCGACGATCAGTGCCCGATGCACCCCGAGGATCGCGACGGCTTCGAGGACACCGATGGCTGCCCCGAGCCCGACAACGATCGCGATGGCCTCCTCGATCCCAACGATCAGTGCCCCAACGAGCCCGAGGACTTCGATCGTTTCCAAGACGAGGACGGCTGCCCCGATCCCGACAACGATCAGGACACCGTCCTCGATCCCGACGACGAGTGCCCGCTCGCGCCCGGTCGCCCCGAAGATCACGGGTGCCCGCGCGCCGTGCGCCTCGACACCGAGACGGGTCAGATCTTCATCCTCCAGCGCGTCGAGTTCGCGACGAACCGCGACGTGATCCTCGATCGCAGCTTCCCCGTGCTCGAAGAGGTGCGAGCGGTGATCGCCGCGAACCCGCAGCTGCTGCGCCTGCGCATCGAGGGCCACACCGACGATCGCGGCCGCGACGTCGCGAACCTCGACCTCTCGCGCCGTCGCGCGGCGAGCGTGGTGCGCTGGCTGATCGAGCACGGCCTCGAGATGTCGCGCCTCGAGCCGTGGGGCTGTGGCGAGGTGCACCCGATGGAGGACAACGCCACGGCCGATGGTCGCCAGGCCAACCGCCGCGTCGAGTTCCACATCGTCGATCCGGCGCCCGCGTCCGGGCCGCGTCAGCTCGACGGCTGCATGGCGAGCGACATGACCGCGCCCACGGGCGGCACCGCGCGCCGGCCCCGTCGCTGATCGAGTCGCGACGAGGTCGAGCACACCAGCCTCGACACCGAGCCCGCTCGTCGGGCTTGCCTCGAAGCATCGAGCGCTCTCACTGCCCCGGGATTGCACCCCGGGGTTCGGAGATCGGGGCTCTTTGCATCGCGCGCGGCTATCCTCGCGCGCGATGAGCGTCACCCTGCCTGCACGCGGCCTGCCGCACGAAGAGATCCTCGATCGCCTGAAGGACCTGCGCGAGGGCGACGCCGACTGGCGTGAGGGTCGCGTCTTCAGCCTCGTCTACCACGCGTCCGACGAGCACTCGGAGCTGATCAAGAAGGCGCACAACCTCTTCTTCTCCGAGAACGGCCTGAACCCGATGGCGTTCAAGAGCCTCCGCCGCATGGAGGCCGAGGTCGTGCGCATGTCCGCCTCGATGCTGCACGGTGGCCCGCACACCGTCGGCACGATGACGAGCGGCGGCACCGAGTCGATCCTCCTCGCAGTGAAGGCCGCCCGCGACCGTGCGAAGGCCAAGAACAAGAAGCTCGTGCGACCGAACATCGTCGTGCCCGAGACAGTGCACGTCGCGTTCGACAAGGCCGGTCACTACTTCGGCTGCGAGGTGCGCTTCGCGAAGCTCGACGCCTCGATGCGCGTCGACGTCGCCGACATGGCGAGCCTCATCGACGCCAACACCGTGCTGCTCGTGGGCTCTGCGCCGCAGTACCCGCACGGCGTCGTCGATCCGATCGAGAAGATCGCGTCGCTCGCGCAGAAGAACGCGATCCCTTGTCACGTCGACGCGTGCATCGGCGGCTTCTTCCTCCCCTGGGCCGAGCGCCTCGGCTATCCGCTTCCGCTCTGGGACTTCCGCGTCCCCGGCGTCACGAGCATCTCCGCCGACATCCACAAGTTCGGCTATGCGCCCAAGGGCGCGAGCGTGCTCGTCTACCGCGACATGGATCACCTCAAGCACCAGTTCTTCGTCTCGACGGACTGGCCTGGTGGCATCTACGCGTCACCCACGGTCGCGGGCACGCGGCCCGGCGGCGCGATCGCGGGCGCGTGGGCCGCGCTCATGGCGATGGGCGAGAACGGCTACGTCGATCACGTCGATCGCGCGATGAAGGCCGCCGCGCGCCTCGCCGAAGGCATCGAGGCCACGGGCAAGCTCGAGCTCGTGGCCAAGCCCGACATGTGCATCGTCTCGTTCAAGGCGAAGGCCGACACGGGCCTCGACGTCTTCGCGCTCGCCGATCGCCTGGAGGATCGCGACTGGCTCGTCGATCGACAGCAGAACCCCAACTGCATCCACTGCACCGTCACGAGCAACCACGAGAGCCGCATCGAGGACTACCTCGAGGACCTCCGCTCGGCGATCGCGTACCTCGAGGCGCACCCCGATCACGAGACGCGCGGCAACGCCGCGATGTACGGCATGATCGCGAAGGTTCCCTTTCGCGGCATGGTCCGGCAGAGCGTGATGGACGTGATGGAGAAGCTCTATGGTCCCCGCGCCGCCGAGCCGGGCTTCGACCCGATGAGCGCAGACGACGAGGGCCTCGTGATGCGCCTGGTGAAGAGCTACGGCGGCCGCGCTCTCTCGGTGCTCGATCGTGTCGAGAAGCTGCGCGAGCGTCTCTCACCCGGCGGCAAGAAGCGACGCCGAGCGGTGACCTGATGTCGAGCGGCTCGGGCATCGCGATCGCGCTCGACGCGATGGGCTCGGACCTCGGCCCACCCGCGACGCTCGCGGGCGCGTGCGAGGTGAGCCAGCACCCCGAGTCACCGCGCCTGTTCGTCGTCGGCGACGCAGACGTGCTGCGGCGCGAGCTCGAGAAGCACCCCCACGATCGCGACAAGATCCGGATCGTCCACGCGAGCGAGGTGATCGCGCAGGACGAGAAGCCCAAAGAGGCCATCACGTCCAAGCCTGGTGCGTCGATCCTCGTGGCCGCCGAGCTCGTCAAGGCCGGCGAGGCGCAGGTGCTCGTCTCGGCCGGCAACACGGGCGCAGTGACGATGTGTTGCGCGCGCACCTTCACCCGATTGCAGGGCGTCACGCGCTCGGCGCTCGGCGCCGTCTATCCCACGGAGCGCCGTCGTGGAGAAAAAGACGATCCGTTCTCTCTCATCCTCGATGCCGGTCTCACGCTCGAAGCGAGCGCGGAGGACCTCGTGGGCTTCGCGGTCATGGGCGCTGCGTACTCGAAGTGCATCTCCAAGAACTCCCGCCCTCGCGTGGGCCTTCTCTCGGTGGGTGGCGAAGAGAGCAAAGGCACCGAGTCGGTGGTGAAGGCGCACGCGGTCTTGAAGCGCCTCGGCGCGCGGAGCGACGGAGGCTTCGAGTTCATCGGCAACATCGAGGGCATGGACATCCCGCGTGGCACGGCCGACGTCGTCGTCACGAGCGGCTTCACCGGCAACATCGTGCTCAAGATGCTCGAGGGCATCAGCGAGACGGTCATGAGACTGGCACGCTCCGCGAGCGAGAAGTCCCTGCAATACAAAGCGGGTTTGTTGCTCTTGGCCCCTGCGATCCAGCGACTGCGCCAGGTGACCGACTGGCAGGAATACGGCGGCGTCCCGATCCTCGGCTTCGACCGCCTGTGCATCAAGGCGCACGGACGTTCGACGGCCCGCGCGATCCGCAACGCGATCCGCGTGGCGCATCGGGCGGCACGGACCGACACGGTGGGATCGATCCAGAAGGGCCTCGAGGCAGCCCGCAGCGCCGAATGATGACAACACGAAGAGCCCCTCCCATGGAGGGCCTCTTGCCTCGTCCCTGTATCGTCAGGACGTTTCAGGTACGCCTCCCGACCGCGCATCGCATCATCCTCGGATGCACCGCGTCCTCACCTGCGCGCTCGTCGCGCTCGTCGTCCTCGCCTCGTCCGACGATGCGTCCGCTCAACGTCGGCGTCGACGTCCGGCGCGACCTCCCGCGACGACAGCGCCGGCGACACCGACGCCGACGCCCACACCGACGGGCCGGGCCACCGTCGCGCAGATCGCCGTCGGTGGTGATCACAGCTGCGCGCGCACCACCGACGGTCGCGTGCTCTGCTGGGGCAACGACGTGGTGCTCACGCAGATCTTTCCCCGCACCTCGATCCTCGGGCCGCGCCCCACGCCCACGCCGCTCGCGCGTGTGCACGACGCACAGACGCTCGACATGCACGGCAGTCAGCCGGTCGTGCGGCTCGCGGGCGATCGCCTCGTCAGCGGCGGCACGTGGGACATCCAGCGCCTCGGTACCGTGGATCACTCGCCCGAAGACTGGCGCACGGACACGCTCGAGCTCGCGAGCGTGCCCGCGCAGACGCTCGTCGCCAGCGCGATGGGCAACACGATCTGCAGCATCGACCCGCGCGGCGCGCTGCGCTGTCGCGGCGACAACCAGTTCGGCCAGCTCGGCGCGGGCTCGGACGTGCTCGCCACCGAAGACTGGCTGACGGTCCCGCTCACGAACGTCGTGAGCGCCTCCCACGGTGGCCCCAGCGGCTGCGCGATCACCCGCGACGGCGCGCTCCACTGCTTCGGCCGCGGCCTCCGCGGCGCGCTCGGTGACGGCGCGAGCACCGAACGTGCGCGCACGCCCGTTCGCGTCGTCGGCATCCCCAGCGCGCGCGCGATCGCCGTCTC
This sequence comes from Deltaproteobacteria bacterium, assembly GCA_017303575.1. Taxonomy (GTDB): domain Bacteria; phylum Myxococcota_A; class Polyangia; order Polyangiales; family Sandaracinaceae; genus JAFLCL01. The sequence goes on from JAFLCL010000076.1 coordinate 12,316, forward strand.
TCGCGAAGGTCACGCGTGCGCGATCGCCACGGACGGAAGCGTCTCCTGCTGGGGCCACGCGCGCTACGGACAGCTCGGCAGCACGCCGTACGACGACACGCCCACGCCGCGCCGCGTGCAGCTGCCCGGCGCCGCGACACGCATCGCCGTCGGCCGCTTCTTCAGCTGCGCGATCGTGAGCGCAGAGGTCCACTGCTGGGGCGCGGGCAACGAAGGCCAGCTCGGCGACGGTCGCTCGCAGGGCAGCGCGATCCCCGTCGTCGTGTCGAGCCTCGATCGCGTCACCGACCTCTCCCTCGGTGACGCGCACGCGTGCGCCCTCCGCGACGACGGCAGTGTCTGGTGCTGGGGACGCAACACCGAAGGCAGCTGTGGCGTCGCAACGGGCACCGACACGAGCGTGCCAGTCCGCGTTCCCTTTCCCTGACCGAGCCCGGCGCCTACGATGCGCGCGTGAAGCTGAAGCGCATCACCAAGCTGCGTCACCGTGTCTTTCGCGACTTCGTGTGGCCGAACGAGCTGCCGGACTTCGCGCGCTTCAACGTCGTCTACGGTTGGAACGGCTCGGGCAAGACCACGCTCTCGTCACTGCTCGCGCACGTCGCGAGGCGCACGCCGCTCACCGAGGGCGAGGCCGAGCTGGAGCTCGAGAACGGCAGACGCTTCTCGGGCGCTCACTTCGACTCTCCCGATCTCCCCCCAGTCCGCGTCTTCGACCGCGACTTCATCCGCACCGCGTTGTCGTCGACTGGCGGCATCGCCCCCATCTACTTCCTCGGCGAAGACAGCCTCGAGAAGCAGAACGAGGTGGAGGCGCTGCGCGCCGAGCTCACCGCCGCGTACGCAGCCATCGCGAGCGCGACGGACGAGAAGAAGCGTGCGGACGATGCGCTCGATGCGCTGTGTGTCGCACAGGCCAAGATCATCAAGGGCGTGCTGACGAGCGCCAACAGCACTGCCTACAACAACTACGACAAGCGCAGGTTCAAGCAGGCGGCACAGGCGATGAGCGCCGAGCGAGCCAGCCTGTCGCTCCTCGACGAAGAGCGGAGGGCGCGCCTCCGCACCCAGAAAGACGCCCAGCCCAAGCCCCCGATCGAGTCGGTCCGCGCGCCCTCGATCGACCTCGAGTCGCTCGCCCGAGAGGTGGAGTTGCTGGTCGGGCGCTCGGTCGTGGCGCAGACGCTCGACGAGCTCACGGCCGACCCGAGCCTCGCCGCCTGGGTGCAGCGTGGTCTCACGCTTCACTCGGGACAGCACACCACGGACACGTGTCATTTCTGTGCTCAGCCCTTGAAGCCGAAGCGGCGCGCGGCGCTCGAGGCGCACTTCAACGACGCCTTCGCTGGATTCCAGAAGGAGCTGAATGCGTTGGCGGCGAAGCTCCACGCCGCACGACAAACCTCGGTCTCGTCGCGGCTGCCCGAGCCCACGCGCTTCTACGAGACGCTCTCGGCGGAGGTCGCGTCGTCCAACGAGGCAGTCTCTCGGGCGCTCACGGGGATCACCTCGGCGCTCGATCTCCTCCTCGAGCGCGTGGAGCAGAAGCGCACGAATCCGTTCGCAGCCGTCCCGTCGGTGGCCGCGACGCCAACGTCTTCGGTCGCCTTGCGCGACGCGGTGACGTCACTGCAAGCGCTCGTCGAGCAGCACAACCAGACGTCCCACCGATTCCAGGCATCCGTCGAGGAAGCGTGCCGGGAGCTCGAGGCGTCCTTCGTCGCCGAGGCCTATCCCGACTACTCGCAGCTCGCTGACGCTGTGAAGAGAGCCGACGAGTCGCTGCAGGGGCTGAGGGCTCGGCCCCCGAGCCTCCAGACACGCATCGACGCGCTCGAGCGCGCGGTGCTCGAGCACCGACGTCCGGCCGAAGAGCTGACGGAAGAGCTGCGCACCTACCTCGGACGCGACGAGCTGCGCTTCGAGGTGAAGGGCAACGGCTACTCGCTCACCCGCCATGGACAGCCGGTCTCGAACCTCAGTGAGGGCGAGCGCACCGCCATCGCGTTCCTCTATTTCCTCAAGTCGCTCGAGGACAAGACGTTCGACGTCACGAATGGCATCGTGGTGATCGACGATCCCGTCTCGAGCCTGGACGCCAATGCCCTGTTCTCGGCCTTCAGCTACCTGAAGGAGCGCACCACGCGTTGTGGGCAATTGATCCTGCTCACGCACGACTTCGCCTTCCTGCGTCTGGTGACGAGCTGGTTCCAGCACCTGCCGAGCCAGCGCAGCAAGTACCCGGCGCAGCGCCCGGCGCGCCTCTTTCAGCTCCGCTCGTTCCGACACGACGACGGCTCGCGCGCGAGCGTGCTCGGCGCCCTGGATCCGCTGCTCGGAGAGCACGAGTCCGAGTACCACTATCTCTTCAAGCGTGTGCACGACGAGGCGCACCGGGCGAACGTACCTGCCATGGAGCAGCACTACGGGATGCCGAGCCTCGCGCGTCGTCTCCTCGACACCTTCCTCGCGTTCCGTTTCCCCGAGATGTCGGGCGATCTGACGGAGCGCCTCGACCGCGTCGTCGACCAACACGGGTTCGACGCCAGCAAGCGCATGCGCATCCTCCGCCTCCTCCACACTGGCTCGCACGGCGACACGAGCCGAGAGCTCGGCCGAGATCTCTCGCTGCTCTCGGAGACGCAGCCAGTGTTGCTCGATCTCCTCGACCTGATGCGCACGGTCGACGAAGTGCACTACGAGGGATTGATGAAGCTGCTCGCTCGCTCGGAGAGCACCGAGGACGAGAGCCCATGAGTCCGACAGGGACGTTCCGGGACGTTCGATGAGCTCCAGCACGGAATGCTCGTCGCAGCGCCGGTGATCGGCTTCGGCTTCACGATCGAGGCACTCCTCGGCGGTCCCGCCTCCGACCGCTTCGGCTTGGCGAGTCTGGCCGCGGGCGGTGTGGGCATGTGCGCGGCGGCGGGAGGACGGGCCGATCGCTTCGCTCGAGTCCTCGTCACCGTCCTCGGTGTTCTGGGGATCACCCTCGCGACGAAGGTGGCAGTGGAGGACGGCGCCCTCGCACGCTGGGTGATCCCCGCGCCGTTCGTCGCCGCGGCGCTCGTGGCGTTGGTGCTCCGTCCTCTGCGGCCGAGCCCCGAGGCGATCACGTCGCCGCGCGACGCGGACGCAGCGCGACGATGAAGCTGCGCGGCACGAGCAAGGCGCGCGATGGCGACGCTCACGGCGCCCGTGCCGCGCGAGATGAATCGGCGAGGCCGTGCCGCGGCACGACCTCAGCCCCGATCAGCTGCTGAAGGCCGGTCCACCATTGTTCGGGACCGGTCCAGGTACGGACGTCAGCTCTTCCTCGTCGTCGGTCGAGACATCGTCCTCGACGTCGACGACCTTGGGCTTGCGCTGACCGCGCCCTGCGTAGAGCGATGGAACGATCTTGTCGAAGTCGCCCTCGAACCAACGGACGAACGTGACCATGCGACGCAGCTCCTCGTACTGCCGCACGAGGTAGCTGAACGCGCGCGTGCGGGTCTCCAGCGCGACCGCCCGCAGCGCGCCGTGCTGTTTCTTTCCGAGGGCGTCCGCCATGCGCGACGCGAGGTCGTCGGCGCGGTCGAGATCGGCCGTCTTCACCGGCGTCTCCGACGCGACGCTCGGCCACACGTCGCGGAAGATCTCGATCACCCAGAGGAGGCTCTGCAGCGTCCCCTGGTAGCTCTTGAGATCCCGAGGCGCCGCGAGGCGCTCCTTGGGAAGGAAACCGCGGTGCACCAGCGACGTCGCATCCGTGAGGAGGCGCTCGTACATCGCCATGACCTCTTCGTGGAGCGCGCCGACGTCGGCGCTCTCCTCCTTGGTGGCGAGCTCGGCGTCGGCCTGCCGCGCAGCGCGCACGTCGGTCTCGAGACCGTCGAGCACGTTGGTCACGCGGTCGCCGTACTCGGCGACGAGCTCGATGCGGACGTCGTCGGTCAGCCCGCGCAGGGTGCTGATGACGGTCTCCGACGCGCCGATGAGGTCGAGGCGAACAGGCCGCTGGATGTGGCCCTCGGGCATCGCGTCGAGCACGGCGCGACGCGCCTCGAGCGCTGCCTTGAAGCTGTTCTGGTTCTGGGTGTGGATGTCGGTGGGCATGGGGATCTCCTTCGAGTCGGGGTTGAGGGAACGAACGTTGAGGGAACCGGGATCACGATCGACAGGCATGGCTGTCTCCTTCTCATTCGAGGCACCGCGCCTCGCTGGCCCCCTTGTCGGCAACCCTTCCGTCGTGTTTCCTGCCCGCCTGAAGAAAGTTCACACCGGCCCGGAATCCTTCAGGTTTCCAGGTCGCTCAGCGCTTCGACGGGCGCACGAACCTCAGGAAGAGAAGGGTCGCGGCTTCACGGAACGCTGCGCGTTGCCCCGCGGGAGGCCTGGACCCATCGATCCGCGCTGGAATTTGCGGTCGGGGATGGGTCCGAGCTTCGGTCGCCGGAGAATTCTGCGCGAAGTGATGGGTCGAGGCTTCGTTCGGCGGAGAATTGTGCGCGAAGCGATGGGTCCAGGCTTCGATTTGCGGAGAATCTTCCGCGAAGTGATGGGTCGGGGCTTCAGTTGGCGGAAAATTCTCGGTGACCTGTCGGTCGCTGTTTCGTTCGCCGCCGAACTCCCGGCGAGATCGTCGTCGGCGGGAGGCCCACGCTCCCAAAACAGTGGCAGCGATGTCGCGCCGTCAGGTACGCTGTCGCGTCCGGGAGGGATCAGCGGCATGGTTCTCAAGAGATTCCAGACACGTCGCCTCGACGAACGGTGTCACCGTGACGAGAGCCGTCTCCTCGCGACGGGTCTCGTGGACAGCGCGGCCTGCAAGTGACGACACCCTCCGGCGCGCTCGAGAAGGCCCTGCACAATCTGGCTAGAGGTCCAGCGACAACCCTAGACGGACTCCTGCACGACGTGGAGAGCCACGTGATCGTCGACGGCACGCGCGTAACGGTGCACTGCCATTGCCTCAAGTTGGACGGGAACGGTCGACCTCGAACACGGGCGCTCGTTCAGGCCATCGCTGAGCACGTGCTTGACTATGCCATTCCCAGGAGTCGCATCAGCGCGGCCCAAGAGGATCTGAAGAGGACGGGATCGACGCAGAAGTTGGTTCGCCTCGCAAATGAGGCGAGGGGGTTGTTTACGGACCTTGAGAAGAGCGGCGAGGGGGGAGAACTCTTGCTGTTCGTACTTACCGAGAAGATTCTTCGTCTGCCGCAGTTGATTTGTAAGATGAGTCTGAAGACGAATGCGCAGATGCATGTTCACGGGGCAGACGGACTGCATGCAGGGGTTGATCCGACTAGCGGCAAGCTGCTCCTCTATTGGGGCGAGTCCAAGATCTACGCGGACGTAGCTGATGCCGTGCGCGAGTGTCTCAGTTCGCTTCGGCCAATGCTTAGCGAGTCGTCCGGGGATCGGGACCTTCAACTCCTGCAGCGTCACGCGGACCTCAACGACGCTGCTCTCGAACAGGCACTCAAGAACTACCTTGACCCCGACTCAGTGGCATTCAACTCATTGGAGTTTTGTGGCCTGTGTCTCGTCGGCTTCGACTGTGAGGCATATCCCCTCACAGCAGGCACCGCTGAACTCTCGACGATGGCGGATCGGATCGTGGGCAGCCTGCCCCGATGGAGGGGGCATGTGCAGAAGCGACTTGCCGAGGAGACACTGGACGCATTTGCAATGCACTTTCTGTTGGTTCCTTTCCCGTCCGCCGAGGAGTATAGGCAATTGCTGCGCGAGGAACTGGGCCTCGGCGTCGCCGCGTCGTCAGGGCTCCATGTGCCGACCGTGATGACTGGCGCAGCCGCGACTCCCCCCCCGGCGAGCTCCGGACCAGCGGTCCATGTGGCAACTGGGGCGCCCAGTTCGGAGCGCACGCGACGTCGAGCGAAGAAGAGTGGAGGTCACGATGGCTCTCCGTGATATCGCGACGTGGCTCGTCGATTTGTCTGGCTTTCGCGAACGCGCTCAGCGAGTGGTGATCGATTCGGTCTGCGGCGAGCTAGGTTCGACCTTCGTGCGACTCGCCGAACACAGCCATGTCGAGCATGACTGGCGCTACCTCCTTCTCGCGGCCAGTGTGTTGGCACAATCCGAAGACGGTCGCTGTCAAGCGACCGCTCTGAGGCTTGCTCAGGCGTGTCTGTGTGATGAAGGTGTGACCGAGACACAGAAGGATGCCGCGGCGCTCATTCTTGACGCCCTTGCCAACCACCCGTCCATTCGGTTGGCAGAACACCGCAGACTGCTGAAGCCTTCGTTTGCAGATCGTCTCCCGGGCGCGGCGCGGGTTGAGTTCACGAATCGCTTGCACACACACTCGATAGAAGGGGAAGGGGACACCCACCTTCGTGTAAACAGATTTCAGCACAAACTGTGGGACCACGTCATGAAGGACGGTTGGGTGTCCGTGTCGGCGCCCACGTCGGCAGGGAAATCGTTCATTCTTGCGCGATGGATCGTCGAGTTGAATCGCGGCTCAACGGACATGACAGTGGTGTATGTGGTTCCGACGCGCGCGCTAATCAGCCAGGTAGAACGCGACCTGAGATGCGTGCTGGACCAGTACCGCTTGTATGAGGTGGCGGTCTCGTCAATTCCGATTGTCAAAGCAGACCCGCCCGCTCGCAAGCGCGTTTTCGTGCTGACGCAGGAGCGACTCCATATTCTATTGCTGGCTCACGTCAACCTTAGGGTGCATGCTCTCATCGTTGATGAGGCTCACAAGGTGGGCGATCGGCAGCGTGGCGTGCTGCTCCAGGATGTGGTGGAACGAGTTCATCACGAAAGTCCAGACGTTCGCGTGGTGTTCGCTAGCCCGATGACTAGCAACCCGAAGGTGCTACTCCAAGACGCACGTGCGGGTACTGAAAGGCACGCATTCGCAAGTGAGGATGTCACGGTCACCCAGAATCTGTTCTGGGTATCGCAGCGTCCCGGCAAACCCAAGATCTGGGAGGTAAGTCTCTGCGCCGTCGAGACGAACGTGATGCTGGGCGAGATACAACTGGCCGCGAAGCCAAGTAGCGAGAGCAAGCGTCTCTCATTCGTTGCACATGCCGTTGGCGGCGCAACGCACGGCAACATCGTGTACGTCAATGGTCCCGCAGAGGCCGAGAAGATCGCCAAACAACTTTTCGATCTTATTGGCGTAGACGTCTCCGGTGATGGTGCACAGGATCTACGTGAGTTGGTTGAGTTGACTCAGCATGTGGTCCACAAGCGGTTTGCGCTGGCGACCTGCCTTCGCCGAGGAGTGGCGTTTCACTACGGGAACATGCCCCTGCTAATTCGAGAAGAGATCGAGCGACTCTTCACCCTAGGTACGATAAAGTTTCTTGTCTGCACATCAACCCTCATAGAGGGCGTGAACATGGCGTGCAGGAACATTTTCATGCGAGGACCGCAAAAAGGACGCGGCCGACGTCTCACCGGCGAGGACTTCTGGAATCTCGCGGGTCGTGCGGGTCGATGGGGCAAGGAGTTTCAAGGCAATGTCTTCTGCATCGACCCTGAGGTCGCGGCACTTTGGGGAGAGAGCGGTCCGCCACGCACACGGACACGTCAGCCAATACGGCGGACGACGGACGATGTGCTGGCCGAGGCGCAGGCACTCGTTGAGTTTATCAAGGGCGAGGCGCCAGCGGAGACCGCAAAAAAGCGCCCTGAGTTCGAGTATGTGTTTGCGTACTTCGCGTCCATTCACATCAAATATGGAGGCTTGCAGCAAGCGCCATGGTCGGATCGGTACGACCCACAGACATTGGAGTCCGTTGCCGGCGTCGTGAAAATTGCTATCGATGGTCTCGATGTTGAACCCAGTGTCATATCAAGGAATCCAGGAATAAGTCCGTTTGCTTTGAACCAACTGCTCTTGGACTTTAGGGTGCGCGAGAAGCCGGTCGAAGAACTGATTCCTACAGATCCCTCAGACTGGAATGCGGCTCGTAGACTTACAGGCGTGTTTGGACGTCTGTCCCGGCGGGCGTGCCCTCGTCTAGGCCCGGAGGGGCCACGTGTGTTCGTGTTGGCGCTCCTAGTCACGCAGTGGATGAGGGGGTACCCGCTCTCGCGACTCATCGAGGAGCGCATTGGTTATCTGGAACGCAAGGGAGAGGAGGTCGACCTCGCGGCGCAGATTCGAAGCGTGATGGACGAAGTTGAACAGATTGCGCGCTTCGAGGCGCCGCGTGGACTGAGTTGCTACTGCGACGTGCTGAGTCAGCACTTCCGAGAGTTGGGTCGTGACGATCTCCTTTCAGACTTGCCTCAGTTCAACTTACTCTTGGAACTGGGTGTTAATCAGCAGACCCAAGTGTCTCTTGTGGGCCTAGGTCTTTCGCGGACGTCAGCCATCCTGATCTCGGACAGTATTGCCGCAGATGACCTATCGGAGATCCAAGTGCTTGAGTGGCTTTTGGCAAATGAAGAACTCTGGAAGAACTTCTCCGTGCCTCTTCTGATCAAGCGGGAGATTGAACGGATCGTTCAACGGCATGCGCTTGGCGATGAGATTGGGCGGCAAGTCGAAGGCTGACACCTGCCCCTAGCCACCGCTACCAGGAGTCTCAGCGGCGCTAACGCAATGCAGCACGTGCCGGGTGCCGCCTCGCTGACCCTCCCCAACTCCTCCCTGTGGGAGGGGCTCTCTCGGTCGCTTCGACGTACGCGCGAGGGCGGGCACGGGGGGCCCGCCCCTACGAGGCGCCGACGTGTCGAAGAGGTCACTCCGCCGTAGGCCCGTCGTCCTTCACGCGGAGCTGGACCAGGCGGTCCTTCTGGATGCGTACGGCGGTCTCGGGCTCGACGAAGTCCGAGTGGCAGAGGCCCTTGCCGACGTCGGCGTCGACGACCTTCTTCGTCTTGCTCGCGAGCTTGTGGAGCTCCTCGGGGGACAGGTTGCCTCGCTGCTCGAGGATGCGGCGCTGCTCTTCGGTCAGCGGGGCGCTCTTCATCACCTTCTCGCGCTCGAAGCCCTCGGCCTTGCCGCTCGCGAATTCCACGATCTCTTTGCTGATGCGCACGCTGCACCAGTCGTGGCCGCACATGCTGCAGAAGTCCGTGTCGACGTCGAGGTCTTCGTCGTGGAGCGCGCGCGCGTACTCGCCGTCGAAGCTCAGCTCGAAGTGCTTGTCCCAGTTCAGCGCGGCGCGGGCGCGCGTGAGGTCGTCGTCCCAGTCGCGTGAGCCGGGGACGCCCAGGGCGACGTCGGCGGCGTGGGCCGCGATCTTGTAGGCGATGCAGCCCTGCTTCACGTCGTCCTTCTTCGGAAGGCCCACGTGCTCCTTGGGCGTCACGTAACAGAGCATGCTCGCGCCGTGGAAGGCGGCGGCCGTCGCGCCGATGCAGCTCGTGATGTGGTCGTAGCCGGGGAAGACATCCGTCACGAGCGGGCCGAGCACGTAGAAGGGCGCGCCGTGACAGAGGCGACGCTGCTCCTTCATGTTCCACTCGATCTGATCGAACGGGACGTGGCCGGGCCCTTCGACCATCACCTGACAGCCGCGACGCCACGCGCGCTCGGTGAGCTCGCCCAGCGTCTCGAGCTCCGCGAGCTGTGCGGCGTCCGTCGCGTCCGCGAGGCCGCCGGGACGAAGGCCGTCACCGAGCGAGAAGCTCACGTCGTACGTGCGCATCAGATCGCAGATCGCGTCGAAGTGCTCGTACATGGGGTTCTCCTTGCCGTGCACGAGCATCCACTTCGCGAGGAGCGAGCCGCCGCGCGAGACGATGCCGATCAGGCGCTTCTGCACGAGCGGCAGGTGGGCGCGGCGTACGCCTGCGTGGATCGTGAAGTAGTCGACGCCCTGCTCGGCCTGCGTGCGAAGCGTCGCGAGGATCACGTCGAACGTGAGGTCCTCGATCTTTCGGCCGATGATCATCGAGTAGATCGGGACGGTGCCGATCGGCACGCGCGAGGCGCCGAGGATCGCCTCGCGGCAGGCGTCGAGATCGCCGCCGGTCGAGAGATCCATGACGGTGTCGGCGCCCCAGCGCACCGACCACTCCATCTTCTCCACCTCTTCGTGCGTGCCGCTCGAGACGGGGCTCGCGCCGAGGTTCGCGTTGATCTTCGTCTTGCTCGCGCGGCCGATCACCATCGGCACGAGCTTCATCGCGCGGTGCTTGATGTTGGACGGCAAGATCATCCGGCCCGACGCGATCTCGTCGCGCACCTGCTCGGGAGAGAGGTGCGTCTCGGCCTTCTCCGACACCAAACGCATCTCGGGCGTGACGGTGCCGAGGCGCGCGTGCTCGAGCTGTGTGACCGGCACGAAGCCGGCAGGCGCGATGGCGAAGCCCGTCTCTGTGCTGCGCGTCCAGCCGTCGGGCAGGAAGTCCCACGCGGTCTTGTCGCTCGGCGCGGGCATGCCGGGCGTGTCGGGCGAGCTGAAGCTGCGCGGCCCGCCGATGTCGGCGCGGTTGGCGAAGCTGCCGGGCGTGGTGCCGGCGCGCTCGGAGGAAGGGTTCGCGGCGCCGCGCAGCGGCAGGGCGTGGATGGGCATGAGGGCTCCTCGTGTCGACACGCGTCGCATTCCCTACGCCGGTGCGAACCGGATCAGGTTCCCGGGTGCTTCTCAGCCCGTCCGACCATTCGGACGGGCGCCCCGAGCGACGACGTGACGACGCAGACCATACCTCGAAGGGCACGGTTGAGGCCCGTTCTCAAGAAGACCCGACACCAAGCCCGTGCTTCCCCGCACGCGCAAACGGCGATAGCGTCGCCGCGTGACCATCTCGCGCATCGAGACGCGCTGCCTCGACAAGGGCCTGCGCATGACCGAGCAGCGGCGGATCATCGCGCGCGTGCTCTCCGACTCGGCGGATCATCCCGACGTCGAGACCGTCTACGAGCGGGCGTCGCTGATCGACAAGAAGATCGGCCTCGCGACCGTGTACCGCACGCTGCGCCTCTTCGAGGAAGCCGCGATCCTCGAGCGACACGACTTCGGCGACGGACGCTCGCGCTACGAGGAGATGCCCGACGAGCACCACGATCACCTGATCGACGTGCAGTCCGGCAAGGTGATCGAGTTCCAGAACGACGAGATCGAGGCGCTGCAGAGCAAGATCGCGGAGCAGCACGGCTTCCGGCTCGTCGATCACAGGCTCGAGCTCTACGTGGTGCCCATCGATCACAAGGGCGACGTCACGATCCGACGTCGGTAGCTCGCGCGTGAATCCGATGCGACGTCCTTGCGTCGATGCCCCCGTGCCTCGCGTCGCGGGCCTCGCCGCCCTCCTCCTCCTCGCGCACGTCTCGCTCTTCTCCCTCGGTCTCTCGGGGGCGGCGGGGCCCGCACGCGTCCAGGCACAAGAGGCCGCTCCCACCGTGGACTCGGTGCTCGCGCGGATGGCGCGCATCCCGGGCCTCCACACGAGCTACCGCGAAGAGAAGCGCATCGCGCTGCTCTCGAGCCCGATCGTGAGCGAGGGGACGATCGACTACGCGCGCGGCGCGGGCAGCAGACCGCCGCGCATGGCGAGGCGCACCACGCGACCGAGCGCGCAGGTGGTGCTCATCGACGCGGGCGAGCTGCGCATGAACGACGGCCGCACGACGAGCCGCATCGACCTCGCGAGCCAGCCGGTGGTGCGATCGTTCGTCGACTCGTTCTTGCAGCTGCTCGTGGGGGATCGCGCAGCGCTCGAGCGCACGTACACGCTGTCGATCGAGCGCGTCGCGAACGAGAGCCCGGCCGGCGGCTGGTCGCTGGTGCTTCGTCCGCGCGGGGCGCCGCTCTCGAGCTTCCTCCGCGAGATCCGCTTCGAAGGTCAGGGCGACGTGTTGACCCGCATGGTGATGACGGAGGTGTCGGGCGACGTGACGACGACGACGTTCTCGGACGTCGACGCGAATCACCGCTACGACGCCGCCGAAGCCTCGCGCGTCTTCTCTCTCACGCTGTAGCTCGCGCCTTCGGCATCAGCCGCTTCCACCACTTGTTGTTCATGAACGGGTGCTCGACCGTCAGGTAGAACAGCAAGAAGACGGGAAAGAGCAGCACGAACATCAAGGCGCCGTAGGCCAACGTGTCGATCCACCTCGCGCCGCTCGCGCTGCCTGCGCCCAACAGATCGGCGGCGAACACGTAGCGCCACACGACCATCACGAGGTTGTAGTGGAAGAGGTAGGTCGAATAGCACATGCCGCCGAGGAGCCTCACTGGCACCCATCCGAGGAAGGCTCGTGTGCCGATCGAGCGGAACGATCCGACGAATGCGATGAAGAGCACCGTCGCGATGGCCAGATCTCTCATGGGGATCGCGGCTGTGGCGGCGAAGGGAAGGGCGGCCCAGGCCGAGAGCGCCACGACGTCCCAGCGCCAGTGCGTGGGTGGCTGTGTCTTCCAGTCCACGGCGTAGAGATCGGCGAGCAAGAAGCCTGCGGCGAAGTAAGGGATCTGCGTGATGATCGAGAGCGGCGGCTCGTAGCCCGCGCGCCGTGAGAGCTCGACGAGCACCGACGAGACCACGATCGCCACGACGAGGGTGGTGCGTCGCGCGCGCGCGCTCGCGATGAAGAACACGTGCGCGAAGAGCGGCGCGAGCAGATAGAACTGCACCTCGATCTCGAGCGACCACGTCACCATGTTGATCGCCTGCGGGTGGAAGGGGCCGTAGACGAGGTTGTGGACGTAGAAGAGGCTCGCGAGCGCGTGCGAGAGGGTGGTCACCGGGTCGCGACCGAGCAGAAGCCACGCGCCCGTGAAGATCGCGAGCGCGATGGCGTACGGCGGCTCGATGCGCGTGAGGCGACGCAGGAAGTACGCGCGCAGCTCGACGCGCTCGGTCTTCAGCACGCGCTCGTTCACGAACGGCACGCCGAGGATGAAGCCGCTGATGACGAAGAAGAGCTCGACGCTGACGCGGACGTCGTAGAGCGTGCGCAGGCCGGGGTCGGGCGTGACGCTCCGGTCGAGCGTGGTGGACACGATCGCGAGCTGGAAGTGCTGGACGAACACCAGCGCCATCGCGAGCCAGCGCAGGCCGTCGAGCGCGGGGATGTACTCGCCGCGCGAGGTCACGCGGGTGAGGCGCGCGACGAGCCACGCCCAGCCGGTGGGCTTGGCGGGCAGCGTGGGCGCGGTCTCGGACACGGGGAGAGGGTGCCAAACGGGTCGTCGGTGCGTCCAGCCGTTGATGTCACACGGCGTGACACAACGATGACGCACGACGTTGGACGCTGCTCCGAGCAACGAGGACGTTTGCTCAGAGCAACTCGCGAAATTCGTCAGTGACTTCGCGGTGACTGACCCGTTGGGCGCAACGGGTCAATCGCGTCACACGGCGTGACACAGAAAGTTCTGGACGACGTGTCACGTCGTGTTACAAACGCCTCATGCCTGACGAGCCGAAGAACGACGACGTGAAGGGGGACGAGCGGGAGGACGCGCCGCGCAAGGAGCGCGTGCTCCACACGCGGGTGCCGGCGGTGCTCGAGGACGAGCTGAAGCGGCTCGCGACGAACCTCAAGATGCCCGTCTCGAACGTCGTGCGCGCGATCCTCGAGGACGCGATCGAGGCGGTCGAGGTCGTCGGTGTGCGCGCGGAGGACGAGCTCAAGGGGTTCGTCACGAAGCTCTCGGAGCAACGCGCCGCGATCCGCGAAGGCGCGAGCTCGGCGGGGCGCTCCGCGAGTAAGGCCCGCGACGCGCGCCCCGTCGAGAGCGGCCCAGCGCACGTCCCTTCAGCGCCTCCCGTTCCGAAGGGTGACTCCGATGGTTCGCGCGCGTCAGCCGATCCGGAGCACCCGGGCGCGCGCACGCTCGACACGAGCGTGCTCGACGACGTGCTGGGCTTCGACCGACTGACGCTGCGACGCGACACCACCTGCGCGGTGTGCGGCAAGGCGCTCGCGCGCGGCACCGAAGCGGCGCGCGGCATCCGTGACGGAAGGCCCTCGGTCCTCGTCTGTTCGAGCTGCGCCGAGCTCTGAGCCCGGCGCGCCAGGCGCTGCCATCCACTCCCATCCACGAGCGCTCCTCGGCGTCGCATCACGCGGCGCCGCGACGGAGCTCTATGCCCTCATGACCGCAACAACGAAGGAGAATGCCCATGACCACGAACGAGCAGAACGAGACCGTCACCATCGAGAACGAGACCGTCGCGACCGAGAACGAGACCGTCGCGACAGAGGCGACCGCCAGCGGGCCGACGCGTGATCCGCACGTCGAGCAGACGGTGGAGCGCACCGTCGAGGTGGCGGGGCACATCGTCGAGGCCGCCGTCGACATCGGTCGCACGTGGGCCGCGTACGGCCTGCGCGTGGGCAAGCTCGCGCTCGAGACGCATGCGCGCACCATGGGCAAGGTCGCCGGCGCGCTCGGCGAGATCGATCGCGCGATCGATGCGCGACGCGACGAGCGCGACGCTTCGAGCACGCACTGACGGTCCCCCTACCGAGCGAGGAGATGCCATGGCCCCCTTCGATCGTCGGCGAGCCGAGCTCGCGTACGAAGCAGCGCGCGTCGAGCGTGCTCGCCTGATCACCCTCACGCTGGCCAGCGCGTTCGAGACGCTCGCGCGGTTCTTCCGCGACATGAGCGGCCGCGCGCCCACACCGCCTGCCGATCTCGATGCGATGACGCCGGTCTGAGCCGGCCACCCGCGCGCGTGCGAGCGCGGCTATGATGCGCGCCGCATGGCGGTCCTCGTCACCGGCTTTCCCACCAGCTTCCTCGCGACGCGCGTCGTGAAGCAGGTGCTCGCGCACGACGCGACGGCCGAGGTCCGCTGCGTCGTGCCGGCGCGCTTCCTCGATCGCGCCGGGGAGCTGCGCGCGAGCCTGCCCGCCGAGGCGCAACCTCGGCTCACCCTGCTCGAGGGCGACGTGACCGCGCTCGACATGGGCCTCTCGGGCGTCGAGTACATGGCGCTCGTGCGCGACCTGACGCGCATCCATCACTGCGCGGCGGCGACCTACCTCGGTGTGGAGCGCGCCGCCGCCGAGCGCCTCAACGTCGGCGGTGTGCGCGAGCTCCTCGAGCTCGCCGAGAGCGCGCACCGCCGCGAGGGCTCTCGCTTCGAGCGCTTGGTCCACTGGTCGAGCGCGCTCGTCGCCGGCGCGCGGCGGGGCATCGTTCGCGAGGAAGAGCTCGAGCGCGCGGGCTTCCGCAACGCCGTCGAGGAGACGAGGTTCCGCGGCGAGGAGCTCGTGCGGCGCGCGATGAAGCGCGGCCTACCTGCCACGATCCTGCGACCCTCGATCCTCGTGGGCGACTCGAAGACGGGCGAGATCGATCGCCTCGAGGGCCCCTACCTCCTCATCCTCTTGATGCTCTCGACGCCGGTCGACCTGCGCGTGCCGCTGCCCGGCCGCAGCGAGGTGCCGCTCAACCTCGTGCCCATCGACTACGTGCTCGACGCGGGCTGCGCGATCGCCAGCGATCCGCGCTCGATCGGGCGCACCTTCCACCTGGTCGATCCGCGACCCGCGACAGCACGCGCCGTCTTCGACCGCATCGCGAAGGCGCTCGGACGCCCCTCGCCGCGAGGCTCGCTCCCCACGCAGCTGGCGACGGCGGTGCTGCGGACGCCAGGCCTCGAGAAGCTCGCGCACGTACCGCGCGCGTTCCTCGAGCAGCTCGCGGTGGAGGTCGCGTACGACGATCGCAACACGCGGGAGCTGCTCGCAGGCACGGGCATCCGCTGTCCCGCGTTCGAGCAGTACGTCGACGTGATGGTCGACTACGTGCGCGCGCAGCAGCTCAAAGATCGCCCCGCGGCCGAGGTGCCGATGGAGGCGATGACGCACGAGGACGCGAGCGATCCGCTCGGCTGATCGTGGTCCGCTCAGCTCAGAGACCGAGAAAGAATCGCTCTCTCGGTTGCGGGATTGGTTGGGGCGCCACGCGGCGGGGTCTGCAGAGCAGACCCCTGGAGCGGGAGTGAGGAGGAGTCTTCGACGATCGAACCGGCGATCGGACACGCGCGCAGCTCACGAAGTGAGCGAGCACGGGAGAACCCGGGGGAGCTCGAGGGGCCAGAGGTCCCTCGACCCAGGCAAGCTCAGTTCTCGCCGCGCGTGGCCTCGCCGCGCAGGGCCTTCGCCGTCGCGGCATACACGGCAGGGCCGAACAGCTCGCCCTGCGCCTCGCGCGCGATCGATGCGCCCTCGAGCGCGGAGACGACCTGCTCGATCACCTCGAAGCGCACGGCGAGGCGGTAGTAGTCGTCCTCGCGCACGTCGCCCATGCGCTCGAGCGATTGATCGAGCAGCGGTCGATCGCGCGGGAGCACCTCGAGGTGCGCCATCCAGCCGATCTGCTCGGCGCTCGCGATCGCCTCCCGCACCATGCCGAAGGGGTTGAAGAAGAGGAACACGTGCTCGAGCTCGAGGCGGTAGCCGGTCGGGTCGCCTTCGGGGTCGAGGTGCCAGCGGCCGTGACCGAGCGTGGTGCGGACGACCTCGCCGAAGTAGGCGCCCGCCGAGCGCACGACGAGGTCGATCACTTCCTCCTTCACGCCATCTTCTCCCGCCTCTTCGGTCAGCGTGTTCAGGTAGTGATCGAGGATCGGGAGGGTGTCGGGGGTGCCGTCGAGCTCGACGCCCACGTTGCGCTTCACGTACGCGACACAGGCGCGCGCGAGATCGTCGATGGAGCCGGGGCTGTCGTTGGCGTGGTTGCGGTCGGTCATCGCGCGCGAGCGTAGGGCCTCGATCCCCTCGGAGCACGGGGCGCCCTGAACAGCCCGTCAGCCTTCTGTCCAGGGCGCGCACCGTGTTACCGATCGCTCCGCTCGTATTGGGCGAGCGACGAGGTGTCATGCGCAAGGGCGATCACGACGAGCCGACGTACGAAGGCCGCGCCGGACGAACGCGACGTGAGGTCGTGCACTTCACAGCGGCCGATGGGCTGGCGCGGAGCGCCGCGGTCACGCGTGTGGTGAACCTCGGCACCGACCCGCAGCTCAGGGACGTGCTGCTCTCGGGCGCGCTCCATCGCAACGAGGGCGCCGAAGATCTGGCGATCTCCGTCGTCGTCCACGATCCGGGCGCGCGACGCATCGTGATCTTCTTGCCCGAGCCCATCCGCCATCACGAGCTGGGCGAGCGGACGCGCTGGCTCACGCAGCTCGGCGAAGATCGCGAGAGCCCGCTGCCGCGCTACCCGCAGGAGCCGCGCGTGGCCGTCGGTGTCGCTCAGCTGCGAACGATCCTCTCCGAGCCCACGGGCGCCGCGGTGGGACGACGCGAGGCCGCGCTCGCCCAGAAAGAAGAGGCGAGCACCAAGCGTGAGGAGCTGGTGTCGCAGCGCGAGCAGCGCCTGCGCGAGCGGGCCGAGCAGATCACGCGCCGCGAGGACGAGCTGCGCGAGAAGGGTGAAGAGAACGAGGCTGGCGTGCGCGATCTCGCGATGCGCGAGTCCGAGCTCGAGTCCCGCCTGCTCGCGCTCGTCGATCGCGAGCGCGCCCTCGCCGACAAGGAGCGCCTCGATCGCGAGAGGAGCTCGGCGGGCCTCTTGGTCGCGCCGCTCGCGCCGCTGCCCAGAGAGCCCGTGCCCGAAGAAGGCACCAACCCACGGGAGAAGCGCGTCTCGCAGCCGCCGCCGCCCGTTCGCTCGCCGAGCGCGCCCCCGACGCGCGG
>JAFLCL010000077.1 GCA_017303575.1 Deltaproteobacteria bacterium
CGCTGTCTCGAGGTGCTTGCCGTGTCCGAGGATCGCCGCGCGCTCGATGACCGCGCCGAGCTCACGCACGTTGCCTGGCCACGGATAGGCGGCGAGCAGCGAGAGATCCTCGCTCGTGGGCACGAGCGGCGAACCACCGAGGCGTGTGCCCGCGCGCGCCGCGAAGTGCGAGACGAGCTGCGGAAGATCTTCGAGGCGCTCGCGCAGCGGCGGAAGCCGGAGTGGAAAGACGCTGAGGCGGTACCAGAGATCCTCGCGGAACGATCCGTCCTCGACCATCTGATGGAGGTCGCGGTGGGTGGCCGCCACGATGCGCACGTCGACGTGCAGCGTGCGCGGACCGCCGACGCGCTCGAGCGTGCCTTCTTGCAGGATGCGGAGGAGGCGCACCTGCGCGGGCAGCGAGAGCTCTCCCACCTCGTCGAGAAGCAACGTCCCGCCGTCGGCGCGCTCGAACCAGCCCTGTTTCGTGGCGATCGCGCCCGTGAACGCGCCCTTCTCGTGACCGAAGAGCTCGGAGTCGATGAGCTCCGCGGGGATCGCGCCGCAGTTCACGCGGACCATCGGCCCCTCTCGACGCGCGGAGCGCTCGTGGATCGCGCGCGCGACGACCTCCTTGCCCGAGCCCGTCTCGCCGAGGAGCAGCACCGGAACATCCGTCTGCGCGACCTGCGCGACGCGCTCCATCACGAGGCGAAGGCCGGCCTCTTCGCCCACGATGCCGTCGACGATCGATCGACGCGAGAGGCGAGAGAGAAGCGCGCGGTTGTCGGCCTCTGCGGCCGCACGCAGACGCTCGATGGTGTGGAGGCGTCGGTCGTTCGCGAGCGCAGCCGCGAAGGGATCACAGAGGCGCGCGAGGGACTCACGCGCCTCGTCGTCCACGGCGTCGCGCAGCTCGAGCAGCGCGAGACCTGCGATCTCGCTGTCGTCGAACAACACCGCCGCCGCGATGCGACCTTCGACCGCGGCGCGTCGAGGCGGATGGGCGACGTCGCCGGTGGCCCACGTCGTCGGGTGTCGTGCAGCGGCGAGCGCGCGCAGCGTGGTGATCGCCTCGCGCTCGAGCTCCACGCGGCCGGCTGGGAGGCCCGTCATCGCGCGTCCTGCTCGGCCCATGGTCTCTGCACGCCCGCGCCCGGCCTCGAGCTCGATCCTCAGCACCGCGATCGACTCGACACGGAGGCCCGCGCGCAAGAGAGGCAGCATGCGCTCGAGCGACTCGCCCACGTCGAGGTGTCGACCTGCTTCGCGCCAGATCGCGAGCTCGAGCTCCGCGAGGGGGGCCTCGTGATCGGCCTGTTCGTGCTCGCTGCCATCCGGCGTGATCGGGGACACGCGACGGCCCTGAGCAGTCTTCGTGCCTCGGGCAGGAAGCTTCGCGGGACGCTTCTTCGGTGCCATGGCCGTGGAATATCACGGCTCTTTGCCGCGATATCCAACGGTTGGGCCGTGATATGCAGCGGTTCGGCCTGCTGGCCATCGTTTCTCACGGGCAACGGCGGCGGCACGTGCAGTGCGTTGCGCCTCGACCATGTCGTCGCGTGTCTCGCCCTGGTGGGCCCTCTCGCTCCTCCTCCTGTCTGTCTCGCCGCTGTGGATGGGCTGTTCCGGAGGTGGTGACGCCTCGAGCTCTTCGGGCAGCCGTCCCCGCGAGGTCGAGCTGCTGCACGTCTCGTACGATCCCACGCGCGAGCTGTTCGAGGCGGTGAACGAGCGCTTCGTCGCGCGACAGCGCGAGCAGAACGTGAACGTGACCGTCCGCATGTCGCACGGTGGATCCGGGCGTCAGGCGCGCGCGATCATCGATGGCCTCGAGGCCGACGTGACGAGCCTCGCGCTCGCGTGGGACATCGACGCGCTCGTGCGCGAGGGGCAGCTCTTGCCGGACGACTGGGCGAGCCGTGCCCCGGAGCACGCGAGTGAGTGGCACTCGAGCCCTTGGTACTCGACCATCGTGTTCGTCGTTCGCCGTGGCAATCCGAAGGGCGTGCGCGACTGGGGCGATCTCCTGCGAGGCGACGTGTCGATCGTCACCCCGAACCCGCGCACGTCCGGTGGCGCGCGCTGGACGTACCTCGCGATGTGGGGCTGGGCGCATCGACAGGAAGGCGGCAGCGACGCGACCGCGGAGAACGCGCTGCGCGAGCTCTACCGACGCGTCCCCGTCCTCGACTCGGGCGCGCGTGGATCGAGCACGACGTTCGCGCGCAACGGCATCGGGGACGTGCTGCTCACCTGGGAGAACGAGGCGCACCTGCTCCTCGCGGAGCACGCGTCCGACGGTCTCGAGATCGTCACCCCAGCGAGCTCCATCCTCGCGGAGCCGCCGATCACCGTGGTCGATCGCAACGCCGACCGTCACCACGTGCGCGAGACGGCCGACGCGTACGTGCAGTTCATGTACGAAGACGAGGCGCAAGAGATCGCGGCGCAGCACCACTTCCGCCCGCGCGACGAGGCGGTGGCCGCTCGTCATCGGGGGGAGCTGCCGCAGCTCGAGCTCTTCACCATCGAAGAGGTGGCCACGAGCTGGGCCGCTGCGCAGGAGCGTCACTTCGGCGATGGAGGCCTGTTCGATCGCATCAGCGAACGACGACCGAGCGAGGCGGCTCCGCGATGAGCGCAGCGCCTGTCGCGTCGCGCCCCCTGCCGACGCCTCGTCTCCCGGGCTTCGGCGTCTCGCTCGGCATCACGAGCGTGGTCGTCGGCGCATTGGTGGTGCTGCCCCTGATCGCGCTCGTCGTCGTGGTGGCACGCGCCGAGCCCTCGCACGTGATGGAGGTGCTCGGATCGGAGCGGACGCTGATGGCGTACGGCCTCTCCTTCGGCGCCTCGGCGCTCGCGGCGATCTTGAGCGCGCCGCTGGGCTTGGGCATCGCGTGGACGCTCGTGCGCTACGAGGTGCCGGGCCGTCGCTTCTTCGATGCGCTCGTGGATCTTCCTTTCGCGATGCCGACGGCGGTGTCGGGCATCGCCCTCACGCAGCTGTGGGGGCCCTCGGGCGTGTTCGGAGCCGCGCTTCAGCCGCTCGGCCTCGAGGTCGCGTTCACGCGCGCGGGCGTGGTGCTCGCGCTGATCTTCGTCTCGCTGCCGTTCGTGGTGAGGACGGTGCAACCCGTGATCGAGTCGTTCCCGCGCGAGACCGAAGAGGCCGCCGCGTCGCTGGGTGCCGATCGCGTCACCACGTTCCGTCGGGTCATCTTTCCTGCGCTGCGGCCTGCGCTGCTCGCTGGCGCGACGCTCGGCTTCGCGCGCGCGATCGGCGAGTACGGCTCGGTCGTCTTCATCGCGGGCAACGTGCCGTTCCGCACCGAGATCGCGCCGCTTCTCGTGCTGGTCCGGCTCGAGGAGTACGACTACGCGGGCGCGGCGGCGATCTCGACGGGCATGCTCGTCGCGTCCGGCGCGATCCTCGTGATCCTCTCCCAGCGCGCCAAGGGGCTGCGCCATGGCTGAGTCTCGCGATCAACACGCGCGCGAGCGACCACATGGCCTGGGGCTCGCCGTCGCGATCACGTCGATCGCGCTGCTCTGTCTGCTGGTGCTCGCCCCGCTCGCGATCGTGCTCGTCGAGGGATTCGCCGACGGCGTCGGCACGTTCGTCGAGGCCGTCACGGACGAGGCGACCGTGTCGGCGCTCGTGCTCACCCTGACGGTCGTCGCGATCGTCGTACCGTTCCACACGGTCTTCGGCATCGCCGCCGCGTGGCTCCTCACGCGTCAGGACTTCCGCGGCAAGGCGCTGCTCGGCACGCTGATCGATCTGCCCTTCACCGTGTCGCCCGTGGTGTCGGGCCTCTTGTTCGTGCTGCTCTTCGGCGCGCGCGGATGGCTCGGCCCGTGGCTGCGCGATCACGAGATCCGCATCGTGTACGCGGTGCCCGGCGTGGTGCTCGCGACGCTCTTCGTCACGCTGCCGTTCGTCGTGCGCGAGCTGGTGCCGACGATGGAGGCGATCGGTCGCGACGAAGAGGAAGCCGCCGCGAGCTTGGGCGCCGGAGGCTGGCAGATCCTCTGGC
Source organism: Deltaproteobacteria bacterium (assembly GCA_017303575.1). Classification (GTDB taxonomy): domain Bacteria; phylum Myxococcota_A; class Polyangia; order Polyangiales; family Sandaracinaceae; genus JAFLCL01. The sequence goes on from JAFLCL010000077.1 coordinate 4,023, forward strand.
GCATCACGCTGCCTCGCGTGCGCTGGGCGCTCTTCTACGGCTGCGTGCTCTGCGGGGCGCGCGCCGCGGGCGAGTTCGGCGCGGTCAGCGTCGTCTCGGGCCACGTGCGCGGCGAGACGAACACGCTGCCGCTGCACGTCGAGATCCTGTGGGGCGAGTACCACACCGCCGCGGCCTTCTCGGTCGCCACCATGTTGGCCGCGAGTGGCCTCGTCACCCTCGTGCTCCGCAGCTTCCTCGAGCGACGCGTGCGCGCGAGCAAGCGAGCGGCGAGCGCAGCGGCCGACGCGAGCGCAGCCGTCGCGCTCGGAGAAGACACACCGATGAAGGGAGCGCTCTCGTGAGCCTGGAAGCAGTCTCGGTCCGGAAGACGTTCGGCAAGCACAAGGCGCTCGACGACGTGAGCGTGAAGATCGCGGGGGGCGAGCTCGTCGCGCTGCTCGGTCCGAGCGGCGGCGGAAAGACCACGCTGCTTCGCGTGCTCGCGGGCCTCGAGTCTCCCGACGCGGGTGTGGTGCGCATCCGCGGCGAGGAGGTGACACGCAACGGGCCGCATGCGCGCGGCGTGGGGTTCGTGTTCCAGCACTACGCGCTCTTCCGTGAGATGACGGTCTTCGAGAACGTCGCGTTCGGCCTGCGCGTGAAGCCCCGCGGGACGCGCCCCGACGAGGCGGCGATCCAGAAGCGTGTGCACGAGCTCTTGGGTCTCGTGCAGCTCGAGGGGCTCTCGGGGCGCCACCCCGATCAGCTCTCGGGGGGGCAACGTCAGCGCGTCGCGCTCGCGCGTGCGCTCGCGGTCGAGCCGAAGATCCTCTTGCTCGACGAGCCGTTCGGCGCGCTCGATGCGAAGGTCCGCAAGGAGCTCCGCAGCTGGCTGAGGCGCCTCCACGACGAGCTGCACGTGACGACGATCCTCGTCACACACGATCAAGAAGAGGCGTTCGAGATCGCCGATCGTGTGCTCGTGATCCACGAGGGCCGCATCCACCAAGACGGCACGCCCGAGGTGCTGCTGACGACGCCCGCGAGCCCGTTCGTGGCGGACTTCGTGAGCGAGAGCGCGATCGTGCACGGCACGCTCGACGACGAGGGCGCGATCGTCCTCGACGAGGCGAGCCGCGGATCGCTCGGCGCGAGCAAGGGCGCGCGCGTCGCGCTCAAGAAGGTCCATGTCGCTGGCGCAGTCCCTCGCGGCGCGACGCACACGAGCAGCTTGGACTGACGCTCGGTGCCAGGGCATGGAGCTACTCTGGCAGCGGTCTTGATCGCATCCTCGAGTACCCCATGACCACGACAGCCGCTCCGCCCTCCACGCGACGCGTGGATGCCTGGAACCGCGCGCTCACGGCGCACCCGGGTGCACTCGATCTCACGATCCGAAGAGACCGCGTCGACGGCGAGATCCCCCACGCGCTGCGGGGTGGTCGCCTCTACTCGAACGGTCCCGGGTGGAACGTGATCGGCGGAGTGAACCTCCACCCCTTCGATGGCCACGGCTACGTGCGCTCGTTCTCGTTCGAGAGCGACGGATCCGTCGCTCTCCGGGCGCGCTTCGTCGACACGCCCACGTACCGAGACGAGCGCCGGGCACGCCACCTCATCGACCGTGGCCTGGGCACGAACCCGAGCGAGTCGTGGTGGAAGAACATGCAGCGCGGCCGCGCGCGCAACGTCGCGAACACCACGGTCGTGCGCTGGAGAGATCGCCTCGTCGCTGGCTGGGAGGGAGGGCTGCCTCATGCCCTCGATCCAGAGTCCCTCGCGACTCGAGGGGAAGAGACCTTCGACGGTTCGATCCGCGGGCAGGTGACCCTCGCGCACATGAAGTACGAGGCGCGAACGGGTCGGCTGATCACGTGCAGCGTCCGCGTCGGCCGCAAGACGCGCTTGACCTTCCGCGAGATCGACGGAGCCGACCAGGTCCGCGCGACCCACGAGGCGGAGCTGCCCGGCCTGGCGTTCGTCCACGACTTCGCGCTCACACCCGACTGGTGCATCGTCGGAGGGAACCCGATTCGTCTCCGCGTCGGAGCCCTCGCTCGCTCGCTCCTGGGTACCTCGACCCTCATTCGCGCAGTCGCGACGGACGAGCGCGCGACGCCGGCCATGCACCTCGTCTCGCGCAAAGGGCGCGGGCTTCGCACCGTGCGCCTGCCCGACGCGGGCTGGATCGTTCACTTCGGCAACGCGTTCCAGGTGGGCGAGACCGTCGTGGTCGATGCGTGTGTGCTCCCCGACTTCGAGTTCGGCGAGGAGTTCGGCTACACGGGCACCTCGACACCGTTCGACCCCAGCAAGCCCGAGTCGCGCGGCCGACAGACCTTCTACCGAGTGACGATCCCGAGCGCCGGCGACGCGCGCTGGGAGCCGCTCACGCGACACGGCGTGGACTTCCCGCGTTTTCACCCCGCGCACGAGGGGCTCGAGACGCCGGTGGTCTTCGGTGCGACCCGCGCGGACGTTCGCTTCAGCGATCCGTTCGACTCCGTCATTCGCGTCGACCTCGTCGATCGATCGCGGCCCGACAGCCTCTGGTCCGTGTCCGAGGAGCAGTTCGTGGGTGAGCCCATCTTCGTGCCGAAGCCCGACGATCCGGCGGACGGCTGGGTGCTCACGATCGTCACGCGGCCGCTCGATGGGCGCTCGGAGCTGGTCGTGCTCGACGCGAGGGATCTCGCGCGAGGGCCGCTCGCCACCGTGCCCATGCCCCTCCTCCCGCTTGCCTTTCACGGCGAGTGGGACTCGGGCGCCTCCGTCTCGGCGGAGTGAACGTCTCGCTCAGACGGCTCGGCCTTCGGTCGGCTCCTCGATCACCGCAGACGCGTGCTCGTCGAGGCCGGGCATGCCGCGGGTGATCCACGCGAAGACGGGGCTCGTGGCGAACGTCGTGGCGAGCGCCATCAGCACCATCATCGCGAAGAGCGTCGGCGAGAGCACGTGCATGTCGAGCCCGACGTTGAGCACGATGAGCTCCATCAGGCCGCGCGTGTTCATCAGGATCCCGAGGCCCGAGCTCTCGCGCCATCCCAGGCCCGAGAAGCGCGCGGCCGCGAGCGTGCCTCCGAACTTGCCGAGCGTGGCCACTGCGATGATCGCGCCCACCATCAGCCAGTCGTCGGCGCTCGAGACGAGGCCGATCTGCGTGCGCATGCCGGTGAACGCGAAGAAGACGGGGAGGAGCAGCACCACCACCACGTCCTCGAGGCGATGGCGCACCTCGTTCGCGAGCCGGCCCTCGTGCGGGAGCAGCGCACCCACGAGGAACGCACCGAACAGCGCGTGGATGCCGATCGACTCGGTCGCGACGGCGGACAGCAGCACGGACGCGAACACGATCGCGAGCACGTCGAGGGACACGGGCCCCGTCTTCTTCTCCTCGCGCGCGGCGAGTCTCGCGAGGAGCGGGCGCGCCACCACGAACATGAGCGCGAGGTAGACCGCCACCGCGCCGAAGGTGACGAGCGTGCCGTCGAGCTGCGCGCTCGCGACGCCGGAGACGAGCGCGAGGAGGCACCACGCGGTCACGTCGTCGACGGCCGCGCACGCGATCGCGGTCACGCCGAGCGGTGTGTGCTGGATGCGTCGATCGCTGAGGATGCGCGCGAGCACCGGGAACGCCGTGATCGACATCGAGACGCCGACGAAGAGCGAGAACGTCGTGAACGAGACCGCGTCGTTCGAGTAACGCGGGTAGAGCGCGAGCGCGAGCACCGTGCCGAAGAAGAACGGCGCGACGATGCTCGCGTGCGAGATGGCCATCGTGGCGTGCGAGCTGCCGCGGAGGAGGCGCGCGTCGAGCTCGAGGCCCACGAGGAACATGAAGAGCACGACGCCGATCTTCGCGACGATGCCGAGGTAGGGCGCGACCTCCGTCGGCAGGATGAACGCCGCGGCGTCGGGCCAGATCGCGCCGAGCGCCGAGGGACCGAGCAAGAGGCCCGCGACGATCTCGCCCATCACCGGCGGCTGCTTGAGCACACGCTCGAAGAAGACGCCGAGGCCACGCGCGCACACCACGATCACCGCGAGCGCCAAGAGCACGTGCCAGAGAAGGCTCGAGTGGGTCGCGTGCGCGATGACGCCGCCGTTCGCTTCGAGGTGCGGCGCGACGAGGTCGTCGCCCGCGTGCCGAACGAGGCCGAGGTAGAGGCCGATCGCGACCCCGAGCACAGCGACGTAGGCGAGCAGGGTGGGGCCCGCGCGGCGCGCGTTTCCGAGCAGGCTGGGGCGGTCGTCGTCGCTCACGCGTCCACGATCACAGTGAGCCCACGAGCGCCTTGAGGCGACGCAGGTGGTGGACGTCGACGCGCTGCGCGCCCTTGCGGCTCTGAGGATCGGCCATCACCAGCCGCGCCTCGCGGAGGACCCGCAGGTGCTCGGAGACCGTCGACTGCGCGAGCCCCAGCGCCTGCACGAGCTCGAGCACCGTGACGCCCTGCTCGTTGCGACGAAGCAAACGCAGGATGTGGACGCGCGCGACGTGCCCGAGCGCCTTGCCCACCTTGGCGAGCTCTCGATCGGCCTCGGGACCCTCGACGGGACGCGTGTCGAAGACCTCTTCCGCGTCACCGATCGGCTCAGCATCGCGTCGGGTGCTCATCGACTTTTTCCGATGGAACGGCATGGCGCTGCCAGACCATCGGTGGCGATCGTCCATGAAGCAAGGAGTATCGTGATTCGGCGATGGAGTCGGCGGGCTGAAGATATCGTCGAACGGCGATGCGTGCGGCTACCGACGAGACCCCCGGCAGGGACGGTCCTCGTCATGACCCCCTCGTGGGAGAGGACGACGACACGCACGAGGCGCGCGTCCTCCGATGACGAGCGGTCTCAGGGACTCGATGCTGGCCGGCGCGACACCCGAATGATGACGAGGAGCACCACGAGATTGCATGCGGACATCGTGGGGAAGACGAGCTGAGGGACGTGGCAGAGCAGCACGTAGCTCAGTGCGAAGATCGCGGCCGGCAAGAGGAAGAAGCCGTCGACGCCCAAGGCAAGCCCGGTGGCGATGGCCGCCCAGACCGGGAACTGGTTCACGGTCGTGGTGAGCGCGTCGACCCCCCGCAAGGTGTCGCCCACGTGGAGCGTGAGCTGCATCGCGAATGCTGTGAGCGCGGCGAGCTCGAGCCGCCGGTTGACGACGCTCTGCAAGAGCCGATCACGGAAGATGACGCCGCCGACGAGGAGGGCCGCGATCCCGAACGAGTCCCAGGTGATCGCCGCGCTGTGCGTCACCTCGCGCCCCATGCTCCGCCCGACTTCGATGAGGAGCGGGCTCGCGGTCCAGCTGACGCCGATGAGGCCCGCGAGCCAGAAGCGGATCCTCCGCCCGGTCGCCGGATCGTGCGTGCGGTCGACGCCGCGCAGCCGATCGACCTCGGCTTCACGCGCCACGAGCGCCTCCTGTACGCGCGCTCTCAGCTCCCCTGGGACGACGGCGAGCGTCGCGAGCAGCGCTTGCGCGCTCGACGGCTCCCCGCGTCGCAGCTCGCGCTCTGCCATCGAGAGCGTCGCCTCCGAGAGCGTCGCCTCCGCGTCGCTCGCGCCGGCCCACGCCTCGAGCGCTTGCTGGCACGCGAATCGGCACTGCGAGAAGACGCGCTGCACGTCTCCGTCGTCGACGGACGCGCCGTGGACCTCGCGCTCGAGGAGGCCGCTCAGGGTGGCGAGCGACGCCTTCGCGCTCGCGGCGAGCCGAGCGGCCCCGCGGTGCTCCAGGAAGGCGCCGAGCGCGAGCCGCAGCTCCTCGGCCGAGGCGAAGCGCTCGCGAGGCGTGCGGTGCATCGCGCGCCGAAGGATGTCGGCGAGCTCGGACGGAATGTCCTCTGGGATCTCCGGCTCGGACGCGGCGATCGCCGCCATCAGCTCCGCGAGCGTCTCGCCGCGGTGTGGCGCGCGACCCACCACGATCTCGTAGAGGGTGGCGCCGAGGAGAAAGACATCGGTCCACGGACCGAGCTCGCTCTGCCCGAAGGCCTGCTCAGGCGCCATGTACGCGGGAGTCCCTGCCATCCGATGGACGCTCGACGTCGACGGGATGCGCCCCGTTCCATCGTCCTCCATCGCCACCGCCAAGCCCCAGTCCGCGACGTAGACCTCGCCGAACGAGCCCACCATCACGTTCGCCGGCTTGATGTCCCGATGGAGAATGCCTCGGCTGTGGGCGAAGCTCACTGCGTTGCTCACCTGCATCAGGATGCGGATGTTCTGCTCGAGCACGTCGTCGACGCCGAAACGAAGGCGGATGGCGTCGGGCTCGCGAAGGAGCGCGCTCCAGTCGTCTCCCTCGACCCGCTTGAGCACGATCTGAGGGACCCCTCGTTCATCGAGCTCGATGTCGTGGACGGGGATGATGTTGGGGTGCTCGAGCGAACCGGTGACCCACGCTTCGCGCACGAGCTCGGTGACGGCGCGGTCGGTGACGACGTCTTGGCGCAGCGTCTTGACAGCGACCTCACGCCCGAGGCGCAGCTGTGTCGCGCTGAGCACGATGCCCATTCCCCCTTCGCCCAGGGGGTGATGGATCATGAGTGTGGCCCCGCGGAGCCGTGCGAGCGCAGCGGGCGGGGGAAGCGAGCGGATCGCGGCGTCGGGGTGGATGGTCGCGGTCGGGTGACGCTGGAGCTCGGACACGTCCACGCCTGCCGCCTCCAGAGTCGCGCTCATCGCGGCACGGCGTGTCGATGCTTCAGCCGGCTCCTCGGTCAGCGAGGGGTCGAGACGCGTGGGCGGAACGCTCACGGCTGGCAACGTACCTCCACTGGGCGAACCGCCACCAGCCGCGATCGTCTCGATCGATCTGGCACGAAGGCATCGTGTACCAGCCATCGCCCCGACCGTCGCGCGCAGACGAGCACACCTCCTCCACGCGGCGCCAGTGGACCTCCAGGAGAGCGATCAGCGACGGGCGTCGTCGCGACGCACGAGCTCGAGGAGCGCCTCGAGCAGACAGTCGAGATCGCCCTTGGTGTTGTAGAGCGCGAGTGAGGGGCGCACCGTCGCTTCGTGACCGAAGCGACGCAGCGCGGGCTGCGCGCAGTGGTGGCCCGAGCGGACCGCGATGCCGTGTCGATCGAGGTGCTTGCCGACCTCCTCGGGGCGGTGGCCGTCGAGGACGAAGGAGAGCACACCCGCCTTGTCCTCGGCGGTGCCGACGAGGTGGAGACCGGGCACCTGCTGGAGGCGCGCAGTGCCGTAGTCGAGCAGCGCCTCTTCGTGGGCGGCGACGCGATCCATGCCGATGCCCTCGAGGTAGTCGAGCGCGGCGCCCAGGCCGACGGCGTCGGCGATGTTGCCAGTGCCTGCCTCGAAGCGCGCGGGGATGCCCGCGTACTTCGTCGCGGCGAACGTCACGTCGACGATCATGTTGCCGCCGCCTTGCCACGGAGGAGTCTCTCCCCACGCGTCGGGACGGCCGTAGATCGCGCCGATGCCGGTCGGCCCGAACACCTTGTGGCCGGAGAACACGTAGAAGTCGGCCTCGAGCGCCTGCACGTCCACGGGCATGTGCGAGACGGCCTGCGCGCCGTCCACGAGGATGCGCGCGCCGTAGCGGTGCGCGATGCGCGCGAGCTCGCGCACCGGCACCACGGTGCCGAGCGCGTTCGACACGTGCGTGGCCGAGACGATCTTCGTGCGCGGCCCGATGAGACGCTCGGCCTCGTCGAGCCGGATCTGACCGTCGTCGTCCACGGGGATGACGCGGAGGTGCGCACCGACGGAGTCGGCGAGCATCTGCCACGGGACGATGTTCGAGTGGTGCTCGAGGTGCGTGAGCACGATCTCGTCGCCCGGGCCGACGTGCTTTCCGCCCCACGCCTTCGCGAGCAGGTTGATGCCCTCCGTCGCACCACGCACGAAGACGATGTCGTCCGTGGAGCCAGCGTGGAGGAAGCGACGCACCGAGTCGCGCGCGCTCTCGTACGCGTCCGTGGCGCGTCCGGCGAGCGTGTGCGCGGCGCGGTGGATGTTGGAGTTCTCGTTCTCGTAGAAGTACGTGAGCCGATCGATGACGGCGCGTGGCTTCTGCGTCGTGGCTGCGTTGTCGAGCCACACCAGCGGCTTGCCGTTCACCTTGGTGTGGAGGATCGGGAAGTCGCGACGGATCGACGCGACGTCGAGCGAGCTTCCCGCGGTGGAGGACGAGAGCCCGCCCGGATCGGCGAGCGGGATCTCGAAGCGCTGCTGCGAGGGACCGAACACCGTCGGGCTCACGCTCGGTGCGGCGAGACCCTCCGGCGAGGGCCCTTTCGGCGACAGGAAGTACGGCAGCTCCGTCGCCACGCTCGCGAGCTCGTCGATCAGACCGACGCGCGGCTCGCGAGACACACCGGGCGCGCCGCTGGTCGGAAACCAACCCGCGGAGGGAGCGCTCGGAATGCCACTCTGGGGAATGCCACTCTGGGGAATGCCACTCTGGGGAATGGCACCCTGAGGAAAGCCACCCCGGGGAAGCCCCGCGACGGGAAGACCGCCCACCGGAAGTCCCGAGTGACGAAGCCCTCGCTGCGTGGCTCCCGTCGGAGTGATCCCGCTCGTCGGCAGCTCGCCGACGCTCGGCGACGCGCTCAGGCCGATCGCTGCGAGCCCTTGCGCCACGAGGCTCGCGAGCTCGTGGTCACTTGTACTCATGGTAGCGGCCGACCTCGACGTCGGTGAGCACCGCGAGCGCATCGGGCACGGGCACGACGAGCGAGCAGTAGAGCGAGATCAGGTACGAGGCGATCGCCTCGCGACCGATGCCCATGAAGCGCACCGAGAGGCCCGGCGACTGCTCGCCCGGCAGGCCCGGCTGGAACAAGCCGACCACGCCCTGTCGCTGATCGCCCACGCGGAGGAGGAGGATCTGCGACTTTCCGCTCGCGTCGATCGTCAGCTTGTCGCTCGGAACGAGCGGGATGCCGCGCCACGTGAGGAACGGCGAGCCGTGCAGCGTGACCGTCGGCGGCGGGACACCGCGGCGGGTGCACTCGCGTCCGAAGGCCGCGATGGTGCGTGGGTGCGCGAGGAAGAAGGCGGGCTCCTTCCACACGCGCGTGATCAGCTCGTCGAGATCGTCGGGCGTCGGCGCGCCGTTGCGGGTCTTGAGCTTCTGCGCGGGGTCCGCGTTCGTGAGGAGACCGTAGTCCTTGTTGTGGAGGAGCTCGCTCTCCTGACGCTCCTTCACGATCTCGATCGTGAGGCGCAGCTGCTGCGTGATCTGATCGTGCGGCGTGCTGTAGAGGTCCGAGACGCGCGTGTGGATGTCGAGCACGGTGGTGACCGTGCTGAGGAAGTACTCACGCGGGTTGGGGTCGTAGTCGACGTAGGTCTCGGGCAGCGTGCGCTCGCTGCCGCGCTCGCCGCACGTGACCTCGACCGCGCTGCCTTCACGCACACGGTTCAGTCGGTAGATGCCGGCCTCGACGGGCACCCACGGGAGAAAGCGTGGGAGCCACCGCGGCGTGATCGCGGCGAGCTGCGGGACGGTCTTGGTCGCGTTGGCGAGCTGTCTTGCGGCGACGTCGCCGAGGGCGCGCGGGGGAGGGGTGCCTGGTTGACTGGGCTCGGTCATGCGTGGCTCGTCTCCGTGGTGAGGGGCGCGCGTCCCCAAGCACGGCCCCGGCCAGGCTCGAGGCTCCTGGAACACCCGGAGAAAGCACGGTCCCAGGACATCACACGGACGAAGCCACGCCCCGTCGCGGGACGGCCCGTGTGATGTCGCGGCGTTCGTGCCGTACAGCGACAACGCTGGCGCCATCTCGAGGTCCATCGGGGAACGAGTCGTGCAGCGTTTGGTGCATGCTCACGCCCGCGATGCTCGGCGACTCCATCCCGGTGCCTCTCCCTCCGCGTCTCGCCGACGTCGTGGATCGATTCGTCGCGCTCGGGCCCACGGTCACGCGTCGTGACGCGATCTCGATCCTCGCGAGCTGCGAGCTCGAGATCGACGACGTCGCTCGCTTCGTGGAGGAGAGCCCACACGGCTACGCGCGACGACGCATCGCGCGCACCGACGCGTTCGAGATGCTCGTGATGACGTGGAAGCCGGGGCAGGGCTCGGTGCCTCACGATCACGCGAAGTCGCTCTGCGCGCTGCGCGTGGTGCGAGGTCGGCTCGAAGAGACGCGCTATGCGCCCGCGACCGATGGCCTCGTCGACGCGAGCACCCATGGCCTCGCGAGCGAGACCGAGGTGCTCGTCGACACGAGCGAGCACATCCACGGTCTGCGCAATCCCATCGACGCGAAGGAGACGCTCGTCACGCTGCACGTGTACGCGCCGCCGCTCCCCGAGCTCAGGCGCTATGCGCCGCGTCCCGATGGCTCTGCGCTCGCCTCGGTGTTCACGCGCGCGCGCCTCCCCAGCGCGCCGACCGTGGCGATCATCGGAGGAGGCTTCTCCGGGACGATGGTCGCGACGCAGCTGCTCGGCCGCGCGACGGTGGAACGCCTACCGATGCATCTGCTCGTGATCGATCGGCAGGCCTCGTTCGCCGAAGGCCCCGCGTACCGCACGGCGGACTCGCGTCATCTGCTCAACGTGCCCGCGAGCAACATGAGCGCGTGGCCCGATCGGCCCTCGGACTTCTACGACTGGGCGCGCGCGCGCGACCCGCGTGTCGAGCCCTCGTCGTTCCTGCCGCGCAAGCTCTACGGCGAGTACCTGCGCTCGCGCTTCCTCGAGTGCGCTGCGCGCGCGACGGATGTGGTGAGCGCCGAGGTGCGTCGCGACGAGGTCGCCGCGGTCACGCGCACCAAGACCGGGCGGTACCGACTGGAGGTGTCGGGCGGCACGCTCGACGCGGACGTCGTCGTGCTCGCGACGGGCCACCGACAGCCCGACGATCCGCTGGCGCGCGTGTGGAGCGGCTCGCGCGCGCGCTACGTCGAAGATCCCTGGTCCTCGCTGGCGCTGACCGCCATCCGGCCCGACGAGAGCGTGCTCGTGCTCGGCTCGGGCCTCACCGCCGTGGACGTGTTGCTCTCGATCTCGAAGCAAGCGCGCAAGGCGCCGGTGATCGCCGTCTCGCGCCGCGGCCTCGCGCCCGAGCGTCACGCACACGCGCGGCTCACGCCCCTCGATCCCACGCCGTGGCTCGATCCGTTGCTCGCGACGCGTGGCGGGCCGAGCACGCGCTCGTTGATCGGCGCGCTCCGCAAGGCCGCGCGTGAGGCCGACGACTGGCGTCCTGTGATCGATGGCCTGCGCCCACACACCGCGCGGATCTGGAAGTCGCTCTCGCCCGCGGAGGCGTCGCGCTTCGTGCGACACGCGCGGCCGTTCTGGGAGGTGCGTCGTCATCGACTCGCGCCCGAGATCGGTCGCGTGGTGGACGAGGCGATCGCCGCCGACACGTTCCGTTCGGTCGCGGGGCGCGTCCGTCGTGCCGAAGCGGATCACGAGGGCGTCACCGTGGAGCTCTGCGAGCGAGGCGAGCGCACCTCGCGCTCGATGCGTGTCCACTGGGTCGTGAACTGTACGGGACCGGGCACGGGCCCGAACCTCGTGCCCGTCGTGCGATCGCTCGTCGACGGAGGCCACCTCGAGCTCGACGCGCTCGGCCTCGGCGTGATCACGGGCCGCGATGGACGCGCGGTGGCGAACGGACGCGAGAGCTACGACCTCTTGGTCCTCGGCACGCTGCGAAAGCCCGAGCTGTGGGAGTCCACGGCGGTGCCCGAGCTGCGCGTTCAGGCCGACCGTACGGCGCAGCTCGTGATCGAGCGCATCCGTCGCGACGCGGCCCTCTGATCCAGCGGCCCTCTGATCCAGCGGCCCTGTGATCAGGTGCCGGTCGCGCCGTCGGGATCGCCGTCGCGTCGCCAACGCACGAGATCGACGAGGCCTGCGCCCCCGAGCATGGCGACGATGAAGAGGATCGCGTCGGCGTGACCTTGCCCGAGCGCGGCGAACGCAGGGCCGGGGCACAGGCCGACGAGGCCCCAGCCGATGCCGAAGATCGCGCTGCCGATCACGAGCGAGGGCGTGATGTCGCGTCGCGAAGGGAGCGACATCGGCGCGCCCGAGAGGCTCGTCGATCGCTTGCGCGCGAGGCGGAAGCCGACGAACGCGATGGAGATCGCGCCCACCATCACGAACGCGAGCGAAGGATCCCAGTCGCCTGCGACATCGAGGAACGCGAGGACCTTCGGGGGATCGGACATGCCCGAGATCACGAGGCCTGCACCGAACACGATGCCCGCAGCCAGCGCGGCGGCGATCTCGACGCGCGCACGCCGATCGGAGGTCGGTGCTTCGCCAGTCGGTGCTTCGCCAGTCGGTGCGTCTCCGGGCGTCTGCGCTCGCGTGTCGGAGGCTGTCACTGTGCGGCCCATCCGAGACCTCCCGCGAGACCCGTGTGACGCAGCAGCGTCACGGTGCCGATGCCCAGCAGCATGAACGTCGCCGTGGCCACGGCCGAGCGGGGCGAGAGGCGCGCGAGGCCGGACACGCCGTGACCGCTCGTGCATCCGTTCGCGAGCCGTGTGCCCACGCCGACCAAGAGACCACCGACGACCAGTGTCGTCGGCTCGATCGTCCACGTGGTCGACGTGAACAGACCGGTGGCTGCGAGCAGCGCGGGCGCGATCACGAGGCCGAGGAGAAACGCGCCCCTCCACGCGCGATCGGACGACGACGCGAGGCCGGCGGCGATCCCGCTCACGCCCGCGACGCGACTGCTCGCGAGCACCAAGAGGGTGGTGGCGCCCCCGATCAGGAGGCCGCCGACCAACGACGCGATGGGAGTGAATGTGGTGTCGCTCATGACGCTCAGGTGGTGGTGACGCGCACGTCGACGCCACGCTGCGCGAGGATCGCGAGCGTGTCCTCGGACGGGAGGCGGGTGACGCGGAGGACGATGCGCGCGAGCGGGATCTCGCGGTACGCGAGCGCGCGGTGGGGATCGATCGAGGCCAGGCTCGCGTAGAGCGTGAGCCGGCGAGGTCGCGATCCGACGAGACGTCGCAGCACGACGAGATCGGGCGCTGCCAGGCCGTGCGCGGGACCGACCGCCTCCACGAGGAGACGACCCTCCGACACGCAGAGCGCGGCGGCCGCGAGCTGTCGCGCGCGCGCGAGCCCCAGCGTGCGCGTGATCCAGATCTCGTCCTCCAGCACCGTCGCGCGCGGATCGGGCGGCGCGATGCGCGCGGCCTGCCCGTCGTCGAGGTGGAGCGTGTGCGTGTCGGACTGGTGGGCGCGCGATCCCGAGAACGCGCCCCCGAGCATGCGGGGGCGCGACGCGTGATCGGCGGCCTGGAGTCGACTCGAGCGCGCGCTCACGTCGGCACCTCGTCGAAGTACACGCCGCGCACCCAGCGCGGACCGCGAAACCCCGTGCGCGCGTGGAGCGCGAGGTGGTTGTCGTAGAGCACGAAGTCGCCGGGCTCGAGCACGAAGCGCCACTGGTGCGTCGGCTCGTGCACGATGCGCGCGAAGCGCTGGTAGGCCCGGTAGAAGCGCTCGGTGCGATCGAACGGCTCGCGGAACGGGGCGAACGTGAAGTAGCTGTGCCTCACCTGCGCGAGCTCGCCCGCCTCGTCGAGCCGCAGGAGCGGCGAGCGCAGGATCTTCTCGAAGCCCTTCTGCTTGCGGTGGAACGTGACATCGGTGCGCGTGAGCACCTCGAACGAGTCGGCGTCCACGGCGCGCAGGTAGCGCGCCGATGCGTGCGCATCGACGACCACGCTCTCGCCGCCTTCGTCCGCGGCGCGGATCCCGTGGAGCAGCTGGTAGCGCGGCGGGTGCTCGAGGAACGGCTGGTCGGTGTGGAGGTCGATCGTCGCGTCGGTGTAGCCGAGCTGATCGGTGTTCGCGTTGGTCGTGTTGTCGGTGCGGAGATCCTCGATGCGTCCGAAGTGGGTCGTGCGGACCGAGAGGCCGAGCGCGGCGAGCGCGTCGATGATCGCCTCGGTGTCGAGGCCCGCGCCGCGCACCACCACGGCGCGATCACGGCGCGCCTGCGTGAGCGCCGCGCGAGCGATCTGCGCGAGGTCACCGTCGAGAGAGAGCGCGCGCAGCGTGATCACGTCCACGTCGTGCGGTGGCGGAACGAGCGGTGTCTCCTCGCGCCCATACGCGTGCTCCTCGAGCCAGGCGATCGGGAAGCGGCTCACACCGTCCGGCCACTCGATCACGAGCGTGTGATCGTCGACGCTCACGGCGCGAGGGCGCACGTCGAGGGGCACGTCGCGCGGGTCGAGCACCCGCTCGCGCGTCGTCGCGTGCACAGCCTCGAGCGCGTTGTGCTTCAGCCAGAACCAGTGGAAGAGCAGGGCGGGCGCGCCTTCTCGTACGACGAGGCGCAGGTGGTCGGCGCGCCGCTCGGCGCGAGCCTGCGAGGCCCGCGCCGATGGGGCGACTTCAGACGATGCGTGCGACATCACGTGCTCCTCGGGTCCGACCCGACTGACGTCAACGGGTCGAGGCGATCAGCGGTTCGGTTGCGGCGTGATGCGGAGGTAGGGCCGCACTTCCGTCCACCCCTTGGGGAACTTGGCCTTCAGCACCTCGGGATCCTTGAGCGAGGGCACGATCACCACGTCGTCGCCGTCCTTCCAGTTGGCGGGCGTCGCGACGGAGTGGCTGTCGGTGAGCTGCAACGAATCGAGCACGCGCAAGACCTCGTCGAAGCTGCGACCCGCGCTCGGTGGGTAGGTGATGCTGGCGCGGATCTTCTTGTTCGGGTCGATGAAGTAGACCGAGCGCACCGTGATCTTCGCGTCCGTCTCGGGATGCACGAGGTCGTAGAGCTTGGCGACCTTCTGATCGGCATCCGCGAGGATCGGATAGTCGACCTTCACGTCCTGCGTCTGTTCGATGTCGCGCACCCAGCCGTGGTGCGACTCCACCGGGTCGACCGAGAGCGCGATGGGCTTGGTCCTGCGGCTCGCGAGCTTGCTGCCGAGCTTCGCGACGGCGCCGAGCTCCGTGGTGCACACGGGCGTGTAGTCCGCGGGGTGCGAGAAGAGGATCACCCAGCTGGATCCCGCCCACTCGTGGAAGCGAATCGTGCCGTGGGTGGAGTCCTGCTCGAAGTCGGGTGCGACGGTGCCGAGGTGAAGGCTCATGGGATCTCCGTGACGAACGAGCGCGGTGGTGACGACGCGGCCTCTCCAGAACGCACGTCAGAAGAACGACGACGTGCCCGCTCGAGCGCACGTCGCGGACCACCACAGAGCAACGACGGTGCCGTCGTGTGATGTCCGCGCGGACGCGGGCGCGATCGCGTCCGACGGCGTCACCGCGGACATCTCGCGGCATCGCCCGTGGGTGGTCATGGCTCGCTAGGGTCGGCGCGCGGATCGAAGTCGGAACCCGCCTGAACCACGCGGGTTCACGACGTGGTCGCCCCGTGGCACCGGCCGTGCTGTCGCGGCGCGTCATGCAGACATTCCCCCCTCGCGTGGACGACACGCGACCTCGAAGCTGGCCGCGCGTCCCGCGTGGTCGGTGGCTCACATCATTCTCTTCATTGGGTCTCGTGCTCGGCGCGGTGCTCGCGCTCGGCCTCGCGTCGCCTTCGACGGGCCACGCGCAGGTCGACTGCAACACGCTCCCGCGCACGGTCATCGGTGTCGGGGGCTCGGCGAGCAAGCCGCTGCTGGCTCGCCTCGGCGCGACGCTCGCGGGTCTGCCCGATCCCACGACGCTCATCTACGCATCGCCCGGTGCCTGTTTCGGCATCACGCCGTACGTCGATGGGACGCCCATCACGGGCACGGCGAACTACTGGCTCCCCGATGGCACCGAGCAGACGTGTCGCCTCCCCACGGCCGGTCTGACGCCCGACTTCGGCATGATGGGAACGGCCGCGACGCTGTGCTCCGGCGTCACCGCGTTGCCCGCGGGCATCGGTGATTTCGCCGGCCCCGTCACGGGCTGGAGCGTGCTCGTTCCCACCGAGTCGAGCCAGACCTCGATCAGCGCCGAGGCCCTCTACTTCATCTATGGCTTCGGGCCTTCGGGAGGCGTGAGCCCCTGGACCGAGCCCGGACAGATCTTCGGCCGCAACGCGACGAGCGCGGCGCTGATTGCGCTGGGCTTGGCGATCGGTGTGCCCGCGGATCGCTTCGTCTGCGGGCTCGCGGGCAGCGGTCAGCCTTGCCTCGACGTGCGCAGCAACGGCGCGATGATCACGGCGCTCGACACAGCGACCAACCCCGAGGCCGCGATCGGCTTCGTGAGCAGCGAGGTCGCGGACGCGAGCCGCGCCGCTGTGCGCACGCTCGCCTACCAACACACCGATCAGAGCTGCGGTTACTGGCCGGACTCGAGCGCGACGACGTTCGACAAGGTGAACATCCGCGATGGCCACTACTTCTTGTGGTCCGCGTACCACTTCTACGTGCCCGTCGATGGCTCGGGTGCGATCAGCGATCCCGACACGCGCCGCGTGATCGGCTACTTCACCGGCGAGACGCCCGCGACGGCGGCGGTGCCGATCCTCGACATCACGATCGACAACGGGACCATCCCCGAGTGTGCGATGCAGGTGTGGCGCGACTCGGACCTCGGGCCGCTCTACTCGTACGCGCCCACCGATCCGTGCACTTGCTACTACGAGAACCGCGCCACGGGCTCGAGCGCGTGCGCGACCTGCTCGGACACGAGCCCCTGTGCGAGCGGCACCTGCCGTCGCGGCTACTGCGAGGCCTACTGATGGACCGCTCTACGTTCACGCGAGGGCTCGCGCTCACGCTCTTCCTCTCGATCACGGCGCTCGCCGCCGGCTGCCCCGGCCCCGAAGAAGTGCCGCCGGACGCGGCGCGACCCGATCGTGATGCGGCCGTGGACGCGGCGATCGTCGCGGACTCGGGGCCTGGCGACGCAGGCACGGACGCGTTCTCTCCTGACGCGTTCACCTTCGATGCGCCTGGCCTCGACGCCTACACCGAGGACGCGCCGTCGAGCGATCCCGACGCGTTCGTTTGTGATGACCCGACGGGCTGCTACCGCTGCACGCCCACCACCAGCGAGCAATTCCTCGATCGCTGCACGAGCGCGAGCTGCGAGCCGTTCGAGAACACGCGCGCGCGCCTGCCCCTCTTGCGCGAGGACGGCACGCTGCCCCCGCTGCCGTGATCGCGAGGCCGGGCCCGTGAAGGCTCGTCAGGGCGCGGACATGTCGCGGTCGTCCCGTGGGAAATCACGGGCCGCCGCGACGGGTCCGCGCTTCTGCTTGGAGGGCCCGCGAATCCACGCTGACGCGCCGCGGCACGCCTCTCGCTCTCTGCCGCCCTCGGATGTCTTCGGTGGCTTCGACCTCGTCTCCCGCGCGCCTCGTTCTCGCCTGGCTCGCTCCGCTCTCGACCCTCGTGCTCGCTGTCCCCGCGACCAGCGCAGCGCAGGAGGGGGATGAGGACGACGTCGAGATCACGGTCACGGCCTCGACGCCTGCCGACGACGCTGTCTCCGCCCCAACGACCGACGCCGCTGCGTCGAGCTCGAGCGCGGACTCCGAGTCGGTGACCACAGCGGAGGTGACCGTCTCCGAGTCGGTCACGCCGTCCGATGCGGACGCGTCCGCGACGGCCCCCGAGCCGTCTCCTGCTTCCGACGCAGCGGCTCCGTCCGAATCGGCCGCGACCGCAGGTCAGGCCGCGTCCTCGGCCTCTTCCACCGCGTCGCCGTCGGAGCTCGAGGCCTTGGTCACGTCGGTGCTGCGCGGTCTGCGCGCGTCGGCGTGGGTGCAGGTGCAGTACGAGCACAACGAGACGTCGGAAGACACGGTGCTCCAGGGCGGCATCCTCCTGAACCGCGATCGCTTCTCGCTGCGTCGCGGTCGTGTGCGCCTCGAAGGTCGATGGGATGCGTTCGAGATCGATCTCGAGATCGACGTGTCGACCACGCGCGGCATCTTCGTGGGGCCGCGCCGCGCGACGGTGGGTCTCGCGTACCGCGAGCATCCCGACGACGTGCTCGCGATCGCGCGCGTTCGTGCGGGCCTCACCGAGATCCCGTTCGGCCACGAGCTCCGCTTCTCGCAGCGCGACCTGCTCTTCGTCGAGCGCACGCAGGCCTCGCTCGGATTCTTCCGCGGGCCCGTCGATGTGGGTGTCCGCGTCGACGGCGCGCTCGGACCCTTCCGCTACGACGTCGCGGTCCTCAACGGCGTGCCCGTGGATGATCGTGCCGGCGATGCCGCGCTCGATCCGGTCGGCGCGCCCGACGTGGTGGGTCGGCTCGGTGTCGAGAGCGCGCTGTCGGACGACGTGACGCTCGCGGGCGGCGTCTCGTTCCTCTGGGGCCAGGGGTTCCACGCGGGCAGCGACGCGCAGAAGCCGCGCCTCGAGTGGCGTGATCTCAACGAGAGCGGGACGCTCGACACCGGCGAGATCATCGGTGTTCCGGGGCGCGCGGCCACGCCGTCGTACGTGTTCGAGCACTGGGCGGTGGGCGCCGACGTGGAGCTCTCGGCGCGCACGTCGATCGGGCGCACCGACGTCTTCGGCGAGGTGGTGATCGCGCAGAACCTCGATCGCTCGCTCTTCGTCGCCGATCCGATCGTGCTCGGACAGGACGTGCGGCAGCTCGCGCTCTACGGCGCGGCGACGCAGGAGATCCTCGGCATCGGCCTCGTGGGCTTCCGCTACGAGCTCTATCAGCCGAACCTCGATCTCTTCGAGCCCCGCCGCGGCATCGCGGTGCCGCGCGACGCCACGATCCACACGCTCTCGCCGCTCCTCGGCGTGCGCCTGCCGGAGGGCGCGATCCCCGGCGTCAACGCGCGCCTCGTCGTGCAGTACGACGTCGTGCGCGACTCGCTCGCGCGCGACGTGCGTGGTGTCCCGACCGACCTCGCCAACGATCAGCTGACGGTGCGCGTGCAGGGAGAGATCCGATGAGCGTGCGCGCGTCGCTCGTCCTCGCGCTGCTCGTGCTCGCGTCGTGCGGACAACGCGAGCCCTCGGGCTACCTCGAGCCGATCCGCGTGGTGAGCGGCGTGTTCCACGAGGGCGTGCTGCCGGTCGCGAGCGCCGAGGGCCCCTCGGTCACCGGCGTGGAGATCCCGGGCACGGTGCTCACCGTCGCGCAGCCCGGTCGTGTCATCACCGGTCGTGTGGGCGGCGATGCATTCGCCGTCGCCGTGCGCCTGGCGGACCTCGGCAGCGGCTACTGGGTGCAGCCGGTCGAGGGCTTCGATCCCGCGTTCCCTGGCGAGCGCACGTTCCACCTCGAGGTCGACGTGGGCGGCGGCGTGCCCACGGGCCTGCACGAATTCCGCATCGTCGCGATCGACGCAGAAGGGCGCGCCGGCGAGCCGTTCGAGGTCGAGGTCTGCGTGGTCGACGACACCACGGGCTCGGGCCTCTCGGCGTGCGACGCGACGATCGCGCCGCCGCACACGGTGGTCTCGCTCGTGTGGGACTCGGACGTCGATCTCGATCTCGTCGTGGTCACGCCCACGGGCAAGCGCGTCGATGCGCGTCACCCGAGCACCGCAGAGCGCATCGAGGGCATGCCCATCACGCGCGAGGCGCTCGCGGATCCGACGATCGGGGTGCTCGTCCGCGACTCGAACGCGGGCTGCGAGATCGATGGGCGCAACGCGGAGCGCATCGAGTGGCGCGAGAGCCCCGCCGACGGAGCCTATGGACTCTACGCGGACCTCTTCGACTCCTGCGGCGAGCCCAGCGCCACCTTCGTCCTCACCGTCTACCGCCGCGAGGCGCTCGAGGGCGGGACGTTCCGTCTGGTCGAAGAGACGCGCCGCACGGGCGTCGTCCAGCGGCTCGCGGGCCGCGGCGGCGCGATCCAGCCGCTCTACGTCACGACGCTCACGTTCGAGTGAACACACCCAAGTCCTTCGGAGATCACCCTCATGCTCGTCGACTCGCTCGTTCGCTTCGCGCTCCTCGGCTCGTCCTGGGTGCTCTATCTGCTGCTCGCGCTGAGCGTGGTGAGCTTCGCCGCGACGTTCGAGCGCTGGCTCTTCTTCCGCAAGAACCGTGTCGGCGGTGAGGGCCTCCGCGATCAGCTGCGCAAGGCGATGCGTGAGGACGACGAGGCCGCGGTGCGCCGCGTGCTCGCCAAGAACCCGTCGATCGAAGCGAGCGTGCTCGGCGAGGCGCTGGACTTCGTGGACGGCGGCGCGCGCGCGGTCTCCGATGCGATCGAGAGCGGCGTCGGTCGCGAGCGCGCGCAGCTCGAGCGTTCGATGACCCTGCTCGGCACGCTCGGCAACAACGCCCCGTTCGTGGGTCTGTTCGGCACCGTGCTCGGCGTGATCGAGGCGTTCGCGCACCTCGGTGGCGGCGATCAGAGCGCGATGGGGTCGGTCATGAGCGGCATCGCGGAAGCCCTCGTGGCCACGGGCGTCGGCATCTTCGTCGCCATTCCGGCGGTCGTCGCGTTCAACGTCGCGCAGAAGAAGATCGGCGACATCGAGAACGACGTGACAGCGCTCGGCAAGCTGCTCACGGCGTGGATCGAGACACGCGAGCGTGGCCGTCGCGTACGAGACGCCGCGGCGCCCGACGTGGTGAAGAGCGAGTCGAAGAAAGCGGAGGCGAGCACCGAGCGCAAGAAGACCGAGGCGCGCGCGGCCTCGTCGGAGCGTGAGCTCGTCGCCGAAGGAGCGGAGTGATGGCAGCCACCGCCTCGGGTGGGCGCGGCAAGCGCGCGCCGATCGTCGGCATCAACGTGACGCCCATGGTCGACGTGGTGCTCGTGCTCCTCGTCATCATGATGGTCTCGGCGACCTACATCGTTCAGCAGACGATGCGTGTGGAGCTGCCGACCGCCTCGACGTCGGACGGAAGCGCGGCCTCGATGGCGGCAGTCACGATCGCGGCCGACGGCCGAATCTTCTTCGGCGACGAGGCGGTCACGGAGGCTGTGCTGATCGAGCGCCTGCGCGCCGCTGCGCGTGAGCACGAAGCCACGCTGATCGTGACGGCGGACGCTCACGCCGAGCACGGCACCGTGGTGCACGTGATGGATCTCGCGCGCGCGGAGGGCATCGCGTCCTTCGCGATCAACGTCGAACAGGCGCAGTGACTCGGTCGAAGTGACGCCATGACGATGCGGTTCCAGGCGATCCTCTATGGCGCGAGCTTCGCGGCGCACGCGCTGCTCGCGATCGGCGTCGGCTCGATCGAGCGTGTCGAGCCGCGTCCGCCGATCCGTGTCGCGATGGTCTCGCAGCCGCGCCGCGAGGCGCCTCCTCCGGAGCCCGAGCCCGAGGTCGCCGAGCCGCCGCCGCCCGCGGAGACACCGCCGCCGCCCGAAGCGCCGACCACCCCGCGTGCACCGCGTGAAGCTCCGAGCGCGCCCGAAGCGCCCGCGGCCGAAGCGCCGCCACCTCCTGCCGCGCCTGCGCCCGCCGCGCCAGCAGCACCTGACTTCGGCATCGCGATGGCGGGCTCCGGCCCTGGGATCGCCGTGCCGCAAGGTTCTCCCGATGGCACGCCGGGCGGCACGGGTACGGGCACCCGACGCACGCGCGAGGCGCGCGAGATCACCGCGCCCGAAGCGCCGACGCCCCAAGCTTCCGCGGGTGGATGCGACGAGGCAGAGACGCGACCACGCGCGATCTCGATGCCGTCGCCCGAGTACACGGAAGCGGCACGCACCGCGGAGATCGAGGGCCGCGTGCGGGTCGAGATCCACGTCGACGCAAGCGGTGCTGTGACGGAGGCGCGCGTGCTCGCCTCGCTCGATCCAGGTCTGGACGAGGCGGCGCTCGTGGCTGCGCGCGCTGCCCGCTTCGAGCCTGCGACGCGCTGTGGTGAGGCCGTCGACGCGACCTTCACCGTGTCGATCCGGTTCCAGCTCTGAGGACGATGCGCGTGCACCCAGAGAGAGCCAGTCGAGCGCTGACGCTCGCGTCGTCGGTGGCGTTCGCGTCGAGCCTCGTCGCGGCGCCGATCCATGCGCAGGAGACGCCTCCGACCGAGACGCACGCACCGAGCGGCCCGCAGCTCACGCGCGCACCGACGCTCGTGACGTTCGTGCCCGCCGAGTATCCCGCGTCGGAGCGAGAGAGCGGACGCGCCGCGAGCGTGGGCGTGCACGTGACGATCGGCGTCGACGGCACAGTGACCGAGGCCGTCGTCGCCGAGAGCGCGGGCGAGGCCTTCGACGCAGCGGCGCTCGGCGCGGTGCGCCAGTTCGTGTTCACGCCCGCCGAGATCGACGGCGTGCCGAGCGCGATCCGCATCCTCTATCGCTACCAGTTCACGCTCGAGACCGAGGTCGTCGTGCAGCCTGCGGCGCTGCGAGGTCAGGTACGCGCGCGACGCGGCCGCACACCGCTGGCGGGCATGCACGTCACGGTGACGCTCGCCGATGGCAGCGTGCGCGAAGCTCGCACCGACGAGGCGGGCCGCTTCGCGTTCGAGGACGTGGGCGAAGGCGAGCTGTCCGTCGCGATCGAAGGCGAGAACGTCACGCGCGTGCTCACCACCGAGACGCTCGCGGCCGGCGAGTCGGTCGACGTGACCTACGACGTGACGGTGGCCGATCCCGACGAGGAAGAAGAGGAGGGCGACGACCTCGAGATCGTCGTGCAAGCGCCGCCGCTCCGTCGTGCGGTGGTCTCGACGGAAGTGCGCGCCGAGGAAGCGCGCCTCGTGCCCGGCACCTCGGGCGACGTCGTGCGCGTCGTCGAGAGCCTGCCTGGTGTCGCGCGCGCGAGCGCAGGCACGGGCAACCTCATCGTGTGGGGCGCCGCGCCCGACGAGACGCGAATCTACGTCGATGGCGTGCCCATCCCGCGTCTCATGCACGAGGGTGGTCTGCGCTCCGTGATCCAGCCCGACACTGTGCGATCGATCGAGCTCGTGCCCGGCGGCTACGGCGCGTCGTATGGACGTGGTCTGGGAGGCCTGGTGTCGGTGCGCACCGAGACGCCCGAGGGCGATGGGGTCCATGGTGCGCTCGCGCTCGATCTGCTCGACGCCTCGGGCATCGTTCGCGGCGCGGTGAACGACGACGTGCGGGCTGCGGTGTCGGCGCGCGTGAGCCTGATCGATCTCTACGCGGCGCAGGCGCTCGGCGCGGATGCCGTGGCGTACCTTCCGATCCCTCGCTACCGCGACGGACAAGCGCGCTTCCGCATCGCGCTCGGCGCGGGCGAGAGCCTCGAGCTCGTGGGCATGCTGGGCTCCGATCAGTTCCAGCGCGGCGTGCCGAACGCCGATCCCGCGCTCGCGGTGGAGGAGCGTCGCTACCTCGACTTCCAGCGTGTGTATGCGCGCTACACGCGCGAGAGCGGCGATGGCAGCGTGATCTCGATCGTGCCCTACGTGGGCTTCGATCAGCGCGAGACCGCGACGTCGAACGGCGAGGTGCGGACGTCGGTGGGTGGCGAGACGATCCTCGCGGGCCTGCGCGCGAGCTACCGCACGCACGTCACCGACTGGCTCTCGATCGATGCGGGCCTCGACGCGGAGGTCAGCGCGACGACGCTTGTGCGCCGCGGATCGATCGGCTTTCCCGCGCGCGAAGGCGACGTCCGCGTGTTCGGTCAGAGCCCGCCCGATCAGATCGCAGCCGATCGCTGGAGCGCCGTCCAGATCGGGATCGCGCCGTACGTGGAGGGTGATCTCTCGCTCGCCGACGGAGCGGTCCACGTCGTGCCCGGCGTGCGCGTCGATCCCTACGCGCGCAGCGTGAGCCGTCGCATCCCGCTCGAAGGCGATGCGCCCGCGCTCGGCGCGTTCCGTCAGGACTTTCGCGTCGAGCCGCGCCTCTCGCTGCGCTGGGAGCCGATGCCCGAGCTCGCGCTCCGCGGCGCCGTCGGCCTCTACCACCAGCCGCCGCGCGCCGAGGATCTCTCGGCCTCGTTCGGCACGCCCGATCTCCCGCTCTCGCAGGCGCTCCACGCGGTGCTCGGTGCGACCGTGCGCCCCACCGAGACGCTCACGCTGGAGCTCACGGGCTTCTTCACGGCAGGCGATGACCTCGCGATGCGCAGCGCGAGCGCGTCGCCGCTGCGCGCGCAGGCGTTGGTCGCGAGCGGCAACGGTCGTTCGTACGGCGCGCAGGCGCTCGTGAGGCAAGAGCTCTTCGAGGGGTTGCAGGGCTGGATCGCGTACACGCTCTCGCGCAGCGAGCGTCAGGATCGCGACGAGAGCGCATGGCGTCTCTCGGACTACGACCAGACCCACGTGCTCACGGCCGTGCTCGCGTACCGGATCCCCGGCGCAGAGCTCGATGTCTCGCTGCGGTTCCGTTACGCGACGGGCTTTCCACGCACCAGCGTGTGGGGCGCCGTGTACGACGCCGCGTCCGATCGCTACACGCCGCGCTTCGGCGCTCACAACGGCTCGCGCGTGCCGGAGTTCGTGCAGCTCGACGCGCGCATCGGTCGTCGCTTCGAGGTCGGCGATGTGCGGCTGGACGTGTCGCTCGAGGTCCTCAACGTGTGGAACCAAGCGAACCCCGAAGAGATCGTCTACGCGCCCGACTACTCCGCGAGAGGCTACGTGCTCGGCCTTCCCATCCTCCCGGTCCTCGGGATCCGAGGAGAGATCTGATGACGACGCGCTCGATGCTCGCGCTCGCGCTGCTCGTCGTGCTCGGGGGCTGTCTGCCCCACGTCGACGTCGACGAATCCCTCGTCAGGAGCCCTCGCGTGATCGCGGTGCGCGCGACGCCCGCCGAGGCCGCGCCTGGCGAGGCGGTGTCGCTCGAGGCGCTGTACGTAGGCCCCGACGGAACGATTGGCGCCGCGGTGATCGACTGGGCGCGCTGCGATGCGCGTCTTCCGCTCGCGGAGCTCGGTCCCATCAACCCCGTGTGCCTCGGCTTCGAGGATCCGTTGCTCGTGAGCCAAGGCCTCGGCGCTCGCGTGGACGGAACGATCTCGCGCGAGGCGTGTCGCCTGTTCGGCCCTGATCCGCCGCCTGCGCAGCCGGGCGAGCCCGCGGGGCGCATCGTCGATCCCGACGTGACAGGCGGCTACTACCAACCGTTCCGCGTGATCGAGCCCGACGACGACGCGATCGTGCTCGCGGAGGTGCGCCTTGCGTGCGGCGTCGCGGGCGCGACGCAGGCTCAGGCCTCTGAGCTGCGCCAGCGTCGCCGCCCGAACCTCGCGCCGCGTCTCGATCTGGTGTTCGCGCAGCGCGCGGACGGGAGCGACGCGCTCGTCGATCCGGACGTGCCGCTCGAGGTGCGGGTCGGAGAGACGATCACGCTCGAGGCAGGCTGGCCTGTGTGCCCGCTCGAGGACGTGTGCGGCGATACGATCTGCGGGCCGGACGAGACGCTGACCACGTGCGCCGACGACTGCCGCACCGCGCGCGGCTGCGAAGGCGCCGAGCGCTACGTGCGCTTCGATCCGGAGGCGCGGGCGATCGTGGTCGAGCGCGAGTCGATGCGGGTCGCGTGGCACACCACCGCGGGCTCGTTCGAGATCGAGCGCTCGGGCCGCAGCGGCGCGGATGACTCGACGTATGCCGTCAGCCGCTGGCGCGCGCCCGATGCGGCCACGACGGCCGTTCTCTGGATGGTCGTGCGCGACGCGCGGGGCGGCGTCGGCTGGACCGAGCGCCGGATCGTGGTCGTGGAATGACACGGGTTGGCCGTGACATGAACGGTTTTGAACCAGCAAATGTCACGGTTTCGGTGTCGTGCCGCGCGATCCGATGGCGCGCCAGGAGGGCACACGGGCTGCTAGAGGGCGGCTCATGTCCCGTCTTCCGTGCTGGTTGGCAGCGATGATCGTGGTCTCGATTCCAGGATCTCTCCTGGCGCAAGAGGCCCTCCCGACAGGCGGTGACCTGGCTGACACGTCGCAGGAAGTCGGCTGGGCGACCGCCTCGCCGCACGCCGGCGACGCCGACCCGATCACGGCTCCGAACGCCGATGCGGTCGCGCTGGAGGCAACGACGTCGTCGGCGCCGACGCCCGCGGCATCGAGCGCGCCTGC
>JAFLCL010000078.1 GCA_017303575.1 Deltaproteobacteria bacterium
AGAGCACGCAGGCACAGACCACCCGACCCATGATCGTCGGAGGCGTCTGGCCGTACGGTGGGTACGGGTCCGTCGGCTACGGAGCGAGCTTCGGCGTCGGCGGCCCCTATGGGGTCGGTGGGTATGGCGCGACTGCGCGCCCCGTGGAGCGACCGGCGCCTGCGCCCGTCGCGCCCCCACCCGCACCGACCACCCCACGCACGCCGCCCATCGTCGGCTCCGCGCGCGGCGCAGTGTTGCGACGCTGACGAGCTCGCGCGAGGGCTCTCTCGCTCTCAGTCCGCGCCGTCGTCGAGCGTGCTCGGGAGTAGCGCGACGAAGCCGCCGCGCGTGTCGCACGTCGTGCTGGCGATCTCGATGGAGCGACCGCTGGTCTCTTCGACCGCGAAGACGCGCACGCGGGCACCTGCGAGCTCGGTGCCCTCCGCGAAGCGAGCGGTGCCCGTCACACGGTACGGCGCCGAGACGAGCATCTCGCGACGAAGCGCGGCCGAGGATCCACCGACGCCGAAGTCGTGCACCACGTGCCACGCGTAGCCAGAGTCCGCGGGCATCTCGACGACCAGGTCGTAGACACCGACATCGAGCGGGAGGCGGAACTCGCCCATCGCACCGGTCGCGCCCATCGCCGAACGGTTGAGGCGAGCGGCGGGCATCGGGTCGCCCGCGAGCGCGGTGCCCAGCCCCGTCGCCCGGATGCGGCCTCCATTGATCGGCTCGCCATCCACGAGGCGCACGGTACCGCCGAGGATGGAACGCGCGGGGAGCGTGTAGAGCTGGCCCGACAACGTGCTCGACGGATTCTCGAGCACCTCGAGGTCTTGCACCAGCAACCCCACGCTCTCGTCCGCCGGGACCACCGCGACTTGGTAGTCGCCAGGCAACACGTACCCGACGAAGCGACCCTCGAGGTCCGCGGTCAGGTCGAGCTCGAGGCTTCCGACGAGCCCCGTGTCGGGATCCATCACGTACGCCGAGTAGAGGTGCAGCTGTGCGCGCGGCGCGGGCGCGTTCATGCCGAGCGTCGCGGGAAGCTCGACGCGTCCCTCGAAGCGCAGCGCGCGATCGGAGCGGGGCACGAGCAGCGTGAAGGTCCCATCGGGCCCGGGAAGGAGCGCGGTGGCATCGAGCGTGATCGAAGGCAGGAGCGCGCTCGAGTCCTGACGCGTGGTGTCGCCTCGCACGCGGAACGAGTAGTTGGTGAGACCGCGCGGCGCGACGAGCGTGAAGTGACCGACGGCGTCGGTGCTCGCGCTGGAGCTGAGCGTGCGCCCGTACGCATCGACCAAGCGGACGAGGAGGCCTTCTTGCGGGACCGCCGAGGCATCGAGCACGACGCCATGGACCTCGATCAGCTCCTCCTCCCGATACTCGATCGCGAAGCTGACGCCGGCACCCTCGGGCACCTCGAGGGTCGCGGAGAGCGGGGGCAGGAGCGCGCGGAACTCGCTCTGCGGCTCGACGTAGACGTCGTACGTCGAGCCGCCGGGGAGCTGCGTCTCGAAGTCGAGCATCCCACCTGTCGCCGCCGATGCGCGCACCACGACGCTGCCCGTGAGCGCACCGCGCAGCGGGCCTTCCCCCTCGACCACTCGTCGCGCGAACGTGATCTGCGCCGCGATCGGGGTTCCATCGAAGCGCGCCGTGCCGCGCACCGGCACCTGCACCGGGGCAACGAGCTCCATCGGCGTCGGGGGATCCGCGAGCTGACCCAGATCGAAGATCATCGGCACCGGCACGCCGTCGATCGGATCGGTCATGGGCGTGATCTGCACCCGCACTCGGTAGTCGGGCGCTGTGGCGCTCACGCAGAGGTGGGCCGTCGCGTCGCAGACGCTGCTCGTGGTGCAGTCGTCGTCCACGTCGCAGCGGTTCGAGATCTGCGTGACCGGAGGCTCGAAGAGGAGCGAGCAACCGCCCGAGAGGAGCGCGCCGATCGCGAGGAGCGATGCGACGCCGCCTCGGCTCGGGCTCGAGCCACGCGTGCTCACGGGCACCCCGTCATGTCGACAGCGTCGCCCTCGGTCGCCTGCGTCGCGACCCACCACGTGGCCGTGCCGAGATCGCCCGCGGCGATCGGGTCGCGCGTGGGGACGCCGTCCTCGATGCTGAAGCGCTGCGACACGAGCATCTCGATGCGGTGACACCCGGCGCGGCTCAGCGCCTGGCCGAGCACCGGAACCTGCACCGGGAGCGAGCGGACGCGTCGATCGCTCGCGCTGCCGGAGGCAGGCTGCACGAAGCCTTGGCCGCTCGGGAAGAGCGTCACACCCCGCTGGTAGTCGACGAAGACGAGGTACTGGAGCTCCTGATCCACATCGGGGTCGCGCACGAGGACGTCGAAGCGCAGCGTGCTGATGGGCCCCGCATCCCCGCCCCCGCCGATCTCGTCGGCGCGCAGCTGGATCACCTCGTCGAGCGGATAGGCGCCGCCCAGAGGGACCTCGATCGACGGTGGGAAGTTGGTGGGCGGCACGAACTGCAGGTCCTGCGTGATGCAGCCCGAGGCGGCGAACGCGGCCAGGGCGGACGGGACGAGGGCGGACACACGGAGCGCCCACAGGGAGGCAGACACGGCACCACCGCCGACAGCAATCACGGTGCCACGAGGCGGCGGGCGCAGGATCGCCGACGAAACCCGATCCGAATCGAGCCTCCGCGCGCGCGATCGCGACATCGCTGTCATGGGCTCGGCACGGTAGCAGGGCGCGCCCAGCGATCGCAGCTTCCGGCTCGGACTTTTCTCCCCTCGCGGACGAGGCTTTCCGCGGCGCGGGCGTCGTGCGATAGAGGCGTCCCGCGCGCGGCCGAGCCGCCCTGCGCACCCTCCGAAGGAGCCGCGATGACCGACTACATCTTCACGATGAAGGGCGTGACCAAGGTCCACCCGCCCGACAAGAAGATCGTCCAGAACCTCTACTTGTCCTTCATCCCCGGGGCGAAGATCGGGGTCATCGGCCCCAACGGCATGGGCAAGAGCTCCTTGCTCCGCATCATGGCGGGGCAGGACAAGAACTTCACCGGCGAGGCGTGGATCCGGCCGACGGCGACCGTGGGCTTCGTCCCGCAGGAGCCCGACATCGGCAAGGACCGCACGGTCATCGACGTCGTGAACGAGGCCGTCACGCCGATGCGCGACGCGCTCGCGCGCTTCGAGGCGATCGGCATGGCGATGGGCGAGCCCGACGCCGACATGGACAAGCTGCTCGACGAGCAGAGCAAGCTCCAGGACTTCATCGACGCGGGCGATGGCTGGAACCTCGACACCACGCTCGAGATCGCGATGGACGCGCTGCGCCTGCCGCCCGCGGATCAGAGCGTGAACCACCTGTCCGGTGGCGAGAAGCGACGCGTCGCGCTCTGTCGCACGCTGCTCATGCGCCCCGACCTCCTGCTCCTCGACGAGCCCACCAACCACCTCGACGCCGAGTCGGTCGCGTGGCTCGAGCAACACCTCAAGGACTACCCGGGCACGATCGTGTCCATCACCCACGACCGCTACTTCCTCGACAACGTCGCGGAGTGGATCCTCGAGCTCGACCGCGGCAACGCGTATCCGTTCCAGGGCAACTACACGAGCTGGCTGGAGCAGAAGGAGAAGCGCCTCCAGCAAGAGGAGAAGAGCGAGGGCGCGCGTCAGAAGAAGATCGCGCAGGAGCTCGAGTGGGTGCGCCAGTCGCCCAAGGCCCGACAGGCCAAGAGCAAGGCACGCCTCCAGGCCTACGAGAACCTCGTCAACGAGGCGCAGAAGGCCAAGCGGGTCGACAACGAGATCTCGATCCCGCCCGGCGAGCGCCTCGGCGACCAGGTCATCGAGATGAAGGGCGTCACCAAGGGATTCGGCGACAAGCTCCTCTACGAGAACCTGAACTTCCTCATCCCGAAGGGCGCCATCGTCGGGATCATCGGACCGAACGGCGCGGGCAAGACGACGCTCTTCCGCATGATCACGGGCGTGATGAAGCCCGACGCGGGCGAGGTCACGGTGGGACAGACCGTGAAGCTCATGTACGTCGACCAGTCGCGCGACGCGCTCGAGCCCGAGAACACCGTGTTCAAGGAGATCTCGAAGGGGCAGGACAAGATCGTCGTCGGGCGCACGGAGATCCCGGCGCGCGCGTACGTCGGCCTCTTCAACTTCCGCGGCACCGATCAGCAGAAGCAGGTGAAGGTGCTCTCGGGCGGTGAGCGCAACCGCGTGCACCTCGCGAAGGTGCTCACGCAGGGCGGCAACGTGCTGCTCCTCGACGAGCCCACGAACGACCTCGACGTCGAGACGCTGCGCTCGCTCGAAGAGGCCCTGCTCGAGTGGCCCGGCGTCGCGCTCATCACGAGCCACGATCGATGGTTCCTCGATCGCGTGGCCACACACATCCTCGCGTTCGAGAGCGACTCCGAGGTCGTTTGGTTCACGGGCAGCTATCAGGACTACGAGGCCGATCGAAAGAAGCGCCTCGGTCCCGCGGCCGATCGTCCGCACCGCATCAAGTACCGCAAGCTCACCAAGTGATGCGCGCACCGAAGGCCAGCACGCTGCTCGCCGTGATCGCGCTGGTGATCACGGCGTGTGGCGGAACCACGTACGTGCAGCCCGAGATGCCGACCGCCGGGGCGAGCGGTCCGGTGCTGCCGCTCCGCGCGCTCTCGCTCTCGTTCGATCGCGGCATCGCGTCGGTGGACGCGAGCGGCCAGATGCGCTTCGGCGACGTGGTGGTCGGCACGTTCGCCGAGAGCGGCACGTTCACCGTCGAGGGCGGCAGCGTGTGGGCGAACATGAGCGAGGACGGAACGATCGGCGTGAACGTCGACGATCCAGCACAGAGCGGGCCGAGCCGCACGACGTTCACGACCTCGGGCGATCGGCTCGTCCACCCCGACGGCACGGTGATCGCGACGCTCGACGCGAGCGGCCAGATCGCCACCTCGAGCGGCAGCTTCCCCGTGACCGGCATCACGAGCCGCGCGCGCAGGCTCGCGCTGTTCCTCTACCTCGTCGCGGCGACGTACGCGGAAGACGTTCCCGAGGCGGGCACCGGCGAGACGCCCTGATCTCGGGGCCGATCGTTCACGCGTCGACGGCGAGGCCCACGCGGCGCTCGCCACAGACCTCACATCGCGCGACGTAGCTGAAGCCGGTCTCGCGCGGCTCGCCGCAGCGCGCGCACGGGAGGATCTCCCCGACGAGATGAACGCCCTCGTCCGTCTCGTGCCCCCACGACGGTCGAACCGCGGCCCAGCCGGTGAACGCGAGGATCGCGCGCACGAGGAACGGCGGATCGTCGTCGTTGCCCATCAGCACGATCGCGTGGCGCGTGATCTCGATGCGCGCGTCGTCCATGCCGCCATCCCGAAGCTCGAGCACGATCGCGTGCTCGCCCACCTCGACGTCGATCTGGCTGATGGGCTCGTACGGATCGAACGGTCGCTGTGTCTCGAGCTCGGCGTACGGATCTGCGCGCGTCCACCAGAAGAGGACGCCGCTCTCGGGGTGGCGCGCCTTGCCCCACTCGTAGCTGGGCGCAGGAACGAATTCGGGGAGGTGATCGATCGCCACCAGGTTCGAGACGTCCTCCTCGAACGAGACGTCGGGGTGCTCGAGCTGCCACACCTCGACGAGGAGGCCCGCGAGCGTGCGACGCTGATCCGCATCCAGCCCCGAGCCCAGCGACTCGTCGGATCGCTTCGTCCAGCGCGACACACTCGCGGCATCGAGCGGATCGAGATCGCTCGTACGGGCTCGGAACCGCATGGGCTCAGCTCCGACTGCGGCTCACCGCGTGGGCCACGCGCGCTCGTGCTCGAGCGCCGTGCTGATGCGAACGAGCTCGTCGAGATCGGCTCGCTCCAGCTGTTCCGCGCGTGCGCCGTCGAGCTCCACGCCGAGGAGCCCACATGCCAGCCGAATGGCGCGGCGCTCACCTTCGATTCGTCCTCGGGCTTCTCCTCGCGCTTCCCCTCGCGCTTCCCCTCGCGCTTCTCCTCGGGCCTCCCCTCGGGCCTCGAACACCGCCACGAGCTCGGGCCGACGCGCTTCGAGAGCAACGAGCACCGCAGCGTCTGCGCCTGCGGTCTCGACCAACGTCCGCACGGGGAGTGGCCGGACCAGGCACGCGTCTTCGATCGTCAGGTCGGGGTGCAGAGGCGCCCAGCGGCCCAAGCGATGATCCCACTCGAGCACGCGCTCTCGCGCGAGGACGAGCGCGAAGATCCGGCGCACACCACGCCGCGCGAGCTGTCTTGCTTTGCGCGTGGGCACGGAGAGGCTCTGCTTGGACACCACCTCGAAGGCCAGCACCTCGAGGCGTCGGCCGCCCGTCTCCACGTCGGGCCCATCCGGGAAGATGCTCGCGTCAGGCGCGAAGTCACTCGTCAGGCTCGTGCGCGTGAGCATGTCGATCGCCGCCGTGAAGCCATGCGCGACATGAGCGCGAAGGACGTACGCGAGCTCGAGATGCCGCGTGGCATGCGGCGGATCTGCGCCCGGCACGATCAACACCTTGCCGTCGAGCAGCTCGACGCCCGACTCGGGCATGACCGCGCGCTCGTCGATCGGCGGAAGCTCGGGTCGCTTGCGCTGTGTCGGTCCGGACATCTCATCGGCATTGTACGGCATGGCCGCCCTCCGCTACGGGGGTCGGGAAGGGGGCGAGGGGACTGACACGTGACGTCGCGAGCGGTGCGCGGCCGGGGTACCTTCGCGCGATGCGCACGGCCTCGCTCGCCCTCGTCTCGCTCGCTCTCTTCGTCGGATGCAGCGAAGAGCCCACGCCCACCACGACGGCACCACAGCCCACCGCCGAGCCGGCGCCCACCACGCAGACTGTGCCGACCGGCACGGAGCCCGCGCTCCCGCCGCCGCCGAGCGACGAGGTGTGTGCAGAAGCGATCGTCGTGCAGTGGCAGGGCGCCACCGGCGCGGGCGAGTCGATCACGCGTACGCAGGCCGATGCGCGCATCCGCGCCGAGGAGCTGCTCGCGAGCATCGAGACCGGCGCACGCGACTTCGCGACCGTCGCACGCGAGGACTCCGACGCGCGCTCGAGCGGCGCGCGAGGAGGCCTCATCGGCACGTACTCGCGCGCCGACTGGCCACCACAGCACGAGGCGATCCGCGATCGCGCGTTCGCCCTCCAGACCGACCAGATCTCGGAGGTGACGGAGGCCCCGTACGGCTGGGTGATCCTCCATCGCTGCACAGCGGAGTTCCGCAACACGCGTCACGTGCTCGTGCGCTTCTCGGGCGCGCGCAACGCAGGCCCCGAGATCACGCGCACCCACGACGAGGCGCGCGCCCTCGCGCAGCAGATCCGCGAGCGGCTCACCGCCCCCGGCGCGGACTTCCTCGCCATCGCGCGCGAGACCAGCGAGGACGGCAGCCGCGAGCGCGGTGGCGAGATGGGCTGGCTCGGTCGCGGACGCCTCGCGCCCGCCTACGAGGAGAGCGCCTTCACGCTGCCCGTGGGCGCGATCAGCGAGCCGATCGAGACCGAGTTCGGCTTCCACCTGATCCAGCGCGTGCAGTGAGCGGGACCGTGAAGCGATCACGCTGGCTCTCGATGGGGATCGCCGCCGCTGTCGTCGCGATCACGCCGCGCGGGCTCGCAGCGCAGCCGCGCGCGCTCGGATGGACCGAGGCTCCCGCGTCGATCGACGGCGACACAGTGGTCGTCGTGGCCATCGGCGCGGCGCACGACAGCGACGGTCCGCTCGCGGCCGCACGTCTCGCGTCGAGACGTCGCGGACATGCGCGAGGCGTGGCGATGATCCAGCGCTGGGCCGACGACGCGCTCGCGGCGATGAGCGCGGGCCCACGCGAGGCGCAGTCGGTGCACGACGCGATCGATCGCGCCGCGGTGACCGCGCGTGTGCGGGCGCGCGCCGACGGCTCGGCGATCGTCGAGGTGAGATGCCCCTTGTCTGCCCTGCGCGACGCGTTCGATCATGCGCGCCTGCCATGGCACCGCGCATGAGCTCACGTCCCCGATCGAGCCGTCGTTCGCTGCTGCTCGGCGCGGGCGCCTCGTTGGTCACCGCTTGCTCGGCGGGGCCGCGTCCGGTGGGCAACGCAGAGGTGCGCTTCGTGCTCGAGCCTGCGAGCGCGCGCGTCTACACGGACGAGCGTTTCCTGGGCGCCGCGCGCGTCGTGGCGGTGCGACCGGTCCAGCTCCGCGCGGGCCCGCGCCGCTTCACGATCGTCGCCGAAGGATACTTTCCGCACGACCTCGACGTCGAGCTCCCGCCCGGCCTCACGACGATCCGTGTGAGCCTGCGCCCCGTCCCGCCCTGATCAGGACGAGCGGGCGAGCCGTGGCCCGGTCGGCGGGCGATTCCGTTCGCAGCGCAGGCGTGGTCGCGCGCTACGCTCGGCGCATGTCGAGTCCCCGATCTCGCGCCGCCATCGCGACCATCGCGATGAGCCTGCTCGGCGTGACCAGCCTCGCGCTCGGCGTGAGCGCGCAGACGCCGCCCGAGTCGTCCGAGGCCACGCGCTGTCACTGCTTCGGCTGGGTGCACGGGGGCGATCACGGCACCTCGTGCTCGACCACGCGCGCGGGCTGCGAGGCCGAGGCGAGAGAGAGCAGCCGCGATCACACGCCCTGTCAGGAGGCGCGGCGGCCGCGCTGCTACGACGACGCGTTCATCGGCGGTGCACACATGGAGCGGCCCTGATGGCCTCGAAGTGCTTTCGCGCGGAGGTCGAGATCGACGCGCCCGCGAGCCGCGTGTGGTCGGTGCTCGTGGACCTGCCGCGCTACGGCGAGTGGAACCCGTTCACCGTGTCGATGAAGAGCGCGCTCACGATCGGTGGTCCGATCGACATGCGCGTCCGCATGAGCCGCTGGCGCATCACGATCCCGCAACGTGAAGAGGTGCGTGAGGTGCGCGCACCGGAGGGCTCGAGCGCGGGCCGCCTCGTGTGGGGCGCCACGATGCCGGGTGTGATCGCGCAGCGTGTGCAGACCGTCACCCCGATCGGCGAGACGCGATCACGCTACGTGACCGAGGACACGATCGAAGGCTGGATGGGCGGCCTCGTCTTCTCGATGTTCGGCGGCTCGCTCGACGACGGATTCGCCGGCGTGGCGCGCGAGCTCAAGCGACGCGCCGAATCGAGCGCGTGAGTCCGATCAGAACGCGACGCGCAGGCCCTCCGACCCCGGCCCCACGCGCCGGTGCCCTTGACTCGGCGGCGTTCGCGCGCGAATGGGCGGGGATGACTTCGCGCTCGCTCGCCCTCTCGTCCCTCGTCCTCGCCCTCGGCGCCTGCACCACGCGCGGCCCGATGGAGCTGCCGGACACGGGCGGCTTCGACGGTGGCCCCGATGCCTTCTCGGGTCGCTTCGACACCG
Organism: Deltaproteobacteria bacterium; assembly: GCA_017303575.1. Classification (GTDB taxonomy): domain Bacteria; phylum Myxococcota_A; class Polyangia; order Polyangiales; family Sandaracinaceae; genus JAFLCL01. The sequence goes on from JAFLCL010000078.1 coordinate 9,351, forward strand.
GCCCGCTGCCGGACTCGGGCACGCCGCTCGAGGACACGCTGATCTACGCCCACTCCCCCGACACGCTCTTCTCCTTCTCGGCGGAGTCGAACGAGGTCACCGAGATCGCGCGCTTCACCGAGTCCGATGGCTCGAACGCGGACGACATGGTCGACCTCGCCGTGAACGCCGAGGGCGACGTGTTCACGTCGAGCCGCGACGCGCTGTGGTCCGTCGACGTCACGACGGGTGTCGTCACCCAGATCGGCACGTTCGACGTGGCCGAGGGTGAGCAGTTCTACGCGCTCACGTTCCTGGCCCCCGGCGAGCTCCGCCCCGCCGAGACGCTGATCGGCGCGACGAACATGGGCGTCTACTACGAGATCGACGCCATCGACGCGAGCGTCATCCGCCTCGGCAGCTACCCCGACGGCTGGCTGTCGAGCGGTGACCTCGTCTCGGTCGAAGGCGCGACCTACGCCACGATCCGCCACATGGACGACATGGTCGACACGCTCGCACAGATCACGTTCGACGGCACCGGCCGCAGCACGATCCGCGTCATCGGCCCGATCCGCGGCGGCGGTATGGACTTCCGACAGATCTTCGGCCTCGGCTACTGGGGCCGCTCGGTGTACGGCTTCTCGAACTCGGGCCAGCTCATCGAGATCGATCGCATGACGGGCGCGGGTCGGCTCGCGACGACGATGACGGGCACCGATCGCTTCTGGGGCGCAGGCGTGACGACGCGAGCGCCCGTTCTCCTCTAGGCGCCTCGCCGCTGATCGGAGCGCGTGATCGATCGACGTCGCGTCTACGCCCTGCACGGCGCGATCGCACGCGTGCTCGGCGCAGCGCTCGTCGTGGTGCTCGCGACGGGCACGCTCGCCACGCTGTCGGTGGAGCTCGAACGGCTGCTCGAGCCGGAGGGCGCGCACGGCCTCGAGCTCGGAGCGCTCGCCTCGATCGACGCGTGGGCGGAGCGCTCGTCGCGCACCCTGCGGATCATCGACCTCGACGGTGCGCGCGGCGCCCTCGCATGGACAGTCGACAGTGACGGTCGCTGGTCACGCACGTTCCTCGATCGATCCGGCGCCCCGCGCGGCACCTTCTCGTTCCTCGGTGCCCGCGCCGTGTTGCGCGACGTCCACCGACAGCTCTTCGTGGGGCACGTCGCGCTCTACGTGACGACGCCGCTCTCGTTCGTGCTGCTCGCGATGATGGTGTCGGGCTACCTCAGTCAGCGGCGCCTCGTGCTCGGCATCGTCGGCACGAGCCCCCACGCGCGCAGAGCGAGCCTTCATCGCTCGCTCGGCACGCTGGGCCTCCTGCCCGGACTCCTGTTCGCGCTCACCGGCCTGGTGTACGTGACCGAGACCATCGTCGAAGAGCTCGGCGCGAGCCTGGAGATCACGCCACCCGCGAGCGTGGGCGATGCGCCCAGCGCCTCCACCACGCTCCCACTCGATGCGTTGCTCACGCGCGCCGTCGAGGCCTCACCCACGCTGTCGCCACGACGCATCGTGCTGCCGCGCGAGCGGGGCCGACCGCTCCTCGTCTGGGGTCCTGGAGCGACGGCGGGCGTGCGCGATCTGTCGTCGTTCGTCGCGATCGATCCACGCACGGGCGCTGTGCTCGCGCAGCACGAAGCGGGCAGCGCGGCACCGCTCGATCTCGCCGCCGATCTCGTCGACCCGCTCCACTTCGGCGACGTCGGAGGCGCTGTCACGCGCTACGCGTGGTGCCTCTTCGGCGTGCTCCTCACCGCCCTCACGATCACCGGCCTCGCCACCGGCCGCGCGCGGCGCAGGCACGACGACGAGCATCGGCTCGAGCGACGGATGAGCCTCGCGATCGGCTTCGTCTTCTTCGCCACGCTCCTCGGGAACGTGATGAGCAGGCGTGAGGACCTCGCGCCGTCGGGATGGCTCGCGGTCACCCTCGTCGTGGTGATCGCTGCCGCGGGCATCGCGCTCGCCGCACGCACGCCACGAGCATCCGCCTGATCAGCGCCACGCGGCGACGGCGACCGCGATCTCGTCGAACGTGCTCGCCGCGAAGGGCGCGAGCGCATGAGCCACCTCGCGCATCGAGCCGGGACGGGAGGCGGGATCGGGCGAGGTGCAGCGCGCGAGCAACGACGCGATCGGCGGTGGTGTGTCGATCGCGCCGAGCTCTGCGAGCACCACGCCGAGCGCATGCACGTCCACGCGGTGATCGATCGGATGCCCCGCGATGCCCTGCTCGGGCGCCATGTAGCCGTACGTCCCCTTCACCACGTCGGTCGCCGTCTCGAGCATCTGCGCGGCCCACTTCGCGATGCCGAAGTCGAGCAGCTTGGTCACGCCCTCGTCGCTCACCATCACGTTCGAGGGCGTCAGGTCGCGGTGGATGACGTGCATGGGACGCCCGTGCTCGTCGTGACGCGCGTGCGCGTGGCCGAGCGCCTGAGCGAGCGCGAGACCGATGGCCGCCTGCACGCGCGACGAGCAGCGCGGCGCACCCCGCGCGATGCGATCGATCGCGTGACGCAGCGTGACGCCCGACACGTGCTCCATCACGAGGTGCGGTCGGCCGTCCTGCACGCCGATCGCGTAGACCTGTGCGATGTGAGGATGCGAGAGCTTCGCGAGCAGGCGCGCCTCGTCGAAGAACATGGTGACGTACTCGACGTCATCGGCGTGCTCCGGAGAGATGCGCTTGAGCACCACCGATCGCGCGAAGCCAGCGTGCCCTTCCTCGCGCGCGAGGAAGACCTCGGACATGCCCCCGAGCGCGATGCGCCGCTCGATCCGGAGCGTCACGAGCGGCCCTTCTTCTTGAGCCCGTGCTTGCGGAGCAGGCGCTCGAGGCTCTTTGGGTGAACGGCGGCGAGGGTCGCGGCCTTCGAGAGATCGCCGCCCGAGCGCTCCAGGAGCTTGGCGAGCCACGCCGCGTCGAGCGGGTCGTTCCACCGGGCGCGCGCGGCCTCGAGCGTCTCGTCGGCGGGCCCTTCGGTCGCGAGCACCAGTCGGCCTTCGCCCACGGGAGCTCTCGCGCTCGGCTTGATCGGGAATGCCGCACCGATCGCCCGTCGCACGTCCGCCGCGCTCACCACGCGGCTCGGCGTGATCGCGATCACGCGGCGCACCACGTTGCGGAGCTCGCGCACGTTGCCCGGCCACGCGTGCTCGCCGAGCGCAGCCAGCGCGTCGCGATCGAAGCTTCGATCGCTCGCGCGCTCGCTCGTGAGGAAGTGCTCGACGAGCGCGCCCAGGTCCTCCGGCCGCTCGCGCAGCGGTGGCAGCGCCACGACGATCTCGGCGACGCGGTAGAGGAGGTCCGCGCGAAACGCGCCGGTCTCGACCCACGACGGCAGATCACGATGCGTGGCAGCGACGACGCGCACGTCGACGTCGAGGTAGCTGGTGCTGCCGAGGCGCTTGATCTCGCGACGCTCGAGCGCGCGCAGCAGCTTGGGCTGGAGGCCGATCGGCAGCTCGCCGATCTCGTCGAGGAAGAGCGTGCCACCCGAGGCGGCCTCGAAGGCTCCGACGCGCGCGCGATCGGCCCCCGTGAACGCGCCCTTCTCGTGACCGAAGAGCTCGCTCTCGACGAGCGTCGGGCTGATCGCTGCGCAGTCGAGCACCACGAACGGCCCCGCGCGTCGCGCGCTCGCGTCGTGCAGCGCGCGCGCGGCGACGTCCTTGCCCGTGCCGGTCTCGCCCACGAGGAGACAGCCCAACGTGCTGGCCCCCACGTGACCGAGGAGCGCGCGCGCTTCGCAGAGCGACTGCGATCCACCGACGAGACCGGCGACGCGGTCACCACTCTCCTGCTTCACCGCGACGGACCGCAGCTTCGGCTCGAAGAGCAGCTCGGTGTCACCGACGTGAAGACGTCCGCCGGGCTCGAGATCGGCGACGGTCACGCGCTGACCATCGATGAAGGTCCCGTTCGTCGACTCGAGATCACGCACGCGGTGTCGTCCGCCGATCGCCTCGATCACGCAGTGCTGTCGTGACACCAGCGGATCGGTCAGCACCACGTCCGCGGTGGGCGCGCTGCCCACGACGACCCGCGGACCTTCGATCTCCCACTGCTGCCCGCGATCGGCGCCTGCGAGCGCCAGGAGGCGCTGGCGGTGAGCGAGCACCCTCGGACCACCGGCACCGCGCCGCAGCTCGGTGCCCGTGAAGTCGTTCTTCGGCGGGCGCGAGTCCACGAGCGCACGGTACCGCAGCGCAGCGACCGAGATCGATCGCAGAGATGTTCCGCGAGCCCTCTCGGCTCTCGGCGAGAGCCCGGAGCGCTCGCGGCGCCGAAGAGACCCTCGAATCGCCCTGTTTGGTGGCCGTTTGATGGCCGTCTCGGCGTGGCGCATCCGTTGCTGATGGACCGCGGAGGAGGTCCTGATGTCTCGCCCCGCTCTCCCATCGCTCGTCCTCGCCCTCGTGTTCGGCGTCGCCGCTCACGCGGCCGCTCAGCCCGTGCCGGATCTCGTCGCCTCGCGGACGGAGGGCGCGGCGCCGCTCGCCGTCTTCTTCGACGCAGGCGCGACCACGTGCACGGGCTGCGGTGACACGCGTCCCTTCCACGATCTCGCGTACGCGTGGCGCTTCGGCGATGGCGACGCGGAGGTGTGGGAGTCGGGGCGCTCACGTGGAAGCGATCAGGGCCCCACGTCGGCGCACGTGTTCGAGCGACCCGGCACCTACACGGTGACCCTCACCGTCACCGATCCCGAGAGCGGCGCCGAGCGCACGAGCACCGAGACGATCGTAGTGAGCGATCCGTTCGCGGGCACCGCAACGCGCTGCTTCCGCGCGAGCGCGACGAGCTCGTTCGATGGCTGCCCCGCGGGCGCCATGCAGGAGACGAGCGCGGACTTCGACGCAGCGCTCGCGTCGTGCATGGGCGAGGCGCGACGCTGTCTCTTCCGACGCGGCGACACCTTCCGCGTGGATCGCACGACGGCGCTGCGGACGGCCGGCCCGCTCCACGTCGGCGCCTTCGGGCCCGCGAGCCTCGAGCGACCGCTGCTCGACGCGTCTTCGCTCGGCGCGGCCGGCGTCTTCGACGGACAGAGCGGCGGGAGCGACTACCGCGTCACCGATCTGCGCGTGCAGGGCCCCGCGGTGTTCCAGAGCCTCTTCTACGGCGCGCACGCCGCACAGAGGCACGTGCTGCTGCTCCGCGTCGCGCTCGTCGAGGCGACGTTCCACAGCTTCGTGATCGCCGATCGCTCGACGCTCGGCCCCACCGCGATGCACAGGAACTTCTTCGTGGTCGACTGTGACGCGGCGCGCCTCGGCTTCACTGGCGTCCTGCACGGAAGTACGCGCGGCCCTGGCGGCAACGGCTCGCTCGCGGTCTTCGCCGCGTGGCGCGAGTCCGCGATCCTCGGCAATCGTCTCCTCGATCTTCGCAACGGCGAGCACGTGATCCGCGCGCAGGTCTTCGACGATCTCCTGATCGCGCACAACCTGGTGGGCGGCGCGCACCACACGAAGTCGCTCATGACGCTGCGCAGCACCTCGACAGCATCGACGGAGTGCCCGCTCGGCGGTGATGGCTGCGCGCCGTCCCGACGCGCTCACGTGCGCGCCAACACGCTCATCGTCAACACCGCCGTCCCCGTGCAGATCTGCGGACAGTCGGGGGGTGAGCCCGTTCGCTGCGAGGACACGCTCGTCGAGGGCAACTACGCGTACCTCGATCCCCTGCGCTTCCCGGCCGAGGACCTCGGCGCGATCTTCCACATCGGAGACAACGTCTCGGTGCGCGCGACCGCCCGCGCGAACGTCTGCGACCTCACCGGCGCGTTCAACACGCCGCCTCGCGACTACCAGATGTTCTGCGTGGAGATGCAGACCGACAGCGAGTCGCGCGCGATCGGCAACACCTGCTACCGCGGCGACGACACCGTGCTCCGCTGCATCCACGCGACACGCGGCGGCGCGAGGGGCGCAGCGCTCGACAACCTCGCGTACCACCCGAGCGGGCCGACGGTGATGGTCACCGGCGCGGTCGCGCGCGACGAGGGCAACCTCGTCACCACGAGCAACCCCTTCGTCGTGCGCACGCCAGGCCACGAGCCTCGGGACTTCGCGCTCGCAGACGGCTCGCCTGCGATCGACGTCGGCGTCGCGGCGCCGATGCGCTTCGACTTCCTCGGACGTGCACGACCCGCAGGCGCAGGCATGGACGCGGGCGCGTTCGAGCACGGGACCGAAGAGCCGGTGCCGACCACGTGCGGCAACGCCGCGTGTGACGCGGGTGAGACGCGCGCGAGCTGCTTCGCGGACTGCGGAACGGTGGACGCGATCACGCTCGTCGACGCGACGAGCAGCGACGAGCGCACGATCGCCGCCGACTGGACGAGCGGCACGATCGACTACACGAGCCTGCCCTCGCGCGCGCTCGGTCTCGAGGCGCGCTGCGAGGCACCGTGCGCTTCCGTGGCGTTCGTGCTCGACGGCAGCTTCGTCGATGCGCGGACGCGCGCCGAGAACACGCGTCCCTTCTCCATGGGCGGCGACGCGATGGACTGGATCTTCGGCATCGGCTGCTCGATGGGCTCGACGTGCGAAGCGCCGCTCGCGCCCGGGGCCCACACCATCGAGATCGTGCCCTGCAGCGGCCGCACGATCGCAGGCCCGTGGACCGACGCGGCCGCGCTCGCAGCGGCGTGTGAAGGCACCGTCGGCCCGCGTCGCACCATCGCCATCGAGATCGTGGAGGGCCCAGAGCCCGGCGCCGACGCGGCGATCACCGATCTCTCGGACGCAGGCGTGCCCAGCGGCAGCGACGCAGGCATCGTGCGGGCGAGCGATGGTGGCGTGATCACCACGCACGACGACGCAGGCGGCGCACCGTCGATGCCGATGCCGGGCGCGAGCGGTGGTTGCTCCGCGTCGTCCCACGCTCGGGGCAGCAGCGTCGCGCTCGCGGCGCTCGGGCTCGCGCTGTGGCTCGGGTCGCGACGTCGAGATCGCTCGCGTGCGTGAGCGGCCAGCAGCGATCTCGGCGAGCAGCGAGGACCCCCGCAGGCCTGGTAGGCTGCGGGGGTGTCCGAGCAGGCAGGCATCGTCGGCGAGCCCACAGCACGTCGCATCGGGCGCCACGAGATCCTCGGTCACCTCGCAGCCGGCGGCATGGCGGAGATCCTCCTCGCGCGCGTCGTCGGGCCCCACGGCTTCGAGCGGCCCGTCGTGATCAAGCGCATCCTGCCGCACCTCGCGACCCAGCCCGGTTTCGTCGAGATGTTCACCGACGAGGCGCGCATCGCCGCGAGCATCCGACACGCGAACGTGGTGCAGGTCTACGAGCTCGGCTCGGACGCGGGCGAGCTCTACCTCGTGATGGAGTACCTCGAGGGCGAGAGCCTCGCGGGCCTGCAGCGACGGCTCGTCGCGACCCGCGGATCGCTCGAGCCTGCGCTCGCCGCGTGGATCGTCGCCGAGGCGTGCGCGGGCCTGCATGCGGCGCACGAGCTCGAGTCGGCGGAGGGCCGACCACTCGGCGTGGTGCACCGCGACGTGTCGCCGCAGAACCTCTTCGTCGGTTACGACGGAACGGTGAAGGTGCTGGACTTCGGCATCGCCAAGGCCGCCGATCGCCTCACCGCCACGGAGACGGGCGCGCTCAAGGGCAAGATTGGTTACATGTCGCCCGAGCAGTGCTCGCACGCCGCGCTCGATCGACGGTCGGACGTGTTCGCGCTCGGCACCGTGCTCGCCGAGCTCGTCTCGGGGCGTCGCCTGTTCCGTCGCGCGACACAGGTCCTGTCCATCCGCGCGATCGTCGACGATCCGATCCCCGATCCGCTCGCGCTCCATCCGAGCTTTCCCGAGCCGCTCGCGGCGATCGTGCGACGCGCGCTCTCGCGCGATCGCGATGCGCGACAGGCCAGCGCCGCGGTGATGCGGGCCGAGCTGCTCGCCGCGATCGCGACGCTCGATCCTTCCGCTGGGACCGACGCGCTCGCGACGCGCATGCAGACCACGTTCGCGACACGCATCGCGGAGAAGAAGGACATGCTGCGACGGCTGCGCTCGGGCTCGAGCGTGAGCCGATTGCCTGCGGCCGATGCCGATCTCGCGGTCGAGCTGCCCGGCCTCGACGCGGACACCCAGGTCGAGGGACCGACGCGCAGGGACGGCGCACGTGATCGCGCGCGCTCGCCGCTCGTGTGGCTCGTGCTCGCAACGTCCACGCTCGCGATCGCGCTCGTCGTCGCGTCGTGGGCGACAGCGTCCTCGCCTTCGACGGCTACCGCGCCGCTGCCCACCACGCCCGCGACGACGGCGTCGGTCGCGCCCACGGGGCACGCGCCCTCGCCTCCTTCCTTGCCGACCGACGTGCAGCTCGACGTGGCGTCCTCACCGGACGGTGCGCGCGTGATGATCGATGGGGAAGCGCGCGGCGAGACGCCGACCCGCATCACGCTCCCGCGGGACGAGGTGATGCACGAGCTCCGCCTCGAGCGCGAGGGGTTCGAGCCACACGTCGAGCCCGTGCTCGCTCTGCGCGACGTGGCGTTGCGCGTGCAGCTCGAGCCGCGTCCCGTCACGCGACGTCGTCCGCGCGGAGAGCCCGCTGCGCCTCCTGCTGCCGCCACGAGCGGCTTCCGCAAGTTCGAGTGATGCGGACACGCATTGCGGCATGGGCTCGTCTCGCGTGCTGGCTCACGTGCACGATCGTGAGTGTGTCGAGCCTCTCGATCGACGCGCATGCTCAGCAAGATCGGCGCACGCGCGCGGTTCGGTTGTTCGAGGAGAGCGAGATCGCGTTCGCCGAGCACCGCTATCCGACCGCGGTCGCGTTGCTCCGCGAGGCGCACGCGCTCGAGCCCGAGCCCATCCTCCTCTACAACCTCGCGCGCGCGTACGAGGAGCTCGGCGACGACGTTCACGCCCTCGAGGCGCTCGATGGCTACCTCGCGACCGATCTCGACGCGCCCTCGCGCACCGAGGCCCTGGCGCGCCGCGATCGCATCGCCGCGCGCATCGCGCTGCGACCTCCGCCTCCACCGATCGAAGAGCCCTCGCCCTCGCGCACCGGCCCACCCGAGAGCCTCGAGCCAATCGCGATCGGCGTCGTCCTCAGCGGCGGCGTCCTGGTGCTCGCCGCGGTGGGCCTCGCGATCGCGAGCGAGCTCGAGCACGCACGCGCAGAGGACGCCGAGACCTCGCTCTTTGCAGCACGGGACGCGCTTCGCGCGCGGGACGCGCTCGCGATCGCGCGCGACGTGCTCGGCGTGACGGGGGGGCTCGCGTGCGCAGTCGGCGGTGTGTGGTGGCTCGTCCTTCCGCGCGCCGACGGGGTGTCGACCGGAGCGTGGATCCGAGCCGGGGGGACGTTCTGATGCGGCGACCACCGGCCTGGATCTCGTTCGCGGCGCTGGCGCTCGTGGCGTGTCACGACGGCCGCATCGACCTCTTCGATCGACCCGTCGATGCGACACGTGGATGCCCCGGACCGTTGAGCAGCGTCGTGCCGGGGCGCTCCGACGTCTGCGCGGCTTCACCTTCGATCCTCGCGGTGTCCACGCACGAGGTCTGCTCGATCTATGACGACGTCGTGCACTGCTGGCGGAACCGCGCGCGCACGGCGTACCCGCATCCTTCGGGCCGGCGCTTTCGTTCGATCGCGGCGGGAGCCTCCTCGCCCGACGACGAAGTGAACGCGCGCGTGTGCGCGATCGACGTCGAGGGCGCGCTGTTCTGTTGGGGCAACGGCACGCAGGGACGACTCGGGCTGGGCGAGGGCGTGGTGACGGCCGCGGCGCCTACGCGGGTGGGCGGCAACTCCTGGCGATCGGTGGCCGTCGGCGTGAACGGAACGTGTGGCGTGACGGAGGTCGGCGAGCTCTTCTGCTGGGGCATCGGCCTCGGCGGCGGCATCGATGCCGATGGATGGGAGCCGCGACGAGTGCGCGACCGCAGCGACTGGGAGCTCGTCGTCGGCACGAACTCTCACTTCTGTGCGGTGTCTCGGGCGGGCGAGGTTCGCTGCTTCGGGGCCTTCCGTGTCGGTCCCTCGGGCTCGACGACCCCGGTGGAGTTCGCCTACGACGACACGATCGACGTGCCCCCGATCCTCACGGCCGCCGCGGGACACCGCAGCGTGTGCGCGATCGACGTCGATCAGCGCACGTGGTGCTGGGGCGAGCGGCGCCTCTTGGGCACGCCGTTCACGAGCGGCGAGCACGATGTCGCCGGACCGGTGCTCGTCGAAGGCGTGACCGCGAGCCGGCTCGCGGTCGGTGGCACCACGACGTGCGCTTCGACGACCGGCGCGGACCCCGGAATGCTCTGCTGGGGTGGAGGAGAGGAGGCAATCGTCGTCCCCGAGCGCACCTCCACGCGGCAGATCCTCGAGGACATCGCTGGCGCGCAGCTGGTGACGTGCGGCCGCGAGGGCGAGCGCATCGGCTGCACAGACGCGACCCACCTCGACGGGCCCGCAGAGGACGGCTGGGCCGCCACTGCGGAGCCGCCCTGACCGAGCGCGTCAACGCCGCGCGAAGCCCTCACGGAGATAGTCGACGAGCGCCCGGGCGCTGTACTCGGTGCGCCAGCTCGCGCGTGACTGCGAGCGTGCGCCCGCGAGCCAGTTGGCGCCTCGCGGCGAGGGGATCGATGCCTGGAACGAGGCGAGGTCGCGGCTCGGATCCACGAACGTGCTGCGACCTCGGGCGACGCGCGCCCCGACCGCTCCGCCGAGCCATCGGTCTTCGGGGAGCGCGCTCCACACGGCGAGATCCGAGAAGGACCATCGGGCGGCGTCGAGGCGCGAGAAGCGCATCACCGCCGTGTCCACGCTCCCCATCGGGCTGTCGCGTCCCTCGAGCACGCTGTTGCGCACCGTGATCAGCCCGAGCGGTGCGTCCTCGCCTTGATACACGAGCGGTGCACACCAGTCGTAGACGACGTTGTGCGAGAGCGTGAGCGAGCGGATGCCCGCCCCGTTCTGGCCATCGATCTGGAACGCGATGCCCCACTCGCGACGGCTCGCGTAGTGCGAGATCACGTTCTCGCGCACCTCGACGGACTCCACGTTGCCGAGCTGCATGCCGATGCCTCGGTAGAAGTCGCTCGCGTCACGGATGTCGTCGCCACGACGGATCACGTTGCGCTGCACGACGCCCATCACGCCCGCCTCCGACGCAGCGTGGTACCCGAGCACATAGCCGAACGAGAGACCGATCGCGTTGCCGGCGAAGAGGTTGTCCTCGACCACGCCGCCCGGTCGCACCTGCGCGCCGTGGCTCGACGCGTTCGCGAAGACGTTGCCCGAGACGCGCACGTCGCTCGAGTCGTCCTGCACGTACATGCCGTGGTTGTAGTTCGTCGCGCGCCACGCCACTTCACCGTCGCGCCAGCCGTTGCCGTCGAACACGTTCTCCTCGACGACGAGGCCCGCCACGTGACCCGCGTAGAAGCCCTGCGAGTGCGGGATGCACTCGCCGACGATCTGTCCTTCGGCGAGCTCGCAGTTGAGGTGCGTGCACTCCGAGTCGGTGATGCCGCACTCCGCGGAGCCGCAGCGATCGCGCTCCGCCACGGTGCACGTCTTGTGCGTCCCGTCGTCGCGCAGCTCTGCACGCGCGTAGGCATCGACGAGCACGGAGCGACGGATGCGCACGTCTTCGATGGGCGGGTCCGCCATCGGCTCATCGCTCCGGTTGTTGATGCTGACGTTCACGCGGTACTGCTCGAAGAGACAATCCTCGACGAGGAAGCCCACCCCCGCGGCGCTGCGCATGATCCCCGAGGGGTTGTCGTCGCGGCTCCGCCCCGAGGCATCGAAGTGCAGGCCGACGATCGCGACGTGATCGAGCGCCGCGTCTCCGGTGGCCGTCCACGCGCTGCGCGAGGTGCTGAGGATCCGTGGACGCGCTCCATCGCCGTACGCACCGATCACGCTCGGGTACCGCTCGGAGAGACCGGACTTGGTCCAGTTGGGGAACGGCTCGCGCCAGCTCTCGCCTCGGCGGAGCAGCAGGTGATCACCGCGCCCGGTCCGCACGAGCGCGTACCCGCGCGCGAGCGTGCGCACCGGATCGGACTCGGAGAACCCGTGCCCGTCGCCGTCGTCGCCCCCAACGCTCGAGACGTAGATCACGCGCGCTTCGGGACCCAGCGGGAGATCGGTCCAGCCAGTGTCGACGATCACCGGCCCCGCGTCCGGGCTGCTCGGACCTGCGTCGCTGGGCCCCGCGTCAGCGAGCGCGACGCTCGCGTCGTCCTCTTGCGGGCTCGCGGCGTCGTGATCGCTCGGCGCCCAGGCATCACCCCCGAGCGAGCTGCCCGCGTCCGAAGACCCTGCGTCCGACAGCAGCGGCGTCGCTGCGTCGGTGCGCGAGGGCCCGGCATCGGGCGTGGTGATCGCCGCGGGACCGCACGCGACGGCGAGCGAGGCGAGACCGATCGAGAGGACGAATGAAGAGCGGCGAGGCGTCATGGTGATCTCCTGACGCCTCGCCTTTGCAGCCCTCACGCCATGCGAAATCCCCCACCGATGCAGCCTTCCGTCGCGCCGCGCGCGTCACCCGGAGCGCTCCGGGCTCCCTGCCAGCGCCGTCAGCGCTCGCAGGCGTAGGCGATCAAGTACGCGTCGCTGCGACCCACGACGACGAGCCGGTTGCTCGCATCGGTGCGCACCGCCACGGGTCGTCCGCCGACGTCGATGCGCGCGAGCTCACGCTCCTCGCGCACGGCGTGCGACGCGAGCGTGCCGTCCGACTCGAGTGTGAACGCGACCTCGCCACCGGTGCTCAGCGCGGCGCCGACGCCGATGATCTCGGCCCACCCCGTGAACGGGATCGAGCGGATGCCGTCGGCGTGGTGCACCTCGAGGCGCTCGTTCGTGAGCATCGCGATCGTGCTGCCGTCGAGGCTCGTCGATAGCTCGATCACCGTGCCGCCTTCGCGGCTACCCACCTCGATCGTGCGAAGGACGCTCGAGGGATCGGCCGCGTCTCGCTGCTCCACCGCGGGCAGCTGCTCGGAGCCCACCGCACGCGCGCCCGCGACCCACAGCGAGCCATCGGCCGCGAACGCGAGATCGCGGATCGACGAGAGGCCGCTCTCGAGCTCGAGCACGGTCTCGCCGTTCCGCACGGTCAGGGGCAGGAGGCCCTCTGCGTGCTGCGCATGCGCGATGCGCTCGAGGCCCGCCGACGACACCGTGTATGCGACCGCCGCGATGGCGACGTCGGGCGTGGTGCCGCCGCGCGGCAGGTACGAGCCATCCGCGCGGATCTCGGCGACCAGGCCACGCGAGTCACCCGCGATGACCATGTCGCCCGAGAGCGTCATGTCGGTGATGGGCGCGACGATCTCGCTGCCGTACGTGAGCAGCGTTCCATCGACCACGCCGAGCAGCTCCGCATCGAGCGTCCAGAACTTCAGCGTCCCATCGGCGCCCGCCGCCGCGAGCAAGCCCGTGTCCGACACGCCGAAGGTCACGAGCGCGCCGTGATCCTCGACGTCGTTGTTGAACACGCGCGCGACCTCGACGAGCTCACCGCCTCCGAGGAGACACTGCTCGAGCGGCTCTGCCTCGATCGTGCGCGCCGCGTCGGGCGATGCGAACGCATCGGGCGACGCCACGACGTGCGCATCGTCCGCGACCACGACGGCCGCATCCGGCTGCGCGCCGGCATCGCTGAGCGTCATGTGCGTCCCCGAGCAGGCGCTCGCGAACGCGCCTCCGGAGAGCGCGGAGAGGCAGGTGAGGAATCCCAAGTCCAAGTTGGTGCGGCGCATCGTCGTGACCTCCGAGCCCGAAGGTGCACGAACGCGAGCCATCACGGAAATAGCGCGCCGCAATCCGACCCATCGACCTTCTCGATGGCCGCGTCGCGACGTCCGCGAGCACACGCCTCTCCCGCACGGCGGGAGAGGTGAGTCGCGGAGGGACGAGGGTGAGGGGACGCGAGAGCGTCTAGGTCACGCCGCGGACGTTCAGCGCTGGCCGGCGCGGGCGTCGGTGCGGTGGAACTCGACGCGGCGGTTCATCGCTCGGCCGTCGTTCGTCGCGTTGCTCTCGATCGGCGCTGTCTCGCCGTAGCCGACCGACGTGAGGCGCTGGCTCGCGATGCCCTGGTTGATCAGGTACTGGCGCACTGCGTCCGCGCGCTGCTGGGAGAGGCGCAGGTTGAACGCGTCGTTGCCGCGGCTGTCGGTGTGGCCCTGCACCTCGATCGAGATGTCGGGGAAGTCTCGGAGGACCTGCGCGACCGTGTCGAGGATGTGGAACGACTGCGGCTGGATCACGGCGCGGTTGAACTCGAAGAAGATCTGCTGGTGGATGACGATGCCGGTCGAGGTGATCTCGACGTCCTCGTACACACGCGGACAGCCCTGCTCCGCCTCGATGCCCGGCTCGTTCGGACAACGATCCGTGAGGTCGGGGAAGTTGTCGTGATCGTTGTCGGGATCGGGGCAGCCGTCCGCGTCGCTCGTGCCGTCGCGATCCTCGGGCTCGTTGTCGCACTGATCCGCGTCGTCGGGGATCTGGTCGTAGTCGTTGTCGGGCTCGGGGCAGCCGTCGGTGTCGAGGTAGTCGTCGCGATCCTCGGGCTCGATCGGGCAGAGATCCGAGTCGTCGATGATGCCGTCGCCGTCGGTGTCTTCCGTCTCGGGGCAGCCGTCCTCGTCGAGGTGACCGTCGCGATCCTCGGGCTCGTCTGGGCACTGATCGACGTCGTCGGTGATGCCGTCGCCGTCGCGATCGCCGGGGCGCGGAGGCAGCGGCGCGGGCTCGTCCTGCGCCAGACAGCGCTCGGCCTGCGTGAGGCGCACGGCGGCGCGCGCGTTCGGCTCCGCGATGTCGAAGTGCTCCTGGGCGCGCGTCGGGTTGCCCTGGATCGACTCGATCTCGGCGAACTCGAGGTGCGTGTGCGCCATCGCGAGCTCGCGCGGCGCGCAGTGACGTGCGCCGTTGCGCTCGGCCTCGGCCACGATCTCGCGCGTGCCCGAGATGCGGCCGCGCAACTGGGCCGCTTGCGAGCAAGCGCCCAGGAAACACGCGGCGAGGACGAACGCGATCGCCCACGTGACCGAGACGTGGCGGCTCAACGCGCGTCTCCCGGCTGCTCACGCTCGATGTCGCGAGCGGCTGCGCGATCCTCGCGGTGCTCCTGCGCGATGCGACGCGCCTCGCGGCCCATGCGTCCCGCGATCTGCGCGTAGCGCAGGGCATCTTCGTACGCGGCCTCGGACGCCTCGTGGTGCGCCTCGGCGAGGTACTCGCGCGCCGAGTAGTACTCGTACGGCGCGAGCTCGGCGGCCCCAGCGTGCTCGGCCTCGGCCACCACGCTCTCGGCCGCGATGACGTCGATCTGGTAGAGCGCGGCCCCGCATCCGGACAGGGACAGACCCAGCGTCGCAGACAGGGACAGTCCCAGCGTCGCGAACGTGAGCGACGAGAGCACGCGACCAAAGCGTCCGGCGAGGGTCATGGAGCGAGCGGGACCGTAACAATTCGGGCTGTTGTGCGTCAACGACGCTCACCCACCCAGAGTCGGCCGACGAGAAAGCCCGAGGCGGCGAGGAACGCCACGCTCATGAGGATGGTGCCGAGGAAGATCGGCCCCGCGGTGAAGTCGACGAGCCCGAAGCCGCCGTTCCACTGGGCGTAGCTCCCCACGTGCGAGAGCCGGTCACGGAGGAGCACGGGGATCAGCACCGCCAGCGCGAGCGCGATCGCTGCGGCGGCGCCCACCAAGCCCTCGCGCTGCGTGCGGAGCAGCGTCGCGCCGAGCGCGAAGCCGAGCACGCCCACGAGCACCTCGAGCACGAAGGCCACGAGCGCGATCGCCGAGGGGATCTCGCGCACGTCGATCAGGTAGAGGAGGAACCAGTCTCCGTGGAACACGTAGAAGTAGACGGAGATCGGCACCAGCACGCAGATCGAGAAGATCACGAACGCCGCGAACGATCGCGTGAGCAGCGGATGGCGCGGGCTCAGCTTGATCTCGGCGCGGCCGGCCAGCGCAGCGAGGGCGCCCACCATGAAGGCGAGGGCGACGACCGTCGGAAGCGTCACGGGCGCGACCGTAACACGACACCACCGGGCTGCGTGCGGGCTCGACGTCGAAGCGCGAAGGTGAGCGCGATCGCGAGCCAAGCGAGCGATAGGGAGGAGCGCGCGCTCGGTCGCATCGACACCGCGCAGCCGCCCGAGACGGCGAGCGGTGTCGCGTCTTGCATCACCGCGACGGTGCACGCAGACGACACGCGGCCCGCGACCTCGGCCTCGACGTCGACCACGGCGCCGATCACGCGGGCTGGCACCGCGACGGGAACGGCGACCCACCCTCCCCGCATCGTGCGTGTGCCCGACCACGCCTCGCCGACGACGCGCGTCCGCACGCGCGCCTCACCACCACCGCGCGAGCGCACGATCACCGCGAGGTCGCGCGCACCAGGCGTGATCGTGCTGCGTGTGCAGCCGAGCTCCAGCGGCTCCGCGATCGCACCCACCTCCCGACGACGCACGAGGTAGGCAGGGATCTGGAGCAGCCCCGCGCCCGTACGGGCGTCGAACGGTGCCTCGGCGAGGGCGAGCGCGCTCGCGCTCTCGGACAGCGCCACCCGATCCTCGACGACGCCACCTTCGCTCGCACGACCGAGCGCCACAGCACCGGCCACGAGCGCCGCAGCCACCGACGTGCCTGCGACGGCGAGGCGATCGTCGCCCCGTCGCTGCGCCTCGAAGCGCTCACTCGAGCCCGCGAAGAGCGCCTCGGGATCGGCGGGATCGATCGACGACGATCGGGCCGCCACGATCCAGCCGCCCGGCGCGAGCAGCGTGGGGAGGGGCGCACCATCGACGCGCGGCCCGCGCGAGGAGAACGACGCGCGCCCGCTCTCGTCGGCCTCGAGCGTGAGCGCGGGGCGCGACTCGCCCTCGAGCAGCGCACGCGAGACCGACGCGCCCACAGCGATCACACCATCGGCCGTGGCTGGGATGGTGATCTCTTCGCCCTCGCGCGCGCCGAGCCCCACGAACCGAGGGACGAAGAGCGCATCGCCGAGCCGAGCCTCCACGATCCACGCATCGAGCGCGCCGCCCTCGCTCGCGGCACCTCGGGCCTCGATCACGAGATCGCCCGCGGCGAGAGCGCCGTGCGCGATCACGTACGTCGTCGTGACGTCCGTGGTGTCGATCACGATCGAGGGCTCCTCGATCGAGACACCTCGCGACGCCCACGGCGTGAACGGCCCCTCGCGAACCGAGGCGCGGACCTCGCGCGCACCGCGCACCGCGATCGCGACGAGGCCGTCGTCGATCGAGGGGGTGGGCAAGCGCACGGTGAGCGCCACTGGCTCCTCGCGCACAAGCCAGCCCGCTGCGTGCATCGGCACGTCTCCGTCGTTGCCCGCTGCGACGACGACCGCCGCGCCGCGCGCCGTGATCGAAGAGAGGGCGCGCTCGTACGCGCTCGTACCGTCGTGCGGACCGTCGTGGCCCCCGAGCGCGAGCAGGATCACGGTCCGCGACGCGATCGAGACGCGCGGATCGACGCAGAAGCGGGCGCCGCGCACCACGTCGTCGTCGTGGAAGCCGAGCGCGCCCCGCCGCAACGCGCGCACGATCACGAGCTCGGCCTCGGGCGCGATGCCCGCGCGAAGGCCGTCCTCGCCGGTGTCGGAGGGCGTGTCGTCGCCTGCCGCGGCCGAGGCGATCGAGGTGCCGTGGCCATGCCAGTCGGGCGCGATCTCCTCGCCGCGCGCGAGCGCGTCGTCGATCTCCTCACGCGACCACACGGCGCCGCCGTTGACCTCGAGCGCGTCGTGCACACCACGCGGATCGGCGTCGAGATCGAGCAGCCAGCGCACGCGCGTGTGCCCCTCGGCGTCGCGGAAGTCGCGGTGCGCGAGATCGAGGCCGGTGTCGATCACGCAGATCGTCGCGCCAGCGCCGCGTGTTCCCCCGCGCTCCCACGCGAGCTCGGCGCCGACCATGGCGCGCGCGTCATCGAGCAGCGGGCGAGAAGGCCACGCGCGCAGCCACTGGCCATCGAGGGAACGAGGCGCGAGCGCGTCGGCGATCCATGCGCGCCAGGCGTCGTCTGCGCGTGCCTGCGTCGTGAGCGCGACCGACGCGACGACGAGGGCGATCGAGATCGCTCGCGGCCGCCTCGCGCTCCCGATCGCGCGCACGTCGTGGGCTCAGCGTCGCTTGCGACGGCGACGACGACGCTCGGCCTCACCGCCCTCGCCCGGACGATCCGCAGGACCGGAGCCTGCGCCGTCGGCGCCGCGGTCGGGCGCGCCGCGATCGCTGCCCTGCACGGGATCGATCGCGAGCAGCGTGGGCTCGATGCCGCGCGCGCGGCACTCGATCTCGTAGAGGTCGAGCGCGTCGCGCCAGAACTCGCGCTGCGGCAGCGTGCCCACCTTGCCGCTGCGGAGGCGGCGCTGGCAGCCGAGCACCACGCGCATGCGCTCCTTGATGCGGCGCGGGAGCGCGAGCAGATCCGTCACGCCCGCCATCAGGTCTTCGTAGGCGTCGAGCGGCTCGCGCGCGCCGTCGAGCGCCTCTTCGATCGCGCCCGCGAGGAACGCCGAGAGCAGCACCGTGTCGCTCGGCACCCGACCGCTCGCGACGACGGCGTCGATCGCGTCGAGGCGCCGCCAGATCATCGGCACCACGCGCTCGCGCGTCCGACCAGCGTCGTCGTCGAGCATCGTGGAGACCTGCGGCACGAGCACCGCGAGCACGCCCGTCTCCCACGTCAGCCACACCGAGCGGTGCGAGGCGCCGCCGCGGAGCAGGCGCATGACCTCCTCGAAGAGGCGCGCCTTCGCGGCCTTCTTGAGCTCCTCGCGCTGCGCGACCATCGCGTCGTAGCACTCGGGATCGATGCCGATGTCGAGGCGCGCGCTGAACTTGATCGCGCGGAGGATGCGCACCGGATCTTCGCGGAAGCGCACGTCGGGGAAGCCGATCGTGCTGAGCACGCGGGCCTCCACGTCGCGCATGCCGCCCACGAAGTCGATCACTTCCTGACGCTCGACGTCGTAGAAGAGGCCGTTCAAGCGGAAGTCGCGGCGCAGCGCGTCCTCGTGCGGCTCACCGAAGACGTTGTCGTGTCGGATGAGCAGGTCGGCGTCGTCCTCGCGCGACTTGGCGCGCGGCACGAGCGGCTCTTCGGCCGTGTCGATCTCGCTCTCGAGCTCGCCCCCCGAGGGGTCACGGCGGAACGTCGCGGTCTCGATGACCTTGCCCGCGCCGAAGAGGATGTGCGCGAGGCGGAAGCGCCGACCGATCACGCGGCAGTTGCGGAAGATGGCCTTGATGTCGTGCGGGCGCGCGTTGGTGGCGACGTCGAAGTCCTTCGGCTTCTTGCCCAGCAACAGATCACGCACGCAGCCGCCCACGAGGTACGCGTGGAAACCGTTGCGCACGAGGCGCTTCACGACCCTCACGGCGTCGTCGTCGAGGTGCTCGGCGGGGAAGGCGCGCTTGTAGATCGCGGGCCGCGGGCCGCGCGGGAAGCGGGTGTCGACATCGCGGCCCTCGGGTCGATCGCTCGGCGGCCGATCGGCCGCGCGCTCGGTGCCGGGCGAAGAGCCGGTCTCGCGCGACGCATCCGACACGTCGGGCGCAGCCACGGCGCCCGCGCTCGAGCGCTTGCGCGGCGTGCGCGGACGCGACGAGCGTCGCGCGGGCGCTGGCTCCGCGGGCACTGGCTCGGC
>JAFLCL010000079.1 GCA_017303575.1 Deltaproteobacteria bacterium
GCTCCGACGCTGCGAAGCCGCTGGCGTTCGCCTCGTCGAAGCCTACGCGCCGCGCCACGGCGGCCTGCCCTTCGTCGTCGAGATCCTCGCGGGCCATGGTCACGCCGACGTCGGCGGGAGACGCGCCTTCGAGCTCCTGCGGCGCGATGCCAGTGGCGATGCTCCGCTCGCGAGCGTCGGGGAGCTCGCGCTCTTGATGGAGAACCGCGGCGACGGCCGCACGCCGACTTCCGAGGACGACGCGCGTCTCGCAGTGCGCCTCGCTTCCGCGCTCGCGCCGGGCGTCTCGCAGCTCGAGGGCCTCGCCCTGCTCACCCCCCGCGAGCGCCGTCGACGGGCGCCCTTCGCCACCCTCCACGTGCCGCTCGATCCCGCGGGCCGCGACTGAACGAGGGCGTGGCGATCCGCATCGTCCGCCTCGGCGCCCAGCCGCTGACGGCGGTGATGGACGCGCTGTCTCACTCCGACGTGGTCCTCGACGCGCGCGCGATGCGCCTCGACTGGTCGCGAGGTGACTGGGGCCTGATCGCGACGCGTACCCCCCGCGCGGTCGTGCTCTGCCTCGACGCCGACGTGGCGAGCGGCCACGACCACGCGCACGGCGACGGTGCACACGCACGCGCCATCGGCACGCTGCGCGACGTGGGAAGCGCGGGGCTGAACGTGATCGTCACGACGACGATCACCCGCTCGAATGCGAGGAGCGCGATGGGGATCGCCGCCGAGCTGACGCGAGCGCGTGTTGCGGCGTGGAGCCTCTCGCTCGCCCAGGCAGAAGACGCCGCCGCCGCCGTGCGGCTGCCTTCGCTCGGCGTGGCGATGCCGCACGTGCTCCGAGGCGCGGACGCGGCAGGGCGCACCGGCATCGAGGTCTGCCTCCGCGGCTTTCCCCGTTGCGTCCTGGGTCCCTACGCGCGCTGGGCCATCGCGACCGCCGCGGAAGCACACGGCGTCCCCTGCGACGACTGCACCGCGCGCCGAGGCTGTCCCGGCCTCGCACCCTCCCACCGCGAGCGCTTCGGCGCGCGCGAGCTCCGACACCTCGACGTCGCGCCGGCCGAAGCACGCTCGCCGACCCGCGATGCGCTACGCGCGACGCTGCTCGCGCTCGACGACGAGGCGCCCGCCAGAACTTCCGCCGATTAGGAGCGTCGGAACACGCGCTGCCCGTACGATCGTCGAAGACCTGCGCATGCGAGCCACGCCCCTCTCCCACCTCGAGCCCACGCCTCTCTCGCCCACCATGCCGACACCGCTCGACCGAGCCTCGCGCATCGTGAGCGACGTGCGCTCCGGAGAGGCGCTGACCGCCGTGCTCTTCGCGAGCGCCCTCTTCGTGGGGCTCTTCTCCTACTACGTGCTGAAGACCGTGCGCGAGCCGCTGATCCTCGCGACCGGCGGGGCCGAGGTGAAGACCTACGCCACGGCGATGCAGGCCGTGGTGTTGATGGCCGTGGTGCCGATCTACGGCGTGCTCGCGCGACGTCTCTCGCGACGCGCGCTGGTGCTGGGCACGCAGGTGTTCTTCGTGATCGCCGTCGAGTCGTTCGCGTGGCTCGCGAGCTTTCGCCTGCCCTACCTGGGCATCGTCTTCTACGTCTTCCTCGGCGTCTACGTGCTCACGTCCGTCGCGCAGCTCTGGGCGCTGGCGAACGACGTGTACCCCCAGGCGCAGGGCATGCGTCTGTTCCCGCTCGTCGCGCTCGGCGCGCCGCTCGGCTCGGCCGCGGGCGCCTTGTTCGCCTCGCGCCTGTTCGACGGATCGAGCGCGATCTCCACGCTCATCCACGCCTCCGCGGGGCTTCTCCTGCTCCAGTGGCTCCTCCTCCGCAGCGTGCTCGCACGCCCGGAGGCGACGCGCGCCGTCCCGAGCCTCGACGGCCCCGGCGGCTTTCGCCTCGTGTGGCAGAGCGGCTACCTGCGCTGGGTGGCGCTGCTCGTCGTGCTGCTCAACCTCGTGAACACCACGGGCGAGTTCCTCTTGTCGCGCGCTGTGCTCGACGAAGCCGCACGCGCGCTCGAGGCGACGACGGCGAGCGGCACGATCGTCCAAGACACGCGCGCGTTCCGCGAGACGTTCATCCGCGGCGCGTACGGTGACTTCTACTTCGTCGTGAACGCTGCCTCGGTGCTGGTGCAGATCTTCATCGCCTCGCGCCTCACCCGTCACCTCGGCATGCGCGGTGTGCTCCTGGCGCTGCCCCTCGTGGCCTTCGGCACCTACGGCCTGGCCGCCTTGGGCCTGCCGTTCGTGCTCTTCCGCGCCCTCAAGATCGCGGAGAACGCGACCGACTACTCGATCCAGAACACGGGCAAGGCCCTCCTCTGGCTGCCCACCAGCCGCGACGAGAAGTACAAGGCCAAGCAGGTCGTCGACGCCTACTTCATGCGCTTCGGCGACGTGCTCTCGGCGCTCCTCGTCTTCGTCGCCGCGACGCTGCTGACGCTCGACGCGCGCGTGATCGCGATCGTGAACGCGGCCTTCTCGCTCGTCGCGCTCGCGGTGGCGTGGCGGGTCGCGCGAGGACACGGCGACGCCAGCGCCGCCGCCGACGGCGTCGCAGCCTGATCGTCAGCGCCGCACGGCCTGGAACGACCCGACGAAGCCATAGCTGCCGTACTCGCTGCGGCTCGAGAAGAGCCTCACGTCGTAGACGCCCGGGGTCGCGAGCGAGCAGTGGATACGCAGCTCGCGTGCGCCACGCACGTCGCAGCGCTCCTCGTCTTCCTGACTCCTCGAGCCATGCGGCTGGAACGTCGCGATCACGAAGACCTCCTCGGGCCGCTGCACCGTCGCGTCGAACGCACCGCTGGTCTCCACCTGCACGCGATCGGGCGTCACGAGCTGGAAGCCCTCGGCGCGGAAGCGCGGCGAGAGGATCGGCTGACGATGGAACTCGCCGCGCGAGATCGGCTGCGCGCGGAGCTGCCAGCCGCGGCGATCGGGGAAGTGATCGACGACGAACACGTCGGGCGGCGTGAGGAAGTAGAGCGTCGAGTAGCGCGCCTCGAACGTCTCACCGCGCACACCGCCCGCGTCCCACGTCACGTCGAGCAGGTACCAGGCGCCCTCGATCTGCACGGCGTTCCACGCGTGCGGCTCGCCTTCGGCCGGATCGCCGCTGTTCCTCGCATCACCGACGACGTAGCGCGACGTCAGCCCCGCCTCACCCGCGAGCGAGTGGAAGAGCCGCGCGTACCCCTCGCACACGCCCATGTGCGTGCGGAACACGGTGTCCGGATCCTGCGGCGGGCGATGGCCCGTGAGCGCAGGCACGTCGTACGCGACGCGCGTGGCCACGTAGTCGTGCACGGCCTTGGCGCGATCGAGCTCGGTGCTCGCATGCGCGCGGATGTAGGCACCGACACTGTCGATCGATCGCTCGTCCGCGACGGTCATCGCCGCGATCGCAGGATGCACCTGCTCCTGCATCGGCCAGCGCGGCGCGCCCGTCGCGGCGTGGTCGACGGCGACAGGGGACGGCGTCTCGATGGCTGGGGTCGTCCCACCCGCGTCCTCCATCGCGCCTGCGTCGGCGATCGCAGCTCGGTCCTCGATCCCCGCCGCATCGACGGTGCCCGCGTCCGCGACACCCGCGTCGGCGACACCTGCGTCCTCGGCCACTGGGTCGGTCGAGGCCGTGTCGGACGTGCCCTCGGTCCTCTCGACCACGCCCGCGGTCAGATCGTCGACGTCCGCGTCCGTCTCGTCCTCCGCGCTCGCATAGGGGTTCTCGTGCGCGAGCTCGTAGAGCCACTCCATCCCGTCCGCGAGACCGAGCACCGTGCGGCGCGCACCCTCCGCGCCCTCGACGTGATCGAGGAACCAGTCACCACGCGTCGAGAGCGCCGTGAAGATCGCCTGCGGCCACGCGCCGAACAGCACGACGAGGAAGAGCCCGTCGAGCACCAACGTGCGCAGGATCATGCGATCGACGAACGTGAGGATGCGCGGGCTCGGCTTGCCTTTCGACGCACGCTCACGCGTCGCGCGCGCGCGCTCGCGCCACAGATCCCACGCGAGCGGCAGCACCGGGAACGCCAGCAGACCGCACACGATCGTGAGCGCGATCGGGCCGTTCCAGTACGCCGCGAGGCTCGACGCGCTCCACACGCCGAGCAGCGGGATCGCGAGCATCACCAGGAACGCGATTGTCTTGATCACGAGGCCCGTGATCGAGGCGACCCAGCTCGTTTTGCGTTCTGTCTCGTTCATCGCCCTCGCACCGTGGCCCTCGCGCCAGTGGGGGGCTCAACACGCGAGCCGTCAGATCCTTTCACGGCATCCGCTCCGGGCCCGCGAGGAGCGGCACACGCGTCGGCGGCAGCGTACGGGGACCTGCACCGCCCGTGAGACCGCCCCAACACCAGAGCCCTCCCCTCGCGTCGATGGCGCAGCTCACCATCCCGTTCGAGCCCATCACGGTCACGTCCGACACCCTCGGGATCGGGCGCCAGAGGCCGTCGCCGCGATCGGGCGGCCTCACGGTCTCGAACGGCGAGTAGCCCGAGCTCAGCGCACGCGGACGAAGGTTGTCGTCGAGGCCCGCGCACACCAGCGGCCCCTCGTCGTTCCATCCGCACGAGAGGTGGTACGCGAACGCCATGTGTGTGAACGGGCCCATGCTCGCGACCGCGGGCGTCTCGATCGGCCGCGATGGCGCGAGCCCGAGCTGACCGACGCCGTTGTGCCCCATCGCGAGCCACTGCCCACCGCGACGCATCGCGAAGAGCTGCTCGGCCCCCGCGAACACCCGCTCGAGATCGCTCGGCCATCCCGGCAGCGGCACGAACCGTTCGCCCTCTCGACTCCCGCGATCGCACGCGAGCACGCCGTCGCGCAGCGCGCACGGCCGATCCTCGAACCACACCAGGGCGCGTGAGGCGTCGGAGGTCGCGATGTCCGCGAGGTTGCGGGCCTCCCTCTCGGGCGAGAGATCGATCGGCTCCGCGTCGAGCACGCTCCTGCACAGCCGCTCGGCGTCGAACGGGAAGCGCTCGAGCCACGACCTCGCGCTCGCATCCTGGGTGACCGCGCTGGGCTCGCCGAAGGGGACACGGATCAACGTTCCGTCGCCGCCGACCACGCACGCCGCGCGCGCGCCCACGAGGAGAAAGCGTGCGCCCTCGACCTCGTGGATCCGCTGCACGAGCTCGGGCGCGTGCATGCTCACTTCGCCTGCTTCGTCCACGCCTGCGCACGAGATCGCCTCGCCCTCGAGCACGCACGCATGCCAGCGCGCCTGACCGTCGTCTTCGTGTCCGAGGTCGTGCGGCGCACCCACGGCGAGCGAGTCTGCCGCGCCCTCGAACACCACGTCCTCGCCTCCCTGTCGTGAGCAGACGACCCCTCCCTCTCGCGACGCGACGCAGCGGACCGCACGCGTGCCGCGCACGAGGGTCGCGTCGTCCACGCCCTCGACCTCGACGAGGCTGGCGTCGTTGACGTGCTCGGCGAGCGCGTCGCAGCGGAGGTGCCCGTCCGCCGTCGTCGCGCACACGCCACGCGCGATCGCGATCGACACAGCGCCCTCGGAGCCCTCGATCGACCAGAGCGTCGAGGTCCCCGGCTCGAGGCAGCGCGCAGGCCCGCGACCGTCGAGCGCGCACACCACATCGCCCACGGCCTCGAGCCACGCGCCGCTCGGCAGGAGCTCGCGCACACGAGGTTGGTTGGTGCCGCTGCAGCGGAGCTCGCCGGCGACCAGAGCGCAGACGCGGCCATCGGGCGCCGCGATCGACGTCGCGCCATGGAGCGCGCCGATCTCGACGGGGTGCTGCGCCTCGCCGTCTCCGTGCACGTCGGGCCCCCAGCAGAGCACGCGCCGCTCCGAGGTCCGCGCGCACAGCGTGTCGTGGCTCGCAGCGATCTCGTGCACGTTCGTCATGCGCGCGATGGTGTGCGGCGCTCGAAGTCTCTCGGCGATGTCGTGCCCCGCGACCTCGCGCGGCAGATCGCCCCAACAACGCACCGCAGCGTCGTCGCCGAGCGCGCACGAGAACGAAGCCCCGAGCGCGAGGCGCACGACCTGGGGCGAGGGACGGTCGATGGCAGGCACGGGCTCGGGCGCGCCGACTGTGCCGCAGGCCAGACCTCCGAGCGCGAGAAGCCCCAGAGCGGGCGCGAGGACGAGTCGCATCGAGCGGAGGGTATCTCGCTTGGCCCGCGATCGACTTGCGCCAACGCCGCGCCTACGATGCGCGTCGCTCATGGCAGAGACCTCGCGAGATAGCTCTCACGCCGAGGAACGGGAGCTCGCCGAGACCGTCGGCGCGAGCCCGACCGGCCCGGCGGGCGCGCGCGCGATCACCGGCCTCGCGCCGAGCGGCGCCGTGCGTGCCCTGCTCGAGATGTCGCCGACCATGGCCTCGACGCCGGGTGTCATCGCGAGCCCCGAGGTGCACGTCGAGATCGGACGCGCGGGCGATCTCGAGCCCGGCACGCTGCTCGACGAGAGCTACCGCGTGCTCGACGTGCTCGGTCGCGGCGGCATGGGCACCGTCTACCTCGTCGAGCACACGCGCCTGGGTCGTCGCTTCGCGGCCAAGGTGATCGCCGACGCCCTCGCGAACGACGCTGTGCTCGTCGCCCGCCTGCACGCCGAGGCGCGGGTCGCGAGCCGCATCCGACACGAGAACATCGTCGACGTCACGCACCTCGGTCAGACCAAGCAGGGCGCGCTGTTCGTCGTGATGGAGCTGCTCGAGGGGCACGACCTGCGCTCGCGCCTCGACGAGCCCGACGCGACCCATGGCCTGCCGTTCGAGGACGCGCGCGCGATCGCCGAAGACCTCTTCGCAGGCCTGGCGGCGGCACATGCGCAGGGCGTCGTGCACCGCGACCTCAAGCCCGAGAACGTCTTCCTCGCGAAGGCCGAGCGCGGGACGCGCGCGAAGATCGTCGACTTCGGGATCGCGAAGGCAGGCATCGCCGAGGGCGACATGCGCCTGACCCAAACCGGGCAGGTGATCGGCACGCCGCTCTACATGTCGCCCGAGCAGTCCCGCGACACGGCGAGCGTCGGCGCGTCGTCCGACCAGTACTCGCTCGGCGTCGTGCTCTACGAGATGCTCACGGGACGCCGTCCCTTCGAGGCGCGCAACCCCTACGAGCTCGTGGTGAAGCACGCGACGGAGTCGCCGCGACCATTGCGGCAGCTCCGCGCCGAGCTGCCGGCCGCTGTCGAGCAGGTCGTGCTCCGTTGTCTCGAGAAGTCGGCGAGCGCGCGCTTCACGGACGTGACCGCGCTGAGAGATGCATGGCGCGCCGGCTGGGAGACGACGAGCGCGAGCGAGCCCCCGGCTACGCCCGCACCGTCGAAGCCCCCCTCGCTCCTGCCTCCCGATCCGGGCACGCGGGGGATCCTCGCAGCGTTCCTCGGCGCGATCGCGCTCGCGGGCGCGGGCGGGGTGTGGATGGTCGTCGGCGGCCCGCTCGAGGACGCGCCTCCCGCCTCGCTCGCGACGAGCCCTACGATCGTCCTCGGCTCGGAGCCCGACGCTGCGGTGACCCCGCCCGATGCGTACGCGCTGCCCGTCGCGCGCGAGGCGCCGCTCGCGACGCGTCGCCTCGAGACGCGGCCCACCGGCGCGAGCGTGTCCGTCGACGGCAGCCCCGTCTGCACGACGCCGTGCGAGGTCACCCTCCCCGCGAGCGGCAGCGTCGAGGTCACGATCCAGCTGCGAGGACACCGTCGCGTGCAGCGCACGCTCAGCGTCGGCGATCCCGAGTCGATCACGATCCCGCTCAGTCCGGCACCCGCGGCCGATCGACCGCCGGCGCTCGCGCCGCGCTGAGCGCGCTCGGTGCTCAGCGGGGCGCCACGAGGGACACGCTGACGAAGCGCGCGCGCCCCTGCGTGATCTCCACCTCGCCGCGCCAAGGCAGCCTGCCGGGCGCGACGATCTCGACGTCGTGCACGCCCACGTCGAGCGCGGGGATGCGCGCTGGAGTCTGCGCACGATCGACCCCGTCGACGCGCACGGTCGCTGCGATGTCGCTGCGTACGACCAGCACCCCGACCACACGTGGACGCGGTGCCAGCGTGAGCGTGCGCGCTTCTTCGATCCCTTCGCGCACCTGCACGCGGGCCGTGACGTCGAGGAAGCCCTCGCGGCGCGCGGTCACGCGGTAGCGGCCGATCGGCAGCTCGTTCGGGCGTCCGACCTCGATGACGTGGGGCTCGGTGTGCATGCTCTCGTCGTCGTCCTCGCGCACGGCCTCGATCACGGCGTCGGAGGCGCCCTCGATCGCGAGCCGCAAGCGGCCGGTGCGCGACGTCAGCTCCGCGTGCGTCTCACGACGAACACCGACCTCCGCGATCACCTCGATGCGCGCATCGAGCGCGCGCGGGTGTGTGAGCGTGATGACGTGCGGTCCCGGCGTCAGCACGAGCGTGCGCGGCGTGACCCCGAACGATCCGAGCTCGCGCCGATCCACCCAGATCGTCGCGCCGGGCTCCGAGCTCGTGATCGCCACCCGCGCCACGCGCGCCTCGGTCGCCGCGAGCCGACGTCGCGCATCCGCCACGCGGGTCGCGTCGTCGGTGGGATCGGCGAGGTAGCGCTCGAACGCTTCGTACGCGAGCGCGTCGCGGTGCGTGAGATCCGCGCAGACAGCGACGTTGTAGAGGGTGCCCTGCGAGGGCGCGAGGCGCGCGAGCTCGACGAAGTCGCCGAGCGCAGCTTCGTAGTCGCCACGTGCGTAGGCGGCCCGGGCCGCGTCGTCGAGGAACCGCGCCTGCACGGCGCGCTGCGCGCGCTGCGCCTCCACGCGCGACGCGAGTGTGAGCACGAGCACGCATGCGAGCGCCACGCATGCACGGCTCATTCGTGGGCCTCCGTCGGCGAACCGCCGCGCGCATCTGCCGCATCGCTGCGCTCTCCGTCCGCGATGCTCGCGCTCGAGGCTCCCTCCGAGGTGGACTCCGTCGTGAAGAAGAGGACGACCGCCACGATCGCGAGCGTGCCCGCGGCCACGAACGCCACGTCGGCGCCGCTCGCGAGCGTCGTGCCCTGGGATCGCACGTCGAGCAGCGATCCGGTGGGCGGAGGGCCCAGGCCCATGGCGTAGAGTCGGGCCTCGGCCTCGATCGACTGGAAGCGCGAGGAGGCGTCGAGCGCGAACGCACCCAGCGTCGCGCCCACCACGAGCGACGCGATCGCTGCGCCGCCGACGACCCAGGTGAGCTCCGAGCGCTGCGTGTGACTGGGCGGCGCGAGGCTGACCGTCAGCCACCGCCGCACGTCGGCGTCGAGCGTCACGGTCCCTTCCCACGCCACGAGGCCCGGATGGCTCACGCGCACGCGGTGCTCACCGACGGGCTGCCGCTCGAGCACGGCGGGGGTGAAGCCCGAGATCTCGCCGTCGATCTCGATCGTCGCCCCCGCGGCGCTCGCCGTGATCGTCAGCTCGCTGCTCGGCAGCGCCCGAGGGACGAGCTCGGGCGAGAGCGGCGTGCTCGCATCGCGCGTCACCCGCGTCAGCGCGCGCCACGGCTCGAACCCTTGCGCGCGGACCTCGACCTCGTAGTCACCCGGCGGAAGCGCTGCGCGCAGCGGTCCCTCGCCCTCGAAGACCGTCACCCCACCTGCATCGTGGACCTCGACGTGGGCGGTGCCGGGCGCGCTCACCTCCAAGCGTCCCTCGATGCGCGTCAGCGATCCGCTCACCTCGAGGCGCTGTCCCCGCACCGCGCGGATCGAGAGCTCGGTGGGCGTGTGCCCTTCGCGCTCGAGCAGCAGCGTGTGCGTCCCTTCTTCCACGGCGAGCACGACAGGCGTCGTGCCGTAGCCACCGTGCTCGCGCCGATCGAGGAAGACAGTCGCGCCCACCGGACTGCTCGTGACCGACACCAGCGCGACGCGTGGCGCGAGGCGCGCGATCGCTGCCTCGGCCATGCCGCGCCGCTCTGCATCCTCGTCGCCGCCCGCGAGGTACTCGGCGAACATCAGGTACGCATCGGCGTCGCGGTGGAGCTCGTCGAAGCAGAGCGCGATGTTGAAGGTCACGCGCGGGTTGGGTGCGAGCTCACGCTCGCGGAAGAACTCGCGGATGGCCTGCTCGTAGCGCCGCGCCGCGTAGTGGCGTCGCGCGAGCTCGTCGTGGAAGCGCGCCTCCTCCGCGTCGTCCGCGCGCACCAGAGCGGGCGCGAGCGCCGAGGACGCGAGGAGGAGCGACAGAAGCACCAGCGCTCGAAGCGGGGCATGTCTCACGGGAGCACCGTCACGTCCGCGCTCCCGATCCGACCGCACGTGGCGCACGGCGCGCCAGCGGTCCCGCTGTAGTAGAGGCGCCCCGCCCATGCCGTGGCCGTGCTGGGTGGAGGCTCCATCACCAGGCGCGGCGCCAGCACCCGGCCGCGATCGAAGTTGCCGGGCGTGCTCGAAGCGGTGAGCACGAGCGACTCCTCCTCCACCCACGTGCCGCGCTCGAGCTCGCGGAACAGGAACACCTGCCCGCCGAGCTCGAGCCACGCGAGGCGCTGATCGAGGATCGAGTCGATCGAAGGGATCGCGCCGCGCTTGCGCAGCGCGTCGTACGCATCGCCCACATCGAGGGTCGTGACCTCGAAGGTGCCCGGCGCGCCGTCGAGCGACGTGTACGCGCGCAGACCGAAGCGCACCGCGGTCTGCGCGAGGTAGTCGAAGGTCACACGGTGGCGGCCATCCGCGAGCACCGCGTAGTCGACGCCCTGGGCCTCGAGCCCCGTGATGGGTAGCTCGAGCGACGCGCCCACCGCGAGGCTCGCGCAGTCGGGCCCGCCGAACGCGCGCGTCCACTCCGGCGTGGGTGTCACGACGATCGCCTCGTCTTGTCCCGCGATCACGCCCGCGAAGCGCGTGTTCCGCGCGTCCCACGCGATCGAGGCGCCCAGCGGAAGCCCCTCGGTCGCGACGGCACCGCGATCGAGGAAGGTCACGCCATCGGTGGACTCGTACACGCGGAGTCGCCGCGGCACGACCGTCGCGGGGTCGATCGACGCGATGACGCAGAGCCCACGCGGGCTCCTCGCGACGTCGAAGAGGAGGTTCTCTCCCCTCGCGTCCATCTCGGGCACCGCGCGACCGCAGTGCTCGATCGAGGGCCGCCGCAGCGTGATGTCGCCGACGCGCACCACCGGATCCGCCACGCTCGCCTCGAAGAGGAGCACGAGCGGCTCGTCCTCGACCCACGAGCCCGGGCCCGCGAACTCCTGCACCGTCTCGATGCCCTCGGGCGTACGCACGACGATGCTCGAGGATCGACCCAGGCGGATGCGCACGTCGAAGTAGTCCGCGACGGTCGTGCCGCGGACGAACGACGCGACGAGGACCTCCGAGACCACACGGATGTCGTCGTCCTCCATCTCGAGGCGGAGGATCGGCGCCTGCGGCGCGATGACCAGGTCGTCGCTCACTGCCGATAGGGGCGCGAGGGTCACAGCGCCGTAGCCCACGCCCGCGTGGAACATACGCAGCTCGATCTCGGTGCCCTCGACGCGCCCCGAGAGCGGCGTGCTCCATCCCACGCGCGCCTCGCCCGTCGTCGCGGCGAACCAGCGACGGCCGTCGACGTCGACGCGATCCGCGTGGCCCGTCCAGCCGAACTCCGCGCCCGAGACGAGCACCGCGTCGGTGCCTTCCGTCGTCGCACAGCGCT
The DNA here is from genome assembly GCA_017303575.1 of Deltaproteobacteria bacterium. Taxonomy (GTDB): domain Bacteria; phylum Myxococcota_A; class Polyangia; order Polyangiales; family Sandaracinaceae; genus JAFLCL01. Next base: position 11,642 of record JAFLCL010000079.1, read on the forward strand.
CGACCGCGATCGCGCGCTCGCGCCAGCAGCTCGGGTCGATCGGGTCGCTCGCGCCATCGAGATCGTTGTCGCGGCCATCCGCACAGCGCGGCGGCTCCTCGGTGCAGCTGCCATCGCAGTCCGGGTCTGCGCAGTCGAGCAGGCCATCGAGATCCTGATCGACGAAGTCACGACAGCTCTCGACATCGACGCCTTCGGCCACGGGGTCGGGGAACGGGAGCACCGCACGACAGCCCGCGAGCGGCGACATCGCGAGCACGGCGAGCGCGAGCGAGCGAGGAAGCGACACGGCGCGATGATATCGTGCGCGCCCATGAGGACCAGGTCGCCGTGGGTGCTCGGCTCGTGCGTGCTCGTGACGTCCCTGTCCGCGCTGCTCGCCGCGGGATGCGAGGAGCCATCGGCACCGCTCGAGGACCCGCCGGTGACGGCGCCCTCGATCCCATGGCTCGACACCGGCGAGCCCGAGATCGCCGATCCCGTGATCCCGTGGATGGACGGCGAGGATGGGGATCCCGTGACGCGCCCGTGCCCTTCGAGCTGGACGCGACGCGACGGTCCCGCAGGAGCCTTCTGCGATCCGTGGCCCGCGGGCGGTCGCCCACGATGCGAGGGCGCGACGGCGATCCGACCCGGCGAGAGCGCGTGCATGCCCATCGGCCGCGCGTGTCCCGCGAGCGGCGACTTCGCCGACGATCTCCCCGCCGACGCACTCTTCGTGCGCGCGGGCGCCAGCGGCGACGGTACGCGAGACGCCCCGTTCGGCTCGCTCGCCGAGGCGCTCGCCAGCGCGGAGGCGGGGGACACGATCGCGATCGCGCGCGGCTCGCTCGAGGCCGTGGAGTCCGTGGACGTGCCGATCACCCTGCGCGGAGCCTGCGCAGACGAGACCCGCCTCACGGGCCCGCTGACGATCGAGGGCCCCGTGACGATCGAGGATCTCAGCGTGACGAGCGCCACGCGCGCGATCGTCGTGCAGCGTGGTGGCCTGACAGCGCGCGGCGTGCTCGTCGGGGATCACACCGGCCGCGGCATCGATCTCCGCGCTGGCATCAACGTGCTCGAGGACGTCATCGTGCGCGGCGGCACGGGCGCGACGGCCAGCTTCGAGGGCGCCGTGCACGTGGTGAACGGATCGCTCGAGGCGAGCCGCCTCGTGATCGAGGGCCGCGCGGGCTTCGGCCTCACGGTGGATCTGCGCGCGAGCCTCACGCTCTCGGACTCGCTCGTCGCGGACGGCACCGCGAGCGACACTGGCCCCACCGCGATGATCCTCCTCCGCGACGGATCGATGCGCGCGAGCATCACCCGCACCGTGGTCGAGAACGGCGTGAACCAGATGATCGCGGCCAACGGCGGCGAGGTGGTCATCGAGGACACGCTCGTCCAGGGCGCGCGCATCCAGCCCGGACAGATGATCGCGATCGGCGTGACGGGCTTCGGCTCGCTCGTCGCGCGCGGCCTCCGCACCCACGACATCGACGGCTTCGGTGTCGCGAGCGCGGGCGCGACGGTGGAGATCGAGGACTACGTGGCGGACGGCACGCACCCGATGAGCGTCGGCCTCCACGCCGAAGAGGGCAGCACGATGATCGCGCGGCGGGCTCGTCTGGGCCCGATCGCGATCGGCGCGCGCGCCTTCGTGCGAGGCGCGCTGGAGCTCGAGGACGCGCGCTTCACGGGCGCGACCCAGTACTCGATGCAGGCCAACGGCGAGGAGTCGATCGGCACGTTCCGTCGCGTGTTCGTGCACGACGGACGCGCGGGACTGCGCGTCGGCGCCGACGCGAGCGTCGACCTCGAGGACGCGATCTTCGAGGACATCGCAGGCAGCGGGATCGGCGACGACGGCATCGGCGTGTACCTGCGCTCGCACGTGACCGCGCGGCGCGTGCGCGCGAGCAGCACGGCCAACTCCTGCTTCGCCGCGCTGCAAGGAGGGACGCTCGACCTCTCGGACGTGCGCTGCTCGGGCGCCGACCTCGGCCTCGTGGCCGCCATCGGTGGCTCGCTCGTCGCGCGGCGCGCGAGCATCGACACCATCGCGCTCGCCGCGCTCGTCTCGGAGACGGGCGGCAGCTTGGTGCTCGAGGACGCGACGGTGCGCGACGTGGGTCCGAGCGAGAACATCAGCGCGGGCGTGAGCATCAACGAGGGCTCGAGCGCCACGCTCACGCGCGTGCGGATGTCGAGCATCGAAGGCTATGGCGGCGCGTGCTCCGACGGCGAGGAGACGCCGCACCTCGTCCTCACCGACGTGCTGGTCCACGACGCGACGCTCGGCGGCCTCTCGACCGACTGCCTCGTCGACCTCGACCGCGTGGAGATCCTGCGCGCCGGCGTCGCCGGCATCTCGAACACCTCCCCGAGCACCGTGTTCCAGGTGCGCGACGTGCGCGTGATCGGCACGCAGCCCGATCCAGTCGACGGGCGCTTCGGACACGGTGTGCACCTCGTGGGCGGTGGCACCCTGCGCGGCACGCGGCTCGTCATCGAGGACGCGCGTGGTGCGGGCCTGCTCGCGACGGGCGCGGGCACCTCGATCGAGCTCGACGGCGTGTGGGTCTCGGACGTGCGCGCAGCGGCCTGCGGCGCCGGCTGCACCGGCGGCGGCAGCGGCATCGTCGCGACCGAAGGCGCGAGCGTCCGGCTCACGAACGTTCGCTCGTTCGATCACGAGGTCGCGGGGATCCAGCTCGTGTCGCCCGCCACCGCGGAGCTGCACCTCGGCTGGATCTACGGCAACGCGATCGGGCGCAATCTCTCGCCCGACCTCGACGCGACGCCGCTGCTCGACGTCACCTACCTCTCGAACGAGGTGGACGAAGATCGGCGCGGGCTCGCGCTGCCCGCCGCCACGTTGTTCTGACCCGACGCTCGACCTTCCGCGGGGGACGAACGCGGTCTGGTTCGCGTACCATCCGGGCGCCCGAGCCGGGCAGAGGAGGACGAGTGATCGATCGCGTGCAGATCTGGGCCGCGCACGGAACCAGGGTGATGACCTCGAGCCTCCTGTCGGTGCTCGCTGCGGGCTGCTGCTTCGGGGGTGTCCCGAACATTCCGCCGCCGCCGGTGACCTCGCCGGGGCCTGGTGGCACCACCGTCACGGCACCGCCGGTCGCAGCGAGCGCGATCACCCTCGCGCCCGGATTCGCGCCCGATCCGACGCTCACCGTCGGCAACGCAGGCGGGCCCGTCGAGGCCAGCACCATGGGCGGCTCGTGCCGCGGCACGATCGGCGCGGCGCCGAACATCACGCTCACGACCACCGCGGCGATCTCGGGCCTGCGGGTCGTCGTCAGCTCGCCCCAGGACACCACGCTCGTCGTGCGCCTCGCGGACGGCACCGTGCTCTGCGACGACGACGGTGGCGGCTACCCGAACCCCATGGTGAGCGGCTCCTTCCCCGCGGGCTCGCACTCGATCTACGTCGGCACCTACAGCCCGACGGCCACGGGCGCGGGCTACACGCTCGCGTTCACCACGAACCCCACGGTGAACGCGGGATCGCTCGGCGTTGCGCCTCCGCCCACGGCCCCGCCGACCACGATCGCAGGCGGCACGGGGCCCATCCCGCGCAACTGCGGCTCGCCCATCGGCAACTTCGGGCCGCTCTCCCTGGGCTCGAGCGTGGTGCTCGGCGTGCACAGCTCCTACACGGGCCCGAACGGCTCGGGCGGCACGGTGCTGCCGGGCTCGGCCGACGAGCTGAACTGGGCGCCTGACATGCAGCCGTTCGTCGGACAGCGCACGACGGTGACGTCGCTCGAGGGCGCCGACACCGCGGGCTGCACGGTGATCCGCGTGGCCGCGGACAATGGCTCGCACTTCTGGCGCGTACGCGACATGACGCTCTGACCTTCCCTCGATCGGCACGATGATCTCCTCACGTCGCGCCGCGGAACGACCCACGCCGGATGCCGTGTTCTCGGTCCGAGCCACATGACCACGCGAGCTCTCACCCACGGAACCGGCGACGACGGCGAGCGTCCTAGAGCGGACATGGCGAGCACCCGCACGACCGCGAGCCTGCCGGGCCTGGGAGGGCTCGTGTCGAACGTCGAGCGCGCGCTGCTCGCGCGGGGCGCGCTCGAGGCCACCGTGCTCGCGGGCTCCGTGCTGGGTGCGACTGCGTTGATCGCCGCGCTCGTGGTGCCCGAGATGCCGCGATGGCCGTGGCTCGTGGCCCTCCCGTTCGCCCCCTTGGTGGGCGTGTGGCGCGCGCGGCGCGCGCTTCCGAGCGAGAGTGATCTGGTCCTCTTCATCGATCGTAGGCTCGAGGGCGGCGAGGCGATCGTGAGCGCCTACGAGCTCGGCGCCGAGGCGAGAGAGAAGCCGCTCTTCGCGCGCACGATCGAGAGCGCGACGTCGCTGCTCGAGAAGGCGAGCGCGCGCGCGATCTCGCCGCGCGTCGTGCGTGGCGATGCGTGGGCGCTCGTGATGGCGGTGGCGACGTTCGCCGCTGCGTTCACAGTGCCCATCCCGCCGCCCCGCACGCCCGATCCGGGCACCGACACCGTGCAGACGACGGAGACGGAGGGCCTCGAGCGCATCGAGCGACTGCCCGAGCGCGTGACCGACGAGGTCGAGCGTCGGCAGCTCGAGGAGGCAGCGCGCGAGGCGCGCGAGCTGCGCGAGGCGCTGGCCGATGGCACGGAGCGTCGCGAGGCGCTCGATCGCGTGGAGCAGCTCAGGCAGACGCTCGAGACCGCGCAGGAAGCGCGCGAGGCGCGGGAGACGCGCGCGCAAGAAGACGCCGCCGAGGCGCTCGCCGACGAGACGGAGATGGCGGAGGCCGTGCGTCAGCGTGATCTCGAGGCGCTCGCCGAAGCGGCGGAGCGCGCGGCTGCGCGACGTGAGTCGAGCGATCGCGAGCGCGCGCGTCAGGCGCTCGAGGACGCAGCACGCGCAGCGCGCGAGGCGGGCGACGAAGAGCTGGCGGAGTCGCTGCTCGAGAGCGAGGCGACACTGCGTCATCGCGCCGAGCAGGCAGAGCTCGCGCGTGAGCTGTCGGAGTCGATGCCCGAGCTCGCGGGAGGCCTGCAGCGTGGGCTCGATCAGCTCGAGCGCGAGGGCGATGGCTCGGAGCTCAACCAGGCGATGGTCGACGCGATGCGCGACGCGTGGGGACGTCTGAGCCAGGAGGAGCGCGATCGGCTCGCGCAGGCGATGCGCGACGCGCCTCGCGGAGAGAACGACGGCAGCGGCGAGCAGGGTCAGGGCGGCGATCAGCCGATGACGGCGGACGAGATGGAGCGTCAGCTGCGCGAGGCCCTCGAGCACCTGGATCAGCTGCAGACCCAGATCGGCCAGGGCGGCATCCCGACCCCGCGACAAGGCCAAGGACAGGGTCAACAAGGCCAAGGACAGGGTCAACAAGGCCAAGGACAGGGTCAACAAGGCCAAGGACAGGGTCAGGGCCAGGGACAAGGCCAGGGTCAGGGACAAGGCCAGGGTCAGGGACAAGGTCAGGGTCAAGGTCAGGGTCAAGGTCAGGGTCAGGGACAAGGTCAGGGTCAGGGACAAGGTCAGGGTCAGGGACAAGGCCAGGGCGATGGCCCTGGCGGCGGTGGCCCGGGACCTGGTGGTGGACGTGGTCCCGGCGGTGGCCAGACCGACGATCTCTCCGGCGACGGCACCCTCGCGCGCGTGCGTCCCCGACAGCTGCCCGGCCTTCCTTCCCAACGCAGCTACGAGTGGATCGATCCACGCACCGGCGAGCCCGGCCCCGCAGGAGAAGCCACCGGCCCCGGCGGCAGCGGTGAGCAAGGCGCGATCGAGCGTGCACCGATCCCCGAGGACTATCGCGATCACGTGCGCTCGTACTTCGGAGGCGCCGGCAACAGCACGGGCAGCGGCACGAGCGGCACCACGCCGAGCCAGGAAAGGAACGACATTCCATGAGCACCCCCAGCGCGACGAGCCGCAGCGCGAGCAGCGACGCGGAGCTCGAAGAGTTCGCGAAGACCACCGCCACGCTGAAGGACGCCGTCGCGCGTGTCGTGGTCGGTCAGGCGCAGGTCGTCGAGGAGGTGCTGATCTGCCTCTTCGCCGGTGGCCACGCGCTGCTCGAGGGCGCGCCCGGTCTGGGCAAGACGCTGCTCGTCCGCACGCTCGCCGAGGCGATGGAGCTGCGCTTCTCGCGCATCCAGTTCACGCCCGACCTGATGCCCGGCGACATCGTGGGCACCAACGTCGTCGTCGAGGACGAGCGCGGCCGCAAGCGCTTCGAGCTGAGCCGCGGACCGATCTTCGGGCAGCTCGTGCTCGCCGACGAGATCAACCGCGCGACGCCCAAGACGCAGAGCGCGCTGCTCGAGGCCATGGCCGAGAAGAGCGTCACGATCGCGGGGACGCGTCATCAGCTCGAGGAGCCCTTCTTCGTGCTCGCGACGGAGAACCCGATCGAGATGGAGGGCACCTACCCGCTGCCCGAGGCGCAGCTGGATCGCTTCCTCTTCAAGGTGATCGTGCCCTCGCCCGACGAGGACACGCTCGTCGGCATCTTCGACAAGACGACGGGCAACGCGAGCGCCGAGGTGCCTCGTGTGGTCGACGGCCCCAAGCTCCTCGAGCTCCGCAAGCTCGTGCGCTCGGTGCACGTGCCCGATGCGCTCACGCGCTACGCCGCGCGCCTCGTGCGCGCGAGCGATCCGTCGCTCGAGACCGCTGCGCCCGTCGCGAAGAAGTTCCTGCGTTACGGCGCAGGAGTGCGCGGCGGACAGTCGCTCTTGCTCGCAGCGAAGGTGCACGCGCTCTTCCAGGGAAGGCCTCACGTGTCGTTCGCGGACCTCACCCGCGTGGCCACGCCCTCGCTCAGGCATCGCCTGATCCCGAGCTTCGAAGCGGAAGCCGAGGGCGTGGGCACCGACGCGATCGTGCAGCGCCTGCTCGCCGAGGTGCCCGAGATGCCCGCGTCGGTGGGACGCATCGCGACATGAAGCTGCGCGCTCTTCTCTCGCTCGCGCTCACCGCGGGCCTCGCCCTCCACACGCTCGCGTCGACCGCGCTCGTGCGGGCGCAGGATCCGCCGCCCGTCGAGCTCCAGGCCGACGGCATCTTCGGACACGACGCGTTCCTCAGCGGCGGCTACACGACGCTCGTCGTGCGCGCCCAGAACCGCACGCAGAGCGCGCTCCAGGGCGAGGTCTCGGTCGAGATCCGCACCTGGGATCACGTCGTGTCCGTGCACCGAGCGCCGCTCGATCTCCCGGCGCGCGAGGGTCGCGTGACGTCCCTGACGGTGCCGGCGTTCGAGGACGGGCTCACCTTCAACGTCAGCTACCGCGTGGGAGGGAGCACGCTCTCCACCGCCACCGCCGCGCTCAACTACGGCAGCTCGGCGCGGCCCATCGTCGTGCTCGACGACCCTCCGCGGCTGCGCGCACCGCTCGTGGGCACGCGCGTCACCGCGGTCGATCCAACGGCCTACTACGGCAGCGGCACGCGCGAGATCGAGGTGCCCATCGGCGTCGCGTCCTCCGATCCGCGCTCCGGTGATCTGCTGCTGCCCGACAGCGCCGCTGGCTGGTCGAACGTGCTCTTCGCCGTGGGCACCGTGCCCGCGCTGGGCCGCGCGGGAGAGCCCGAGCTCGCGGCGCTCGAGGCGTGGGTGCGCGCGGGCGGCCACCTGGTGGTCATGCCCACGCGCGCGGCCGATCTCGATCACCCGTTCGTGCGCCGCACCGTCGGCTCGATCACGCGCGCAGAGACGAGCACGCCCTCGCTCGCCCCCGTGCTCGGCGTGGCCGGCGCGCCGCTCGCGTGCCCGACGGGCACCACGCGCGACGTGTTCGGTTGCCAGGTACGCGTGGGCTTCGGCCTCGTCTGGATCACCGATCTCGATCTCTCCGAGGCGAGCGTCGTGAACCGTCCCGAGGTGCAGGAGGTCTTCCGCGCGATCGCGCGATCGGTGGCGGCGAGCGACGACCGCGTGCATCCCTTCGTGCAATTCGCGCGAGGCCTCGATCGCCCGCTCGACGAGTGGACGCCGGGACCGAACATCGCGCAGGTCCGCACCGCCCTCGATCCCAACGAAGGCTACCGGCCCGCGCTCGTGCTCGTCGGCATCGTGCTCCTCGCGTACGTGGTGCTCGTCGGCCCCGTGAACTTCACGATCGTCGAGCGACGCAAGCAGCCGACGCTCGCGCTCATCACCACACCGATCCTCGCGCTCCTGTGCGTCATGGCGACGTTCTTCGTGGGCTACGTCGGCAAGGGCGTGCTCATGCGCTACCGACGCGTGGAGCTGGTGGACGTCGTGGAGGGATCGGAGCTCGGCATCTCGCGCCGCTACACGGGCTACTTCTACACGCGACCCGCAGCCGTCGACGTGGCGCTGGCGCCCGGCGCCGTCGCGATGCGCGTGGGCTCCAACGGCGCCGGCGATGGGCCGCTCGTCCGGGAGGGCGCCGAGCACCGGACGCTCGAGACGATGCGCGCAGGACTCTGGGAGACGGCGTTCGTGCGGGAGGACGACACTCCCTCGATCGGCGGCGCCGTGCGCTTCGAGCTCGACGGAAGCCGCATCGCGCGTGTGCGCAACGACTCCACCGAAGCGCTCCACGGCGCGTTCATGACGGACCTCGCCGGTGGCGTGTACGCGATCGGCGAGATCGCCCCGGGTGCGAGCGTCGAGGTGCCCACCATCGCGAGCAGCTACCTCCCGGTGGGCGATCGTCCCAACGGCCAGTACTGGGCAGGCGGCGACGCGTTCCTCGGCACGCTCGGCTACCAGAGCGATGCGCGCGAGGCGATCTCGGCGCTGATGCAGCTCGGCAGCGAGGCACCCTCGGCGGGCATCCTCCCCGTGCTCTACGCGCGCCTGGACCCCGCGTCGGCGCCCAGCGCGACCCCGAGCTTCGAGGCGGAGCTCGACGTGCGCATCCTGCGTGTCGTCCCGCGCATGCCGGGCGCGGCGCTGTACGTGCCGATCCCCGAGGCCTCGATCGCGCCCACGAGCGCATCGCTCACCAACCCCACCGCCGCCGACGCCGCGGCCGCGCAGCTCGCCGAGATCAACCGCGCGGTCGAGGCCCAGCTGCTTCCGAGCGCGACGGGAGGGACACAGTGATCCGCGTCGAGAACGTGAGCCACTGGTTCGGAGCCTTCCGCGCGCTCACCGATGTGACGCTGGAGGTTCCGTCGAACGAGATCTTCGGCTTCATCGGCCCCAACGGCGCCGGCAAGACCACGACGATCCGCATGATGGCGACGCTGCTCGAGCCCGACGTCGGTCGTGTGCTCGTGCAGGGCATCGACGTCGTCGAGCACCCCGACGAGGTGCGCAAGGTGCTCGGCTTCATGCCGGACTCCTTCGGTGTCTACGACCGCATCACGGTGGATGAGTACCTCGAGTTCTTCGCCGCCGCGCACGGCATCGTGCTCGGCCAGCGTCGTCGCACCATCGAGGCCGTCATCGAGCTGACCGAGCTGGGCGCGGTGCGCGATCGACTCGTGCAAGCGCTGAGCAAGGGCATGAAGCAACGGCTCGCGATCGCGCGCACGCTCCTCCACGACCCGAAGGTCCTCATCCTCGACGAGCCCGCGAACGGCCTCGATCCGCGCGCACGCATCGAGATGCGCGAGCTGATCGAGGAGCTTCGTCGGCTCGGAAAGACCGTGATGCTCTCGAGCCACATCCTCACGGAGCTCTCCGACATGTGCACGTCGGTGGCGATCCTCGAGCGCGGTCGCGTGGTCGCGTCGGGAAGCGTCGACACCATCGGACGCGGGCTGCGCCCCGAGCGCGGCGTGAAGATCCGTCTGCTCGCGCCGCCCGAGGGCGTCGACGGGCTGCTCGCGAAGGCGCCCAACGTCTTGAGCGTCGAGCGGGACCCCGATGGCGCCTATGCGATGCAGTACCAAGGAGGCGACGAAGCCCTCGCCGACATCGTCGACTTCGCCGTGCGCGAGCGCCTGCGCATCGTGCGCGTCGAGCCCGATCAGAACGACCTCGAGCGCATCTTCCTCGAGGTGACGAAGGGAGAGCTCCAGTGAGCGACCCGAACGAGCCTCCCGACACGTCGAGCCCGGTTCCGGATCCGGTTCCGGGTCCGGTTCCGCCTCCGGTTCCGGTTCCGGATTCGGATCGTCCGGGTCTGGCTGCCGCTTCCGCACCCGCACCCGAGACCCCACGCGTCTCCCACCCCGACGGTCCTCGTCGCTCGCGTCCCTCCCTCGCGCCGCAGCCCGTCGCGGCACCGTCGTTCGTCGAGCGCCTGAAGAACCTCGTGCTCGCGCCGCTGCGCGATCCCAATCCGATCCTCCTCAAGGAGCTGCGCGCGACGTTCCGCACAGCGCTCTTCATCCGCTTCCTCTATCTGCTCACCGGCGTCGTCGCCGTCTCGGTGCTCCTCGGGGGCGCGATGATCGGCGAAGGCAACGTGCCGCCCGCGGAGGTGGGACGCGCGCTCTTCCAGATCTTCTTCTGCCTCGTGCTCGGCGTGCTCTGCCTCGTCGCACCGTCGTACGCCGCGACCGCCGTCACCACCGAGCGCGAGACCCGAACCTACGAGTCGCTCGTGCTCTCGGGCATGGGCGCGTGGCGCATCGTGTGGGGCAAGTTCATCGCGTACTTCGGCTCGATCGTCCTCATCGTCGTCGCGATCGCGCCCGTCATCGGCGTGGCCTTCTTGTTCGGCGGCGTCTCTCCCGGTGCGGTGCTCGTCGCGTTCTTCTGGACGCTCGTGATCCTCGCGACCGCCGTGTCGTGGGGCCTCGCCATCTCCGCGCGCCTGGACTCCACGCGCATCTCGATCGTGCTCTCCACGGTGCTCTTCGTCCCCATCGCGATGATGCTCACCGGCATCGTCACCGCGTTCGGCGACGAAGCGCGCAGCGAGTGGGGCACGCCGATGGACGGGCCGTTCTGGTTCGCCGAGGCCTTCCTCCAGCGCATCGACACGGCCGATGGCTGGGCCGCGCTCGTGATCCTGCCGGGCTTCGTGCTGGGCTCCACGATCTGGTTCTTCCTCGCGTCGTCGGTCGCGGGCCTTCGGCACCCCGGCGAAGATCGCTCGACACCCCTCAAGCAGTGGGCCGCGTTCGTGTCGCCTGCGAGCGTGGTCGCGGGCGCGATCCCGCTGGGCCTCACCTACCCCGCGATGCCGGGCATCACGCACGTCGGCATCTTCATGACCGTCGTCGCGGGCCTGCTCGGCCTCTTCATCGGGCTCACCTTCGCCAACGAGCCACCGCTGCCTCCGCGCGCGCGCTCGACTCCCTCGACGATCGAGCGCCTGCTCTCGGTGATCGGTCCGGGCGCCGCAGGCACCACGCGCTTCGCGCTCGTCGCCTCGATGCTGCCGCCCGTGGGTGTCGCGACGGTCGCTGTGATCGCACGTCACTTCGCCTCGCCCGCGCTCATGCCCGGCGACGACGGTGACGCCGCGCTCTTCGTGATCGGCGTGGGCAACGCGCTCGTCACCGCGGCGTTCACGGGGCTCGCGATCGTGTTCCGACTCTGGAGCCGCAACGGCGTCGTCGCGCGCCTGCTCTCGCTCGTCACGCTCGCCACCGCGATCCTCGTGCCGGTGCTGCTCTCGCTCGTGCTCCAGCCCAACGTCTTCGACTACGGCAACCGCCTGCCGCCGCTGATGGCCGTCTCGCCCATCGGTCCCTTGTGGTCGAGCATCCTCTTGTCCGAACACGCGTCGTTCGAGTCGGTGTTCCTCGCGTTCCTCGGCATCGCGGGCTACGGCGCGGCCGCGCTCGCGCTGTGGCTCGGCATCGAGATGCACGTCGCGCGCGTGCGCCGCGCAGATGCCGATCGACGCGCAGCGCGTACAGCGCACGTCGCGCCCGCTGCCGTCGCTGCGAGCACGGGCGCTCCGTGAGCTCGCTGCTCGATCCCGCGTTCCTTCGACGTCTCGGCAGGCTGCGGCTCGCCGTACGTCGACGCTTCGCGGGGAGCTCGGCGGGAGGACGCCGCTCCACGCGACGCGGCTCCTCCGCCGAGTTCGCCGAGCACCGCCCGTACTACGCGGGCGACGACGTGCGACGCATCGACTGGAACGCGTACGCGCGCCTGGAGGAGCTGGTGCTCCGCCTCTTCGTCGCCGAAGAAGACCTCTCGCTCTACTTGCTGATCGACCGCAGCGCCTCGCTCGGCATCGGCACCCCACCGAAGATCGAGCTCGCGAAGCAGGTGGCAGCGGCGCTCGGCTACGTGGGCCTGTCGGGCAGCGAGCGCGTCTCGGTGCATCCGTTCGGCGACGCGCTCGACGCCCCCATGGCGCCCACACGCGGGAGCAAGCGCATCGGCGCGCTCCTTCGCTACCTCGACGCGATCGAGCCGCGCGGCGACACCGATCTCGCGAACACGGTCGAGCGCTTCCTCGCACGATCGCCGCGCCCCGGGCTCGTCGCCGTGATCAGCGACTTCTTCGATCCGGGCGGCTTCCAACGCCCACTCGATCGCCTGCTCGCGCAGAAGTTCGAGCCCGTGCTCTTCCAGGTGCTCGATCGTGAGGAGCTCGATCCGACGCCAGGCACGGACGTGGAGCTCGTCGACAGCGAGACGGGCCAGAAGGTCGACGTGTCGCTCGACGCGCGCGCGATCGCCGCCTACCGCGCGCGCCTCTTCGCGTTCTTCGCCGAGCTCGAGAGCTACGCGAAGAAGCGCGGCCTCTTCTACGGTCGCGTCGACGCCGAGCACGCCCTCGATGACGTCGTCGTCGGCTACCTGAGGCAGGGCGCACGATGAGCCTGCTCTCGCCGCTCTCGCTCGCGTGGCTCGGCCTGCTCGTGCCGCTGATCGGCCTCTACATCCTCCGGCGTCGTCGCGAGGCGCGCGTGGTGGGCTCCACGCTCCTCTGGGATCGCGCGGTGCGCGACATGCGCGCCGAGCGCCCGTGGCAGCGCCTCATCCCCTACCTCTCGCTGATCCTCCAAGCGCTCGCGATCCTGCTCGCAGCCTTCGCGCTCGCGCGTCCGTCTGGTATCGGCGAGGTGCCGAGCGGCGCGCGGGTCGTCGTGGTCGTCGATGCGTCCGCCTCGATGGCGACGCGTATGCCCGGCGGTGACACGCGCATGGACGCAGCGCGCGGCGTCGTCATCGGCCTCGCCGACGCGCTCCCCGCGGGCGGCACGCTCACGCTGATCGAGGCAGCCAGCGAGCCTGCGGTGTTGCTCGCGCCGACCAGCGACGTCGCGGAGATCCGACATGCCATCTCGCAGCTCCGCGTGCGCGGCGCGGAGTCCTCGCTCGAGCGGGCTGTCGCGGTGGGCGCGGAGCGTGTGCGCGATGCGCCGCCCGGGTCACGCATCGTGGTGATCACCGACGCCGCGAGCGACGGCGAACAGGCCCTCGCGGCCACGGTGCCCGTGGAGGTCCAGCGCGTGGGCATGGACGCGGTGAACGACGCGATCGTCGCTGTCGACGTGCGCGCGCGGCCCAGTGACGAGTCCCCCGATCGCGCCGAGATCTTCGTGCGCGTGGTGCGTCACGCCTCGAGCCCTGCCTCGCGCTGGGTCACCGCGAGCATCGAGGGCCGAGGCGTGGTCGCCTCGCGTCGCGTCGAGCTCGTGCCGAACGAGCCGGAGAGCGTGCTCATGCTCGCGGACCTGCCGCCCGACGCCGACGGTCGCGCCGCCCTCGTGCGCATCGAGCTCGCGGGCGACGATCCCGCAGAGGGACAGGTCGCGGCCGCGAGCGAGGACGCGCTCTCGCTCGACGATCTCGTCGTCGCGCCCAGCCCTGGCGCACGAAGGCTGCCCGTCTTCCTCGTGGGCGATGCGCCCGCGTCGGTGCGTCGTGTGCTGCTCGCGGATCGCGACGTCGAGCTGTTCCAGACCACGCTGGCGTCCCTCGCCGAGCGCGCCGCGAGCCCCGATCGGACCGACCTCGATGGCGTGTTCGTCTATGCCGGCGAGACGCCCCCATCAGCGCCGCAAGGAGACTCGATCGCGCTCGCGCCCGACGGCGACACGCTCTTCGGTGTCGCGCTCGGTGCAGCCGCAGAGAACCCCCGCATCGTGAGCTGGGAGGAGGACGACCCGCGCCTCCGGTTCGTGTCGTTCGCCGCCGTCCACGTCGCCTCGATGAGGCCGATCGCGGGCGCCCAAGCACGCACGCTGGTCCAGACCGATCACGGCGCGCTCGTGTCCTCGCTCGCGCATCCCGGAGGCGAGGCGACGCTGATCGGCTTCGATCCCGATCGCTCCGATCTCCCCGATCAGCCCGGCTTCGTCATCCTCTTCCGCAACGTGCTCGAGCGCGCCCGCCAGCGTCGCGCCGAAGGCGGCATCCGCGCCGATCGCATCGGTGAGCCTCTGCGAGTGCCCGCGCCCGATGGCGTCACCGTCGAGGTGCGCTGTCCCGATGGCTCGACAGCCCGTGGGCTCTCGCGGGGCGGGGTCGCGATCGTCGACGTGCCCGCGCTGCCTGGTGTCTTCGAGGCGAACGTCGGTCGGCAGCGGCTCTTCGCGCTGCGCAGCCTCCTCTCGCCGTCCGAGTCCGATCCATCACCACGCGCGCGCTTCGTGACGCGCGCGGGTGGGACCGAGGTCGAGGTGCAAGAGGCGAGCTCTCCGCGTGAGGCGTGGGCCTGGCTCGCCGGTCTTCTCCTCGTCGTGCTCGTGCTCGAGGCCACGTGGGCCACCCGCAAGGGCGCGACATGACCTTCGCCGCACCGCTCTGGCTCGCGCTCGGCGTCCCGCTCGTTCTCGTCGTCGCGTGGCGCCTCCGGACGCTGCCGACCGCGCACACCGGTGCGCGTCGACGCCTCGTGCAGGCGAGCATGCTGTTCGCGTCAATCTGCGCGGCGCTCGCGATCGCGCGCCTCGAGCTCGCGACGCGCATCGATCGGGTCGCCACGATCTTCGTGCTCGATCGCAGCCGCTCCGTCGAGAACGCGAGCGACGACGCGCACACCGAGAACCTCGACGCGATCCGCGAGGCCGTCGAGGGCATGCGCGAGGACGATCTCGCGGGCCTCGTGGTCTTCGGCGCAGAGGCTGCCACCGAGGTGCTGCCGCAGGCGCGCCCCGAGATCGGCCGCAGCACCGCCTCGATCGCGCGCGACGGCACGGACCTCGACGCAGCGCTCCGACGCGCACTGGCGGATCTGCCCTCGGCCGCCACGCCCCGCATCGTCTTGCTCTCGGACGGAGTGGAGACGAGCGGCGATGCGCTCGCGGCCGCGCAGATCGCGGGCGCGCGCGGCGTGACCATCGACACCTACGCGATCGAGCGCGCGGCGAGCGCGGAGGTCGCGATCGAGCGCGTGATCGTCCCGCCCACCGCCGACCCCGACGAGCCCGTCGACGTACGCATCGTGACGCGCGCGACGCGCGAGACCGACGTGCGAATCCGCGTGCGCCGCGATGGACAGCTGATCGCCGAGACGACGACGACCATCGACGCAGGCTCGGACGCGCTGAGCCTGCGCGACCAGACGAGCGAGGCAGGCGTCCACCGCTACGACGTGGAGATCGAGCCGCTCGAGGCGGACGCCGACGTCTCGAGCGAGAACAACGTCGCGGGCGGCTTTCTCCGCATCACCGGTCGCTCGCGCGTGCTCGTGCTCTCCGATCGTCCGCCCGAGGCCGAGGCGCTGGCCAACGCGATCCGCGCCGCGGGGCCCGATGTCGAGATCGGCGATCGCCTCGCCGTTCCGCTCACGCTCGCGGAGCTCGCGTCGTTCGACCTCGTCGTGCTGTCGGACCTCAACGCTCGCTCGCTCACCGATGGGCAGATGACCGCGATCCGCGCCTACGTGCGCGATCTCGGCGGCGGTCTCCTGATGCTCGGCGCGCGCGACGCGTTCGGCCTCGGCGGCTACGCCTACACACCCGTCGAAGAGGTGCTGCCGGCGACGTTCGATCTCCGCCAGCGCCGCGATCGCGCCTCGCTCGCGATGGTGATCGGCATCGACAAGAGCGGCTCGATGACGGTCGAGGTCTCGCCGGGCGTGATGAAGCTCGACCTCGCGAACGAGGCCGCCGCGCGCAGCGCATCGCTCTTGTCGCCCATGGATCGCATCGCGGTGGAGCACGTGGACACGGCCATCACGTGGACGCTGCCGATGGTCGCGGTGGAAGCGCCCGAGGCCCTCGCCGCGACGATCCGACGCGCCCAGCCGGGCGGCGGCGGCATCTACGTCGACGTCGCGCTCGAGGGCGCCTACGCGCAGCTGCGTGGACAAGACACGCAGCTCAAGCACTTCCTCCTCTTCTCCGACGGCAGCGACTCGGAGGAGATGACCCGCGCGCGCACGCTCGTCGCCGATGCCGCGCGGGACGGCATCACCACGTCGATCGTGTCGATGGGCAACGGCCCCGACACGCCCGAGCTGGAGGTGCTCTCACGCCTCGGCGGCGGCCGCTTCTACATCGTCGAGAACATGGCGGAGCTGCCGCGCATCTTCACGCAGGAGACGATCACCGCGAGCCGCAGCGCGCTCGTGGAGGAGCCGTTCACGATCACCGTGGGTGGGCCTGCCGATCTCACGCGCGGCATCGACTTCGCGTCCGCGCCCGCGCTCGAGGGCTACGTGATCGTCAACGCCCGACCGCGTTCCACGCTGGTGCTGGGCGCGCACCGAGAAGGCAACGAGGGCGACGAGCCGCTGCTCGCGACTTGGCGCGCAGGCGTGGGACAGAGCGGCATCTTCACCACGGACGCAGGCGGTCACTACGGCAGGCCGTGGCTCGGCTGGCCCGGCTATGCGCCGCTGATGGGACAGCTCGCGCGCTCGCTCTCGCGCGCGCCCGAGCGCAGCGACGCCGACCTCGACGTCGAGATCGACGGCAGCAGCGGGTCGATCCGCGTGGAGGCGATGGACGACCACGGGCGGTTCCGCAATCACCTCGATCTGCTCGCGACGGTGTCGGGGCCCGGCGGTGTCTCGCAGCAGGTCGCGCTCGAGCAGACGGGCCCAGGCCGCTACGAGACGACGTTCGATGGCGCCGCGCCCGGCAGCTACCTCGTCACCGTGCGCGAGCTGGGCGAGGACGGCGAAGGCTCGATCGTGGGATCGGCGGGCCTCGTGCGCGGCCGCGGCGACGAGCTCCGCGGCGAGGGCACCGATCACGCCCTCCTCTCGCAGATCGCTGCCGCGACCGGCGGCGTCGTGCGCACGAGCCTGCGCGACGTGTTCGTCGATCGCCCTGCCCCCACCTTCGCGCACCGCGCGCTGTGGCGTGAGCTCCTGCTCGCCTCGATGTGGCTCTTGTTGATCTCCGTCGCGCTGCGTCGCTTCGTGCTGCCCGAGCGCGTGCGCGCGTTCTTCGCGCGTTTCGCGCCCAAGCGCGCCGCAGCCCGAGCCAACGCGCAAGCATCGCTCGGGACGCTGGATGCGCTGCGGGCACGCCGCGAGCAGAGCAAGCAGCGCGAGCTCGCCCC
>JAFLCL010000008.1 GCA_017303575.1 Deltaproteobacteria bacterium
GCGGGACACTCGGCGGCGCCGCCGCAGAGGCCGCGCGGGTCCGTGCCCGAGCAGAGATCGCCGCACTCGCGCGCGCAGCCTCGGTAGCACTCGGTGTAGACGTCCTGCGTCCACTCCCACACGTTGCCGATCATGTCGTAGAGGCCGTACGCGCCCGCGGGCCGCGACGCGACGGGCAGCGTCGTGCCAGTGCCACAGCCGCGGCCTCGCGCTTCACCGCCGCCGTGGATGCGCACGACGGCGCTCGCGCAAGGCTCGCTCGGCGCGTCGTTGCCCCACGGGTAGCGTGTGTCGCTCGGTCCCGAGGCCGCGCGCTCCCACTCCGCCTCGCTCGGAAGGCGCGCGCCGCGACGTGCACAGAACGCCGCTGCCTCGTCCCATCGCATGCCCACGGCGGGCTGCTGCGGCGCGCCGTAGCCGCGAAACGGAACGAGACGACGACACTGTCGCGCGCTCACGCACTCGCTCCACTGCGCGTTCGTGACCTCGCGCGTGTCGATCAAGAACGTCGAGATGGTGATGAGCTCGGCGGGGCGCGCGTTCGCCTCGTCGTCGTTCGCGCCACGCGTGAAGCTGCCGCCGGGGATGCACGCCATGCCCTCGGGCAGCGTCGTCGGGCACGGGGCGAAGCTCGGTGATTGAGCGGGCGGAAGAGGTTGTTCGTGCGTGCTGACGACGCCCCGCTGACCCACCCCCTGCCCCTCCCGCGAGGCGGGAGGGGTGACCCTCTCGCCATGCGAGGTGAGCGCCGTCGCCACCAAGACGATCGCGACGAGCCAGGTACGCATCAGTCGACGCCCAGCATCGTCATGAACTTGCCCATACCGGGCAGCCACGCGCCGCCGTCGACCACGATCGTCTCCCCGTTCACGTAGGAGGCCGCGCCGCTCGTCAGGTAGAGCGCGCAGCTCGCGACGTCCTCGATCGTGCCGAGGCGTCGGAGCGGGATGCCCTTGATCTGCGCGTCGCGCATCTCCCCCGGCGCGAGGCGGCTCATGCCCTCGGTGCCGTCGATCGGGCCCGGCGCGATGCCGTTCACCTGGATGCCGAGCGGTCCCCACTCGAGCGCGAGCGTGCGGGTGATGGAGTCGACACCGGCCTTCGCGGCCGAGGCGTGGATCTGCAGCGGCGTCGCCGCGTAGTGCAGCGTCGCGCTCACGTTGAGGATGTGACCGCCGTGATCGCGGAGATACTTCTCGAAGCTCGCGCGGCAGACGTTGAAGGTGCCGATCGTGTCGATCTCCATCACCGTCTTGAAGCCGTTGTAGGAGAGCGCTGCGGCAGGCGCGAGGAAGTTGCCCGCGGCGCCGTTCACGACGATGTCGATCCGACCGAAGCGCTCCAGCGTGGCCTCGAGCGCCGCCTCGATCTGCTCGGGCTTGCGCACGTCGCACGGCGCCGCGAGCACGTCGCGACCGCTCTTCTGCTTCATCTCGTCGGCCGCTGCGCTCAAGCGATCGGCCTTGCGACCGAGGATCGTCACCCCCTTGGCGCCGTGCGCGAGGAAGGCCTCTGCGATTCCCTTGCAGATGCCCGAGCCCCCGCCGGTGACGAACGCGACCTTGCCCTCGAGGATGTCGTCGCGGAACACGCTCTTCATCGATGTCTCCTTGCGCGTCGCAGCCGCGACGGCGCGCGAGCATCGCACGCGATGGCGCCCTGACCAGCCTCGGGAACTTCGTCGCGCGCTCGTGGTCCGACGCGCATGCGTCGCTCGCCCGCACGACTCCTCCTCTCGATCTCGACCGTCCTCGCAGTGATCACCGTCCATCGGCCCGCGCTCGCGATGATCGCTGTGGACGTCTTGCGCGTCCCGCTCCGGGCGGCTTCACACACGGCCGCCGCGTGCCCCGACATCCGCGAGGGCCGCTATCTCGTGCATCTGCGAATCGACGGCCAGGGTCGCGGACACGACGCAACGCTGAACGCGATGCCCGAGAACGTCTCTCCCGCGACCGAGCGCTGCGTGCTCGATGCGTTCGAGGGGCAGTCCTACGGCGCCATCGCGAACGATCGCGTCGGCGGAATCCAGGTGAGCTTTCCGTTCGTCGTCACGAGCCCCGCGCCTCCGACGTGATCAGCTCACGCGCGCCGCTCACCCGTAGCGAACCTGCACATTCTCGATCAGCGTGAGCAGCGCCTGCTTCACGCCCTCCGTCGTCGCGCTCCGCACGAGCGCCCAGCCCTCGCCCTCGTAGCCCTCGGCGCGAGGCTGTCCCACCTTCGGCGTGCGCGCCTCGACGAGCGTGTCGCCGCACGACGCGATCGCCTTGTCGAGACCTGTCACCGACGCGACCTTCGTGCCCGCGCCCTGACCGCGGAAGAACGCCGCGCCGCACGCCCACTTACGCTCGATCGGCGTGAACCGATCGAACGCGATGAGCTCGCACCACTTCGCCACCATGTCGGTCTCGTGGGCGAGGCTCATCATCGGCATGATGTGAACGCCCGGCGGGCGCGCGCCGACCTCGGAGACGAGCATCGATCCGTCGTCCTTGAGGAACCACTCCATGTGGGTGAGCGCGGTGCCTGCGCCGTGCTTCGCGTCGCCGAAGAGGGCGTCGAGCGCGGCTTGGTTGATGGGGTGGAAGCTCGTCCACGTCGGGTCGTCGGCCTCACGCGGCAGGAGCACGCAGTACTGCATCCAGCTCGTCTCGAGCACCTCGAGCGGCGTGGGGAAGTAACGCGTGCCCGAGCGCCACACGGGCTTGCCGGCGACGGTCACCGTCTCGCACGTGTGCTCGCGGGCGCGCACGAATTCCTCGGCCTGCAGCGGGTCTTCACGCGTCGGCACGAGGCCCGTCTGGGCGAGCGCCTCGAGATCCTTCTGCGAGGTCACGCGGTAGGTCGCGCGGGATCCGAGGCCCGCCTGCGGCTTCACGATGATCGGGAAGCCGACGCGCTTCACGAAGTCGGTGAGCTCCTGCGGTGACGTCACCAGCTCGCTCTTGGCGACGGGCACGCCGTGTTCGCGGAGGACCTCCTTCATGCGGTCCTTGTCGCGGAAGCGTCGCGCGGTCTCGACGCCCATGCCGACGATGCCGAGCGCATCACGCGCCTCCGCCATCGGCATCTGCAGCTGCTCGAGCGCGCCCGTCAGCCGATCGACCGAGCCGACGTGCTGATCGATCTTCTTCGTCGCTTCGGTGAGCTGCGCGCCATCGAGGCAGTGATCCACGCGGTAGTGACCGGCGATGCGACCCTGCAGCGCGGCCGGGATGCTCGCCTCGGGGTCTTCGCTGATCACGCTGAGCTTCACCCCCTCGAGGGCGGCGAACGCGGCGACGTAGCGGTTGGTGTTCTCGAGGAAGCGGGGCGCGACGAAGACGACGTGACGCATGTGCGCTCATCGTATCGGTCTCCCCTCGGACGCGCGCGCAATTCGCGCCGCGTACGGGTCAGCGCTCGGGTCGCCACACCGCGCGACGGCCGACCCCGCGGGCTGCGTCGACGGCCCGCAGCAGCGACTGGAGCGACGGGTCGTCCTCGCTCGCCTCGAGGTAGAGCGGCTCCGAGCTGCGCGGATCGATCGCCTCGCTGAGCTCCTCGGGATCCTCGGACTCGATCTCGATCTCGCGCTCGGGGTCGTCCGAGCGGCGAGCGACGCCCAACGACGACACCTCGAGGGCATCGTGCGGGTCGGCCGGGGCCTCGCGCACCACGTGCACGAGGCGCCAGATCGGCTCTCCGTCCCCTGCCTCCACCACGAAGAACACTCGACGCAGACGCGGCGCATCGATCGTCTGCAGCCAGCGCGCGATCCGAGCCACCGGCACGTCTCCGTACACGACGAGGCGCACGTCCTCTCCCGGGATCACGACGCCATCGACCGAGTCCTGCGCCGCGTCGACCACGGACCCGTCGCTCGTCGCGTAGAAGGTCGGAGCGCTCGCCTGAGGGACGTCGAGGTGCCACTCCGCGCGAGGCAGCGACGGGCCCTCGCGTCCCTGCGCGACGATGCGCGGATCGACGTTGCCGCCGCCGAATCGAGCGCGGAAGAGATCGAGCTCCGCGCGCACCTCGGCGCGTCCCGTGAACGGGCACGTGAACCGGGTCGCGCGCAGTGCCTCCATCGCGCAAGCGTCGAGCGTCGGATCGATCGCGTCGCCCGCGATCGGACGGGCGCGGGCCTCGAGCACACGCCCGTCCGCGCCGACGACGAGATTGGCGAGGAGGCGAACGTTCGACAGATCGCCCCCCATGCCCTCGAGACACGCTTGCAGTTGCGGACCGAGCGCGGGATCGCCGTACTCGATGCTGCGGTCGTCTGCGTCGCGAACACGGAGCTCGGCAGAGGCGTAGTGCGTCGCGGCGGCGGCGGCGGCGGTCACGCCAACGTCGACGTGCATCGCGAAGCGGAGGCGTCGGACAGAGGGTGCGCTCCCGAAGTCGAGGACACGCGAGAGGATCGCGCACTCGCACGGCATGGACGCGCGCGCGCGATGATCCTCCAGCTCGGGCTCGCAGCGCGTGATCACACCGTCGGCTCGCACCTCGATCACGAAGTCGTTGCCCCAGTGATCGAACAGGGGCTCGTGCGCGTCGCAAGCGAGCAGCGTCTCGCGATGCGGCGCGAGCGCGCGCTCGAGGTGCTCCTCCAAGTGAGGCGCGAGCGTCGCGTCCCACGGCCCCATGGTCTCGACGTCGCGGATCGCCACGGGCACCCGGGAGCCCTCGCCCATCATCCCGAGCAGCATTGCCGCGCCGTCCTCGGGCTCGACGTCGTGGAGGGCGATCGCGTCGCGTTCGAGCGACTCGATGATGACCTCGCGGCTGACCCCGAGCGGGAACACGATCTCCCCCTCGCGCTCGACGGGGCCTTCGCCGCGATGCGTGGCGACGGTGAGCACGCAGCCGGGCGTGAAGGGTCCCTCTGGATTCCACGCAGGGCGCTGCGATCGACACGCCAGCGTCGAGCTGATCCTGACGAGGCCCTCGTAGCGCGCGGCGAGATAACCCGCGGCGGGCGGCATCGGCGCGCACTGCCCCTCGCGATCGGGCAAGTGCCCCGCGCGCATCCGCGTGATCGCAGCGCGTCGTTCGTCAGGCGGCACCACGTCGTAGCCCGTCCGTGCGAGGGCCCGCGCGATGGCGTCCTCGATGGGCGCGACGTCGTCGGCGAACAGCACGAGGCCTTCGCCGTGGGCCCGCGTCGGCTCGAGCCACACTCGGTTCTCGTCGGCCTCTCCGCGCGGAGTGAGCGGTGCCGGCAACGTGGGCTCCAGCGCGGCCGTCGAGGGTCGCACCGAGGCCGCACCACACGACACGAGCAAGAACGAGATCGAGAGGGAGGTCGCCCGCATGCCGAGCGATACGCCGAGTGTTCCCGCTCCGCACGCGACATCGAGGGCGCCTGCTATCCTCGCGCGCCCATGCGCCTTCGCACACTCTTCGTGGCGCTCGCGCTCCTCACCGCACCTGCCTGCGGTGGAGCACCCTCGAGCGACCGTACCTGCACCACTCCCATGCGCGACACCACCTCGATCGCCGACACTGCCTTTCTCGAGCAATACGCCGTGACGTACCGATTCAACCAGGGACATCCGGGGCACTTCGTGCTCACGCCCGACGCCAGCGCGGTGCTGTTCCTCCGCAGCGGCGCGCGCTCGTTCGTGAACGACCTCTACGTGCTCGACGTCGCCACGGGCCAGGAGCGCGTGCTCCTGACCGCAGAGCAGGTGCTCGGCGGCGCGGAGGAATCCCTGAGCGAAGAAGAGCGCGCGCGACGCGAGCGCATGCGCCTCGCCGCGCGTGGCATCGCGGGCTTCGATCTCTCGCCCGACGGCGCGAGCATCCTCGTGCCGCTCTCGGGGCGCCTCTTCCTCGTCGATCGTGCACGCGCGGGTCAGAGCGGATCCGTGCGCGAGATCGGCAGCGAGACGGGCTACCCGATCGATCCGCGCTTCTCTCCCGACGGCACGAGGATCGCGCTCGTGCGCGACGGTGATCTGTTCGTGATCGACGTCGCCACTGGTCACGAGACCCGCATCACCCAGCATGCAGGCGCACACATCGAGCGCGGCGCGGCGGAGTTCGTGGCCCAAGAAGAGATGGGCCGCTTCGAGGGCTACTGGTGGTCGCCGGACTCGCGATCGCTGCTCGTGCAGGAGACGGACACGAGCGCGGTCGAGACGATGCACATCCTCGATCCCATGCACCCCGAGAACGAGCCGAATTCCCCGCCCTACCCGCGGCCGGGGCGCGCCAACGCGACAGTGCGGATCGGCCTCGTCACCCTCGGCGCCGCGGCGGGATCGGAGCGTTGGGTCGAGTGGGATCGCGAGCGTTATCCCTACCTCGCGACCGTGCGCTGGCCCGCGTCGGGTCCCGTGGTCCTCGTGCAGGATCGACTGCAGCAGAACGAGCTGTTGCTCTCCGTGGATGTCGCCACGCTGGCGACGAGCCCGATCCTCACCGAGACCGACGCGGCGTGGTTGAACCTCGATCAAGACGTGCCGCGCTTCGTCGCGAACGGGACGCAGTTCCTCTGGACGAGCGAGCGAGACGGCGAGACGCAGCTCGAGCTGCGCGGACGTGACGGCACGCTGGTGCGCACGCTGACGCCCACGGGGTTCGGCTACCAGAGCCTGCTCGCCGTCGACGAAGCCAACGCGCGCGTCCTCGTGAGCGGCAGCGCGAACCCCACCGAGATGCACGTGTGGGAGATCCCGCTCGCGGGCGGCGCGCCGCGACAGCTCACGAGCGGGAGCGCCGTGCACGAGGCCGTGTTCTCGCGGGACGCCTCGGTGTGGGTGCACGTCGCGCGTGGCCGAGGCGCTGCGCGCACCGCCACGGTCGCCCGCACGAGCGACGGGACCACGCTCGCGACGATCCAGAGCGTGGCGGAAGCGCCGAGCTTCGAGGTGAACGTCGCGTTCGAGGAGGTCGGCGCGCGCGGCTTCCGTGCGGCGATCGTGCGTCCCCGCGACTTCGACGCGACGCGACGCTACCCCGTGATCGTTTACGTGTACGGCGGCCCCGGACATCGACAGGTCACCGTCGATCGCGATCGCTGGCTCTTGCCGCAGTGGTTCGCCGATCACGGCTTCGTCGTGGTGTCGTTCGACGGTCGCGGCACCCCGGGCCGCGGGCGCGAGTGGGAGCGCGTGATCCGTGAGGACTTCATCTCCGTGCCGCTCGAGGATCAGGTCGCGGCGGTGCAGGCCGCAGGCGCAGCGCACCCCGAGATGGATCTCGGACGCGTCGGCATCTACGGCTGGTCGTTCGGCGGCTACTTCAGCGCGATGGCGGTGCTGCGGCGCCCCGACGTCTTCCACGCCGGCATCGCGGGCGCACCGGTGAGCGAGTGGCGCGACTACGACACGCACTACACCGAGCGCTTCCTCGGTCTACCCGAGGAAGATGGCGTCGAGGGCGCGTACACACGCTCGAGCGTGCTCACGTTCGCCGCGCGCGACCCCGGCAACGATCCGCTGCGACCCCTGCTCATCGTGCATGGCACGGCGGACGACAACGTCTACTTCAGCCACGCCGTGAAGATGAGCGACGCGATGTTCCGCGCAGGGCGTCCGTTCGAGTTCCTCCCGCTCGCAGGCCTCACGCACATGGTCCCCGACCCGGCGGTCTCGCGACGCTTGCAGACGCGCATCGTCGAGTTCTTCCAGCGCAACCTCGGCGCCCCCGCGCGCTGAGCTGACCGTCCTCCGTGTCGACACGTCTGCCGAACAGCTTCCGCAAGATGATCCCGGGAGGCGCTGAGGAGACCCGGTCGGAGGAGTCGCTTGGCTTCTGGACCGTTCGTTACTTCGTCGATGCCCGCCTCGCGCTGGTGGCCACGTTCGAGAGGACGGGTCGGCCCGTGCATGCGATGACGTTCGACGCCGAGGGTCGTGCACACGGGCTCGAGCGCGAGTGGCACCCGAGCGGTCGCCTTCGCTACGAGGCTCGGTACGTCGACGGTCTCCAACACGGACTGCAGCGGCAGTGGGACGAGCAGGGTCGACTGATCGTTCGCACGCGATTGGTCCGAGGCACCGGGCTCGATCTCTACTGCGGCGACCTCCGTCCTGGCGTCGTCTCCGAGAGCCGCGAGCTCGTCGGCGGTCTGCGTCACGGGTTCGAGCGGTCGTGGACAGACGGGAAGCTCACCGAGGAGAAGCTGTTCGTGCGGGGCGTGGAGCACGGCATCTCGCGTAGGTGGACGCTCGCAGGGAAGCTCGAGCGCGGATGGCCGCGATTCTTCGTGCGTGGACAGCGCGTGACGCGGGGGGCGTATGTGCGGGCTTGCAGGTCCGACGCGAGCCTCCCGCCGTGGCGCGCGGCGCGCGATCGGGCGTCTCGCGCTCGGCCCTTGGCGGTGCGGTAGCGGTCGACCCCTCAGACGCGGACGACGCGGAGCTTCGGCTCGAGCCGCACCAAGTCGTCCGGATCGCTCGTCACCACCGTCCAGTCGCGCTCGACGGCGAGGTACGCGACGTGTGCATCGACGGCGTCCGTGGTTCCCGCTCGACCGAGCATCAGTCCGAGCACGCGCGCAACGGGTCGCGAGAGGTCCACGACGTCGACGTGATGCAGCGCGAGCGCGATGGGGGTCTGCTTGCCTCCGCCGCCACGCCAGACCTGAGCGATCACGGCCGCGGACGTGACGAGCGGCACCTTCGTTCGCTTCGCCTGGTCGATGAGCGATGCCGCGAACCCGGACCTGCGCTCGAGCGCGATGAACACGCCTGCGTCGAGGACCAGCCCTTCGTCCTCGGTGTCACGCGGCACGTCGTCGCTTCCGCTTGCGCAGGGCGGCGATCACGTCGTCGGCGCGCTGCTGATCCGTCGCCGTGGGTGCGACATCCGCGACGTACTCGCGCCACGCGCGCTCGAGGTGCTCCTCCTCGATCTTCTCCTCGAGCACGTTCGCGACGAAGACCGACACGGGCTTCTTGCCTGCGGCGCGTTTCACCTTGGCCGCGAGCGCGCTCGGCACGCTGATCGTGATTCGCTTGATCGACATAACGTCAGCATAACACGGCGCATCTGGCGACCACGTGTCACGCCGGCACGTGCTACGACGCGCGCCGCCATGTCGTTCGCTCGTCCCGAAGATCAGCTGAGAGAGCTCACCCGCGGCGTCGTCGATCTCGTCAGCGAGAAGGACCTGCTCGCGCGCCTCACCGAGTCGCACGCCAAGAGCGTCCCGCTCAAGATCAAGGCCGGCTTCGATCCCACTCGCCCCGATCTCCACCTCGGGCACACCGTGCTGATGGAGAAGATGCGGCAGTTCCAGGAGCTGGGGCACGACATCTACTTCGTCATCGGCGATTTCACGGCATCGATCGGCGACCCGTCCGGCAAGAACAAGACGCGACCGCCGCTCACGCGCGAGGAGATCGAAGAGGGCGCGCGCACCTACGCCGAGCAAGCGTTCAAGATCCTCGATCGCGACAAGACCAAGCTCGTCTACAACCGCAGCTGGCTCGGGCCCATGACGTTCGCGGACGTCATCCAGCTCGCGGGCAAATACACGCTCGCGCGCATGATGGAGCGGCAAGACTTCAAGAAGCGCTTCGATGAAGGCTCGAGCATCTCGATGCACGAGCTCCTCTACCCGCTCGTCCAGGCGCAGGACTCCGTGCACCTCCAGTGCGACGTCGAGCTCGGCGGCACCGACCAGCTCTTCAACCTCATGGTCGGGCGCGACCTGATGAAGGAGTCGGGCCTTCGTCCGCAGATCGTCATGACGACGCCGCTGCTCGAGGGCCTCACGGCGGACGCCGACACGGACGGAAAGATCGTGGGCGACAAGATGAGCAAGTCGCTCGACAACTACGTCGGCGTGAGCGAGTCGCCCGAGGAGCAGCTCGGCAAAGTGATGAGCGTCTCGGACGCGCTCATGTGGCGGTACTACGAGCTGCTCTCCAAAGAGAGCCTCGACAACATCGCGTCGCGCCGGGCTGGACACCCGAAGGAAGCCAAGCGCTTGCTCGCGATGGAGATCGTCGCGCGCTTCCACTCGCAGTCGGAGGCCGAGCGCGTGTGGGCCGCGTGGGAGAAACAGTTCTCCAAGCGCGAGGTGCCAGACGTGATCGCCGAGCACGCGATCGCGACGAGCGGCGAGGGCATCGGCCTCGCGCAGGCGCTCGCGCAGACGGGCCTCAGCGAGTCGAACAGCAAAGCGCGCACGCTCATCGAGCAAGGCGGCGTCGAGATCGACGGCACGAAGGTGAAGGACAAGCTCCACAAGCTCGCCCCGGGCAGCTACGTCGTGAAGGCGGGCAAGCGCAGCTGGGGCAAACTCGTCGTCAGCTGAACGGCTGACGGACTGGATCGTCAGCCGAGCACGTCTTCGATCGCCACCGCCGTCAGGAGCCGCTCTTCCCAGCGGTCGAGGGTCGCCGTGTCGGCCACCGCCAGCATCGCGAGGACGTGCGGGGTGAGCGCATCTCTGAACTTCAGCGCGAACAGGCGTCGGAGCGTCGCACGGCGGCCCTCCGCTTTGCCCTCCGCTTTGCCCTCCGCTTTGCCCTCCGCGCGCCCCTCGGCGCGACCCCGATCCAAGAGCTCGCGTGCCGTCGTCATGATCTCGTCTCCTGCCCAAGGGGCTGCGATGGCCGCCAGCTGGTCCACGTCGAGGTGATCATGGACCTCCAGAACGTACCTGACGACATCGCGGACGGCGTCGAGGCCGCTCTCGGTCGCCGAGGCTGCGAGCGCGAGGTCCACCCACTTGGCGACCAGGCCGCTCACGTCGGTCGCAGCATCACGAGCGGCGTCCAGCGTCGCGGTCGCGACAGGTGCTCGACGAGGACGAGGATCTCGGCGCTCCGGTCGCCGCGTAGGCGCGCACGAAAGACGAGATCCGAACGCAGCTCACGCATCGCCGCATCGACGCTGTCTCCCGCGACCAGCTCGAGCGTGGACCAGTCGACCCAGGTTGCGTGGCGCGGTGAGCGCGCCCCGCGCGCGTTCATCCCTCGTCGTCGTCGTCGTCGTCGTCGGGCGCGCCAGCGACCTCAGGGCCCGAGACGAGCTGACGCAGCTCTTTGCCGACGGTGAACCACGGCACTCGCTTCTCGGGCACTTGCACGGCCTCGCCCGTCTGCGGGTTCCGGCCGTGGTAGGCGTCGCGCTGACGGATCGTGAAGCTCCCCAGGCCGCGGATCTCCACACCTTCTCCGCGCTCGAGCGCCGCGGCCATGCTCTCGAAGACGCAATTCACGACGGCCTCTGCGCGGCTCTTCGTGATCTTCGTTCGCTTCGCGACTTCTTCGATGAGCTCGGACTTCGTCATGCGCTCGCTCCTCGGCGGAGTGCCCCGCGACGCGAGCGAGCATAGCGGCCGCCCCGAACCTCGATCAACCCTCAACTCCAGTGAATCCCGAACGATCACGCGCGCTTGTAACGCGCGATGATCTCCGCCTTCGCGCCCTGCGCTCCGAGCACGTCGAACGGCTCGCGGATCACGCCCATGAGATCGATGATCCCCGCGAGGCCCCCGTGCACGTCCTCCCACACGCGCGACGTGAAGCCGTAGTACTCGTCGAAGCGGAAGTGCACGAAGCCCTCGCGCGCCTCGACCACCGAGACACGACCGCCGTCGTAGTAGCGGGCCATCACCTTCGTCGCATTCGCGAGCGCGAAGTTCGGTGACGCGACGAGCGAGACGACCTTGAACAGCGTCTGGAAGTCATTCTTCACCGCCTCGTACGCGAGCTCGCGCACGACGTGGCGCTGCGTGGGGAACGTCTCCTCGATCGCGCGCAGCGTCGCGTCGTGCCACGCGACGGGGTACCAGCCGCTGCTCACCACGGCGCCGAGGCGCAGCGCTTCGCCTGCTTCCCCCGCGATCGAGGCGAGCACGCGCGCGCGCACGGGCTCGCCGTGCACCCGACCGACGGTCCCGAGGATGCCCTGGATGTTCGTGCCTTTCGATCGGACGTCGCCCACGCGCGTGGACCCTACCGGGGCGCGTCGCGGGCGACAACGCGCGAGAAAGACCCATTAGACTCGCGTGCATGAGCGAGCACGGCTTCCCGCCCGTCTTCCCCGAGCGCTTCAACATGGCGGACTACTTCCTCGACGCGCGCATCCGCGAGGGACGCGGCGCGCGCACGGCGGTGAAGGTGGGTGATGCCTCGTGGACGTACGCCGAGGTGCAGTCGCTCGCGAACCGTGCGCGCTTCGCGCTCGGTAGCCGCGGCATCGATCTCGAGGATCGTGTGCTCCTCCTCCTGCCCGACGGCATCGAGTTCGCCGTCGCGTGGTTCGGCATCCTCAAGGCGGGCGCTGTGTTCTGCATGGGCAACCCGCTCGCGCCCGAGGCGGATCTCGAGCACCTGCTCGGCTACACGCGCTGTCGCGCCGTGATCGCACACGCGTCGGTGCTCGACCGGCTCGTGCCGGCGCTCGCGAAGCACCCCCGCTGCAGGGCGCGCTTCGTCGTCGCGGAGAAGGACGCAGCGATCCCCGAGGGCTTCGTGCGCTGGGACGACGCGCTCGCGAAGGAGCCCGACCGCACGGACAACGCCGACACCTCGCGCGACGACGTCGCGGGCTGGCTCTTCACCAGCGGCACCACCGGCAAGCCCAAGGGTGCAGTCCACTTCCACCACGACTTTCCCTACAACACCGAGTGCTATCCGACGAAGGTGCTCGGCCTCCGAGAGGACGACGTCTTCCTCTCCGTGTCGCGCCTCTTCTTCGGCTACGCGACGGGCACCAACCTCATGTTCCCGTTCCGCTTCGGGGGCACGGCCGTGTTCTTTCCCGACAAGCCGACGCCCGAGCGCATCTTCGAGCACGTCGAGAAGCACGGCGTCACGGTGCTCTCGAACGTGCCCGCGATGATCCGACAGATGTGCGATCACGACGCCTCGTCGCGCACCGCGATGAAGACGCTGCGCATGTGCCTGTCCGCGGGCGAGGCCCTGCCGCCGCAGCTCTACGATCGATGGAGAGCCCACGGCTGGTGCGAGATCCTCGACGGCATCGGATCCGCCGAGCTCTTCCACATCTACATCTCGAACTACCCGGGCCACGTGAAGCCCGCGTCGCTCGGCAAGCTCGTGCCCGGCTACGACGCGCGCATCGTGGGCGCCGAGGGACAGACGCTGTCCGACGGTGAGGTCGGCCGCCTGTGGGTGAAGGGCGACTCGGCCGCGCTCGGCTACTTCGGCGATCAGGAGAAGTCGAAGGCCACCTTCGTGGGCGGCGACTGGGTCGTGTCGGCAGATCTCTTCAGGCGCGACGCCGACGGCTACTACTTCTACTCGGGCCGCGGCGACGACATCCTCAAGGTGCGCGGCATGTTCGTCTCGCCCCTCGAGATCGAGGACTGCCTCGCCTCGCACCCGGCGATCGCCGACTGCTGTGTGGTCGCGGGCCTCGACGACGAGCAGATGACGGTGCCCAAGGCGGTCGTGGTGCTGCGCGACGGCCACGTGGGCGACGACACGATGATCGCGTCGATCCAAGAGCACGCCAAGACGCGCCTCGCCCGCTACAAGTTCCCGCGCATCGTGCGCTTCGTCGCGAGCCTGCCGCGCAACGATCGCGGCAAGGTCCTTCGTCGGGAGCTCGAGTCCGCATGAGCAGCCAGCGCACCTACTCGCTCGCCGAGCTCACCTACGAAGAGGCGCAGGTCCTCCTCACGAAGGGCGCGATCGCGCTCTTGCCCACAGGCGCGACCGAGGCGCACGGCCCGCACCTCCCGCTCTCGACCGACGTGGTGATCTCGGTCGAAGGCGCCCGCCGTGCCGCACGCTTGCTCGAGGCCGAGGGCAAGACCGCGCTCGTGCTCCCGCCGATCGCCTACGCGGTCACGGAGTTCGCCGCGAGCTTCTCGGGCACAGTGTCGTTGCCGATCGAGACGGCGCGCGCGCTCCTGCGTGACGTGATCCTCGGCGCAGTCCGCACGGGCTTTCGCGGCGTCGTCGTGTGCAACGCGCACCTCGAGCCCGGCAACCTCCAAGCGATCCGCGAGGCCGTCGACGAAGCGGGGCAGCGCGGCGCGCGCGCGGCGTTCCCCGACGTCACGCGCAAGCCGCACGCCCTGCGCCTGGGCGAGGAGTTCAAGAGCGGCGCGTGCCACGCCGGCAGCTACGAGACGAGCCTGGTGCTCGCGGCCGATCCGTTCCTCGTGCGCAGTGAGCTCGCAGACGAGCTCGCGCCCAACCCCACGTCGCTGTCGGTCGCGATCCGCGCGGGCAAGAAGTCGTTCGTCGAGGCAGGTGGCGAGCGCGCGTACTTCGGCGACCCACGCGCCGCGAGCCCGATGGAGGGCGAGTCGCTCTACGCCGAGCTCGCCGACATCTTCGCGACCGCTGCCCGCGATCTGTACTGACCGCGTGGAGAGCACGTCGCGCCCTTCATGGAACGTCACGAGCCCGCACCCGCGTTGCGGGTACGTTGACGCGTCTCTCCGATGAGCCCGCGAACGATCCTCTTCCTCGCGTTCATCCTGCCGATGGTCTTCGGTCTGTCGGGTTGGGTCGCGCACCGTGCGGGAGAGGCGATCGGGCTCGCGCGTCGCGGACGGTGGACGATCACCGCGTTCGTGTGGTCTGCGCTGTGTCTGCCGCTGCTCTTGCGTGCGCTCGACCTCGTCGAGCCGGCGCTCGCGGTCTCGATGCTCGGCTTCGCCGTGGCGCTGACGTGTCTCTTGTCGTTCCCATCGATCGCGCTCGTCCAGATCATCGACGCCATCACACGCCGGATCGCGCGTCGAAGGGCCGCCGCCAGCGTGCCTTCACCCACGATCGACGAGACAGCGGACGAGGCACCGACGGCCAGCGACGCGGAGCCTCCGCCGGCGGCGCGGATCGACGGCTCGCCGATCACGCGACGTGAAGCGATCCGTCGTGCGGGTGTCGGCGCGTCGCTCATCGTCGGCGGCGGCTCGACGGCGTATGGCATGACGTTCGGCCGTCACGACTACGCGCTCGAGGAGATCCCCCTCTCGCTGTCGCGCCTGCCGCGCACCCTCGATGGCTACACGATCGCGCAGATCAGCGACATCCACGTCGGGGCGTTCGTCGGGGATGCCGAGCTGCGCGCCGCCGAGGCGCTGATCCGTCGCGCGCGCCCCGATCTGATCGTGATGACGGGCGATCTGATCGATCACGACATCCGCTACGCCCCGCGTCTCGGAGAGCTCGTCCGGCGCTTGAGCAACCTCGGCGCGCGCGACGGCGTCGTCGCGATCGCGGGCAACCACGACTACTACGCTGGCGTCGACGACGTGCTCGCGACGCTGACAGAGGCTGGCGCGCGCGTGCTGCGCAACGACGGCGTGCTGATCCCCGACGGTGAGCGCGCGAGCGCCGCGGAGATCACGCGCGGCTTCTCGCTGCTCGGCGTCGACGATCTCTGGGCGCGTCGCTACGGCAACGTCGGCGGCCCCGATCTGCCGCGCACGCTGGGCTTCGCGCGACCCGACCAGGCGCGCGTGCTGCTCTGCCACAACCCCGAATTCTTCGAGACCGCCTCGCACGAGGTGGATCTGCAGCTCTCGGGTCACACGCACGGCGGACAGGTGACGTTCCTCGTGCGACCCGCCGATCTGTTCCTTCGCCACGGCTTCGTCATGGGCCGCTACCAGCGCGAGGGATCACAGCTCTATGTGAACCGCGGCTTCGGCACCGCGGGCCCCCCGATCCGCATCGGCACACCGCCCGAGATCAGCCGGATCGTGCTCAGCCGCGGCTGAGGGCGCGGCCGAAACTTTGCGCGCTCGATCCGAGGTTGGTATGCGCGTGCGCATGACGACGACCTCGCGCTCGCACGCTCGCACCCTCGCCACCACGCTGTTGACCAGCTCGCTGATCTTCACGGCGTGCGGTGGTGAGTCGGACCCGCCCGCGACGACCACCAGCACGACGCCGCCCGAGACCACGCCGCCGACCACGACGACGACGACGACAGCACCGCCGACGACGGCTGCGGCGGGTGAGCTCCCTGCGTCGCTGCCGCGTGGCCTCCTCGTCGCGTACGCCTCGTTCCCTGTCGAGAACGGCAACGTGCAGGTGGCCGCGGGGCGCGCGCGCGTCGAGCTCATCACCCGCCGCGAGGGCGAGTGGCAGATCGATTCCTTCGAGGACACGTCATCCAACGTCTTCCACAAGGCGATGCCGTTCACGCCGCCCGGTGGCGCGCCTGGCATCCTGACGCTCGGCGGCATGGGCGCGTCGGTGAAGCTCTGGCGCCGCGGCCCGAGTGGATGGACGAGCGAGACGCTGTGGACCGAGGAGTTCGGCGGTCGCTTCAACCGCATGCGCGACGCCGAGATCGCGAACCTCTTCGGCGACGGCGAGGCGATCGCGATCGCGACGCACGATCAGGGCGTGGTCGCCACGCTGCGCTGGGTGAACGGACAGCCGACCGCGACGCGCATCGACGCGCGGCCCAACACGTTCGTGCACGAGATCGAGATCGGTGATCTGAACGGCGATGGCCAGCGCGAGATCTACGCGACGCCGAGCGACCCGAACGACCTCGATGGCGGCGAGCAGCACGGCGAGGTCGTGCGGTACGTGCCCAGCGCGAACGGTGAGGCGGTGCGCACCGTCGTCGCGGATCTCGGAAACCGTCACGCGAAGGAGATCTGGGTGGGCGACGTCGACGGCGACGGACGTGACGAGCTCTACGTGGCTGTCGAGGCGCTCACGCGCGGCAGCGAGGGCTCGGTCGAGATCGTCGAGCCGGTCGAGATCCGACGCTACGAAGCGGACACCGCGCCGAACGCAGGCGTGGTGATCGCGACGATCCAAGATCGCCTCACGCGCTTCCTCACCGTGGGTGACGTCGACGGCGACGGTCACCGCGAGATGGTCGCGGCCGCGTTCTCGAGCGGTCTCTGGATGCTGCGTCCCGGATCGAACCCGCGCAGCGAGTGGTCGAGCGAGAGCATCGATCGCGAGTCGAGCGGCTTCGAGCACACCTCGAGCTTCGCGGACCTCGACGGCGACGGACGCGACGAGCTCTACGTGGCGGCCGACGATCAGGGCGAGATCCGCCGCTACGTGTGGGTGAATGGTCGCGCGCGTCGCGAGGTGATCCACCGCCGTGAGGTGCCGCGCGCGGCGCTCACGTGGAACATCGTGCCGTTCGACGTGTCGTCGATCACGCCCTGATCGAAGTCACCACGGCTCGAGCGCGAAGCCTCCGCGCGACGATGTCGTCGCCGGAGGCGTCGTCGTCTCTGGCGCGGTCTCGGTGGGCGCCTCGACCTCGTCGCTCGCGTGACGCAGCGCATGTCGCGCGGGCCTCGCTCGATCGGCGACGGCTCTCGCCGGAGGAGTGGTCTCGGGAACGAAGGTCTGGTCGCCGCTCGTGGGGTCGACGCGCGGCACGTCCTCGCCGCTGCCTTCGACGGCAGGCAGCTCGGTCGGCGGCAGGGGCTCGAGCGGCGTCCTCGCGGATGGCGTCGAGCGTGCTCCCGGGGCCACGACGTCGACCTCGGCGTCGGGCTCGCCGCTCCAGAGGCTGAGACCCAGCAGCACCAAGACGACGAGCCCAGCGACCATGAGCCAGACGTGTCGTGCCGTGTGCGGCCGCGGGATGCCGACGATGGAGTCGCGAGGCGCGGGATCGACGAGTGTCGCTGCGTGCGCGCGAGCCTCGGGCACGGTGTCTCCCTCGAGGACACGTCCCGGCTCGGGCGTGGGCGCCAGGGTCTCCACGTCGAGCGCACGCGCACCGTCGACGAGCGTGGCCGCAAAAGGCATGTCCACGCTCGCGCGCTCCTGACGAAGCAACGCGACCAGCGCGTCCATGCTCGGCACACGGGCCTCGGGATCCTTGGCGAGCGCGCGATCGACGATGTCGGAGAGCGAGCGCGAGACCGCGTCGTTCGAGAGCGCGAGCGGGCGTGGCGCGACCGAGAGGATCTGCAGCATCAGCGCGTTCGGATCGGGGTGTTGGTGCGGAGGTCGACCCGCGAGCATCTCGTAGAGGATCGCGCCGAGCGCGTAGACGTCGACGCGTGCATCGATCGTCGAGGCATCGCGCACCTGCTCGGGCGCCGCGTAGCGCGGCGTACCGATCGTCGCGCCACCCACGGTGAGCGCCTGCTCGTCGGCGGTGAGCTTGGAGATGCCGAAGTCGATGATCTTCACGCGCGCACGTCCCTCGTCGTCGGGGAGCACGAGGACGTTCGCTGGTTTGAGGTCGCGGTGGATCACGCCGCACGCGTGGGCTGCCGCCACTCCGCGCCCGATCTCGATCGCGAGCTCGATCGCGCGATCGATCGCGAGCGGTTCGTCGTGCGTCAGCAGCGTCGCGAGCGTGCCCCCCTCGACCCGCTCCATCACGAGGCACGGGCGGCCTTCGTGCTCGACGACGTCGTAGACGTCGACGACGTTCGGGTGACGGATGCGACCGAGCGCACGGGCCTCTCGCGCGAAGCGCTCCATGCGCGATGCGGCGCCCGGATCACGAATCCACTTGAGCGCGACCTCCTTGCCGGTCTGCTCGTGGGTCGCCGAGACCACGTGACCCATGCCGCCGCGGCCGAGCGAGGCGCCGACGCGGTACTTGCCGGCCACGATCGTCCCGCGCGGCGGAGGCTCGTCGGCGGGGTCGGGGGCGCGCGTTGCCAGCACGCGCACGAGGATAGCTCCGCAGGTGGTGCGTGGTAGCGTCGCCGCGATGGCGCGGCCGCTGGATCCGCTGGATGCCGACACGCTGGACCCGCCTTCTCCCTCGGCGGTCGAGCTTCCGGCGCACGGTCTCGCGCTGACGGTGGCGCTCCACCCCGACCTCGCGCGCGTCGGCGAGCGCGCGACGCTGATCGAGGGCGCGTCGGTCTCTCGCGCCGACCCGGTCTTCGCCGATGCGGGTGGCCGCAGCACCGGCCCGTTGAGCGATCCTCACGTCAGCCGCGCGCCGCTCCGCATCACGCCGCGGGGTGACGACGTCGAGCTCGACGCCACGGCCATCCGCGGAGGCGTGGACGTCGAGGGCACGAGCGTGACGGGCACACGCACGCTGCGTCACGACGAGCTCCAGCGTGGCGTCGTGATCGGCCTCGCGCAGACCGTCCTGCTCGTCTTGCGACGCACGCGCACGATGCGCCTCGCCCGTCGCGATCACGGACTCGTCGGCGTGAGCGACGCTGTCGACACGATCCGCGCGGGCATCGAGGCCGCTGCGCTGCACGGTGATCCCGTCCTCCTGCTGGGCTCCTCGGGCACGGGCAAGGAGCTCGTCGCCGCTGCCATCCACCGAGCCAGCGCGCGCAGTGGGCGAGCCTTCGTCGCGGTGAACATGGCGACGCTCCATCCGAGCACCGCCGCGTCGGAGCTGTTCGGGCACTCGCGCGGTGCGTTCACGGGCGCCGAAGGAACGCACTCGGGCGTCTTCGGACGTGCCGATGGCGGCACGCTGTTCCTCGACGAGGTGGGCGACACGGCGGCGGTCGTTCAGCCCATGCTCTTGCGGGCGCTGGACGGACACGAGATCGCGCCAGTCGGCGGCCGCAGCGCACACCGCGTCGACGTGCGCATCGTGGCCGCGACGGATCTCGACGTCACCGCCGCGGCCGACCGCGGCGACTTCCGCGTTCCGCTGTTCCATCGCCTCGCCGCGCACACGATCCGGCTCGCCCCTCTTCGTGATCGGCGCGAGGACGTGATGCCGCTCCTCCTGCGCTTCCTCGACGAACAGCACGCCCAGAGACAGCTCCCGCCCTACACGCTCGTCACCGAGCTCCTCCTGCGATCGTGGCCAGGCAACGTACGCGAGCTGCGCAACGCAGCGCGCACGCTCCAGCGCGAGGGACCCGCCGCGGTCGCGCTCACCACCTCACACGCGTCGAATGCGAGCGAGAGGCCGTCCGCGTCCGCCGCGAGCAAGGGCGAGGGTGCGCCCTCGGACGAGGTGCTCGTCGCGACACTGCGCAAGAACGGCTTCCGCATCGCGGCGACGGCGCGCGATCTCGGGGTCGCCAAGAACACGCTCTATCGCTGGATGGAGCGCTGTCCGCTCCTGCGACGCGCCCGTGATCTCGACGCCGCCCAGATCCTCGCGGCATGGGGAGCCAGCGACGACCTCGAGGCCGTCGCCGAGAAGCTCGAGGTCTCGGCGCGCGCGCTCCAGCTCCGTCTGCGTGAGCTCGGCCTCGAGCGGGACGGCTGATCGACGGAACGGTTCCACCGGCCCGACGGAACGGTTCCACCGCGTGCATTCCCTTCGAAACAAAGGGTTTTCGCGCGTGATCCCCATGGCCCCGATCGTGCTCGAGGGCCCCCGTGCGCTGCGCGATGCAGCGCGGGAGGCAGTGAGATGAAACTTGGAGTGTGTTGGACCGCCGTGGGGCTCTCGGCGATCGCCGTGGGCTGTGGAGATCCGATGGTGTCCGAAGTGGACACGGGCCCGTCGAGCTCGCCCGACGCGGCGATGATGGTGGAGGAGTCGGACGCGTTCGTGCCGATCGGGACGGATGCGTTCGTCGTGCCGGGCACCGACACGGGCCCCGTGGTGATGCCCGACGCAGCGATGATGATGGCGTCCGGTGTGTCGGTGACGGGCTTCGGGGCCGAGGAGATCGAGGCAGGGAGCACGTACGAGCAGATCAACCTCGATGGCATCCCGCCGTGGAGCGACGGCATCGCGGATCTCACGATCCACAACGACTCGGGCGCGGCGCTCGTCGTGCACTCGATCACGTTGAACCCGATCGCGCCGACCGAGTCGTACGAGTGGTTCCTCAACACGCCGGGCAGCACCGCGCTCGCGCCGATCACCGTGAGCGAGGAGTCGCTCGGCGTCGACGAGGCGTTCACGTTCGGCCTCTACTTCCGACCGGTCGTGTCGGGGCAGCGCGATCTCAGCGTCGACATCAGCTACGGCGCCGATCAGCACTTCGTGTTCACGGTGGCGGGCCGCGGTCGCGACAACCACTCGTTCAGCCCGAACGTCACTGCCGCGCTCGAGCGTGTGTTCGGTCGTAGCAACGTCGCCGGCTCGAACAGCTTCGAGACGGGCGGCCTCGTCGCAGACGACACGGGCAACCTCTTCTTCGACGGCAACGTCCGCCAGTGGGACGATGGCTTCAACACGAACATCGCGATGGTGCGCGTGTCGGCGGATGGAACGCTCAGCTGGGTGCGCGAGCTCCAGGAGAGCTTCGCCCAGGAGTCGCGCGACATCGGCAACAACGCCGAGATCGGCGGCGGGCAGGACAGCCTCGACGTCGACGGGACGCAGGCCTACATCGCGGCCGAGCGCACGCTCAGCGCGACCGCCGCGTTCGGCTGCCTGGTGATGGCCGTGGACGCGACGAGCGGCGAGCTCGTGTGGGCACGCAACCTCAACAACAGCGCGACGAGCGAGACGACGTCGACAGCCGCTCAGGTGCTCCGCTGTCAGACGGTCGACGCGACGTTGAGCGATCGCGTGATCGTCTCGGGCCAGGTCGCGGACTCGGCGGGAGGCTTCATCGCGGCGCTCAGCAAGACCGACGGCGCGCTGCTCTGGGCGCGTCACTTCGGTGCGGGCGCGACGCGGGTCGGCACGCTCGTCGTCGATGGGGCCACGAACCGCGCCTACGTGGGCGGCATCATGAGCGGCGGTCCGTTCGCGGCGCGCTTCGATGCGGTGGAGGGCTCGACGCCGACAGCCTCGTGGATCCGTCCGATGGGTCCTGGCATGGCGAACATCCACGGCTTCGTGCTCGACACGGACGGCAGCGGTCTGCTCGCAGCGTTCGACATCCGCGGCGCCACGACGCTCTTCACGGTCGCGCGCATCGCCACGAGCGACGGTGCGATCGTCTGGTCGCGCACGTGGGACGAGGACGGCAGTGCCCGCAATCGCTCGCTCAGCGTCACGCTGCACGACGGCTCGGCCGTGTTCTCGGGTCGCATCGGCTTCGCGCCGTTCGACACGCTCGGCGACGGGTTCCTGCTCGCGCTCGATCCGAGCACCGGTGAGTACGACTGGGGCGCGCTCTACTACGGCGGCAAGGGCGCCGAGGAGGTCGTGAACACGAGCTTCACGGGCGTCGTCTCGACCGGCGGCTCACTCTGGTCGCTCGGCTACCAGACGCCGGGCGGGCTCAACCCGCACCACTTCTGGGGCCGCTGGTACGTCGCGAACGACGGCGGCACGGCGAGCGAGCCGTTCCCCTTCCCCGACGGCGACGGCGCGATGCGCCTCGCCGACGCGGGCATGACCTCCGGTGCCGCGGGCGCGACCGCGCTCACCACGCCGATGAACTTCCGCGCGCACATGGCCTCGATCATGGCCAGCGAGTGGGCGGACGTGACGAGCATGGAGACCTACGAGGATCCGCGCACCGCGGAGGACGCCGAGTTCCAGACCGGCACACACGCGATGCTCTCGCGACTGACGATCACGCCCTGACTCCCGGGGTGTGAACGGCGGCGCGTCCCTCGGAGCGATCCGAGGGGCGCGCCGTTCTTCTTCGTGCGGTGAGCGTTGCGAGGCCCGCGTGCGCGCACGCGTGCGTCGTCGGATCGACCACGAATTCATGAGGATCTCGCGTCCACGATCAGGGCACGTGGCTTGCGATGCGAGGCGTATGACCCGAACGTCGATCCCCTCGCGTCGCCCCTTCGGTCCACTGCTCGGCGTCGTGGCGGCGCTGTCGCTCGTCGGCTGCGTCGAGTCGGAGGACGCGGCGTGCCTGCCGGTGCCGGGTCTCACGACCTCCGAGCTCCGCGTGCGTGGCGGCGGCTGGGATCTGAACGGACGCGACGAGACCGAGGCGATCACCAAGTGCCTCGACTGGGGCTACGCGCCCGAGCGTGTGGGCGACGCGACGTTCGAGGCGTGCACGCGCATGGTGCGCGCCGACTACTGCGGCGACGGCACGTCGTGGACGCTCGACGGCACGTTCATCGACATCGACGATCCGTCGGGGCTGCAGGTCGCGACCGATGTGCCCGAGATGCGCTTCGAGGCGGGCTGGGGACCCGAGGGCGCCGTCTGCGTGAGCACGACCCGCTACGAGATCGTGGGCCACGACGACAGCACGATCGTCCCGCCGTGCTGGGCCACGCTCCCGCGCTGTGAGGATCGCGAGACTGCGTACGCCGGCGGCGCGCTGCTCACGACGGCCTCGCTACACGACGTCGTCGTAGCGTGTCGGTGAAAACGATCGCATCGGCCCCCGTGGAGGAACGTGTACCTTCGCGTGCATGCGCACGATCGCTGTTCGCGTCGCGGGTGTGTTCGTCGTCACGGGGCTCGCGGCGGCGTGTGATCCATCCGGAGCGAGCGAGGACGCGGGGCGTGCCTCGGACATGGACGCGCCCGGCCTCGACGCGCCCGGTCTCGATGCACCGGGCCTCGATGCGCACGCGCCTGCACCGATCGACGCCGATCGCGGCGACACGCAGGCTGACGCGTTGCTGCCGAGCTCGCTCGGGCCGTTCGCGTTTCGTCGCGGCGTGAACCCCGGCTACTACGGGCCGGGCATCGATCGACGCGAGTCGGCGCAGCTCTCCGTGGGCGCGGGCGCGAGCTCGATCCGCGGCACGCTGCCCGAGCGCTACCTCGCGCGCTGGGGCGACGAGATCGAGGTCGGCGACTACGCGTACTACGCGGAGCAGGGGCTCGACGATCACGCTGTGTTCTTGATCGGCCCGAGCGCCGAGCACTCGAGCGCGCCCGCGGGGACCCCCGACTGGGAGCTCGATCACTACGCGCCGCGCAACCTCTACGAGCCGATCTTCCTCCCCGACGGACGCGTGAACCCGGAGAACCACTGGGCGTCCTACGTCGATCGCGTCGCGCGCACCTATGGCGATCACATCGCGATCTACGAGGTGTGGAACGAGCCCGATCAGGTGCTCGGCAACTGGATGGTCACCACCGAGTGGGACACGCGCGCGCCGACGGCGAGCGAGCTCGTGTGGTGGAACGACACGATCTACGCGTACGTGCGCGCGCTGCGGATCACGCACGAGGTGGTGCACCGCGCCGATCCCGACGCGCAGGTCACGGTGGGTGGCGTCGGCTATCCGAACTTCTTGCGCGCGGTGCTCCGCTACACCGACGAGCCCACGAGCGGCGCCGTCGACGCGGATCACCCGTACACCGGAGGCCACTACCTCGATGTGCTCTCGTTCCACTACTACCCGGTGTTCGGCGGCGGCAGCTCCGATCGCGGCGTCGAGGGTCTGCTCGAGCAGCGCGACGCGATGCGCGAGACGCTCACCGAGGTGGGCCTCGGCGATCTCGGCTTCGTCGTCACCGAGACAGGCGCCCCGCGCGTCGCCGTGGGCACGACACCGGGCAGTCCGCTCTACGCCGCGAGCTACCTCGTGAAGGCGATGGTGCTCGGCCACCACGAAGGCTGGGTCGGCATCGACTGGTTCGCGCAGGGCGAAGGGGACGCAGCCGCGCAAGCGACCGACAGCTTCCAGTCGATGGGCCTCTACGAGAGCTACGCGATGGCGATGAGCCCGAGCGAGGTGCGTCGCACCGCGCAGGGCGATGCCTACGCGTGGCTCGCGACGTGGATGAACGACACCGCCGCGGATCCCGCTCTCACCGCGGGCATGGAGCTGCCGACCGACGCTCGCGGCGTGGCGTTCCGTCGCAGCGACGGCTCGCGCGTCTACGTCGTGTGGGCGCACACGGGCGGCGACGAGAGCGCGACAGCGAGCTGGTCGATCGCGAGCGACGCCAGCGCGCTCGTGCGCACGTTCGCAGTCGGAGCGGGCCGTTCGGAGAGAGCGGTCGCGCCCGAGAGCGGACGGATCGCGATCACGCTCGGCTCGATGCCGACGGTGATCGAGCTGCCCTGAGACACCGCGAGACAGCAGACGAAGGAGCGAGGATGGCGACGACGACCCCCAAGCGATCGATGAGCGCCGCGGTGATCGCGGTCTTCGTCCTCGCGGGCCTCTGTGTGCTGAGCGTGCCGTGCGTCGGCGTGCTCTCGGCGGTCGCGATCCCCGCGTTCGTCGGCTACGTGCGCCGCTCGAAGACGGCCGAGGTCGCTCCCAACATCCGCGCCATTCGCGGGGGGATCGAGGCGTACGCGATGAGCGAGCGGCTCGACCCGGCGACGGGTTCCATGCAGCCGAGAGGTCTCCCGCGCTCCATTCCGCTCACGCCAGCGACCCAGGGCGCCGAGCGACGATCGTGGCCGGCAGACGCGGACGCGGGCTGGAGCGAGCTCGGCTTCCAGATCCCCGATCCGTTCTACTTCTCCTACGAG
The DNA here is from genome assembly GCA_017303575.1 of Deltaproteobacteria bacterium. Classification (GTDB taxonomy): domain Bacteria; phylum Myxococcota_A; class Polyangia; order Polyangiales; family Sandaracinaceae; genus JAFLCL01. The sequence continues at coordinate 25,142 of JAFLCL010000008.1, forward strand.
GTCGTCACGGACCCGGCGACGGGCAGTGTCACGGTACGCGCGGTGGGCGATCTCGACGGCGACGGCGTGACCAGCGAGTTCCTCGTCGACGGCCAGCTCGACGCCGCGAGCGGCGAGATCGCGTGGGGGCCCGGCCTCGTGATCACGAACGAGCTCGAGTGAGGTCGTCGCGTCCGGGCGCGTGGGGCGTCACTCCCAGATCACCTTCTTCTTGGCCTCGAACCAGCCCGGGATCTTGGCCTTGATGCTCTCTTCGATCTTGGTGCGCTTGATCTTCATGGTCGGCGTGAGGAAGCCGTTCTCGATCGTCCACGGCTCCTTCGCGATCACGAGGAACTGCATCTGCTCGTAGCCCGAGACCTCGCCGTTCACCTTGTCGAGCAGCTGGCCGAGCTGCTTCTCGATGTCGGGCTTGGCGGCGTCGGTGAGCTTCTTGCGGATCTCCTCGCCGAGCACGACGTACGCGAACGCCGCGGGCTCGCCCACACCGCTCACGCACGAGAGCTCGAGCAGCGGGTGCTCGTTCAAGCGGTTCTCGATCGGCGCGGGCGCGACGTACTTGCCCTTCGCCGTCTTGAACAGCTCCTTCACGCGACCCGTGATCTTCAGCAGACCTTCGCTGGTGCGCTCGCCGCGATCACCGGTCTTGAAGAACTTGTCCTCGGTGAACGCCTCCTTCGTGAGATCGGGCGCGTTGTAGTAGCCCGTCATCGTGCCCGGGCTCTTGATGAGGATCTCGCCCTCCTCGCTGATCTTCACCTCGACGCCCTCGTGCGGGACGCCGACGTAGCCGACCTTGCTGAAGCCGGGCTTCGAGAGGTGCGAGTACGCGAAGTCCTCCGTCATCGCGTAGCCCTCCATGAGGTTGAGGCCGAGGCGGCGGTACCACGCGATGAGCTCCGCGGGGATCGGCGCCGAGCCCGAGCCCGCGAGGCGCACGTGCTCGAGGCCGAGGCCCGTGAGGATCTTCTTCCCGATGATCCCCTTCACGATCGGGATCGAGAGGAGGAAGTCGAGGCGGCCCGGCGGCATCTTCACGAACACGCCCTGCTGGAACTTGAGCCAGAGGCGCGGCACCGAGAGGAAGAGCGTGGGCTTGGCGCGGTTGAGATCCTTCACGAAGGTGTCGAGCGCCTCCGCGAAGAACACGTGACCACCGCCGACGAGCGTCGCGGCCTCGATGTAGGCACGCTCGAACACGTGGGCGAGCGGGAGGTACGAGAGCACGCGCTCGTTCTCGGTGATCTCGACGCCCCTCACGATGCCCTCGCTCGCGACGGAGATGCGCCCGAACGTGTGCATCACGCCCTTGGGCCGTCCCGTCGAGCCCGACGTGTAGATGAGCATCGCGAGGTCGTCGGGGTCGCGGAGGATGCGACCCTTGAGAGGCTCGGTCTTGCCGACGATCTCGTCCCACTTGGGAAAGTCGGTCTTGGGCGCGAGGGGGAACGCGACCTTGTGCAGCGAGTCCGCGACGCCCTTCTGCTGGTCCTTCCAGGTGGGATCGAGCTTGCCGATGAAGATGGCCTTGGCGCCGCTGTGATCGAGCACGTAGCGGATCGTCTCGGCGCTCTCGGTCGGGAAGATGGCGACGGTCGTGAAGCCGCCGATCCAGATCGCGAGCTCGGCGATGAAGAAGTGCGCGCAGTTCTTCGAGAGCATCGCGACGCGATCGCCCTTCTCGAGACCGAGCGACTGGAGGTTTGCGGCCATGCGTCGGGCCTGATCGAGCGTCTGGCCCCACGTGTAGTCTTCGACCTTGTCGCCGCCCGTGGGCTGCGTGAGGTAGACGCGATCGCGCCACTGCTCCTCGTGGTCGTACACGTGCTCGAGGATCGACTTCTTCGCCTTCATCTCATCGGCCTTCATGCCGCCGAGGAGACCCGAGAACGTCGAGGAATTCAATGACTGCGCGCGCAACCGTCGACGGGCTCACTCGATGCGCGGGAGATCGACGGCGTAGGCGAGCACGCGCTCGCTCGGGCTCGCAGCGAGGCGCGCGAAGGCGGCGACGTCGGGATCGAGCCCGTCGAGGAGCGCGTGCAGCGTCGCGCGCGCCTTCTCGGTGGCGGGATCGAGCGGCGCCTCGTCACCACCGCTGGGCCACACGAGCGCAGGCTCGAGGTGCGCGACGCCGGACCTCGTGCGCGCCTCCTCGAGGGCCTCGCGCAGGCCGCCGAGCTTGTCCACGAGGCCGTGCGTGTGCGCGTCCTTGCCCGTCCACACGCGGCCGCGGGCGACGGCGTGGACCGCGTCGCGCGTCATCCTGCGGCCGCGGCCTACGATCTCGAGGAAGCGGTCGTAGAAGGCCTGGATGCCTCGCTCGGTGATCGCGTGCTCCTCCTCGGTCGCGGGGCGCGGGTTCACGAGGTAGTCGGCGTGCGGCGCGTTCTTCACGACCTCTGTGCGCAGGCCGACCTTGTCGAGCAGTCCGTCGAGCACCAGGCGCGCGCTGATCACGCCGATCGATCCGGTGATGGTCGAGGGGCGCGCGAGGATCACGTGGGCGGGCGCGGCCAGGTAGTAGCCACCGCTCGCGGCGACGTCGCCGAACAGCGCGACCACGGGCTTCTTCTGCGCCAGCAGCTCGACCTCGCGGTGGATGCGCTCGCTCGCGAGGGCCGAGCCTCCGGGCGAGTCCACGTAGAGGACGACGGCGGCGACATCGCGGTCGCGCGTGAGCCGACGCAGCGTGGGCACGAGCTGATCGCGGCTCGCGGTGCCGGGCGCGCCGACCTCGCCGATCGCGCCGAGCACGGGGAGCACCGCCGTCACGCGCGAGGCGACGAACGGACGGAACAGCTTGCGCTCCGCGAACGCGAGGTAGGCAGGCGCACGCAGGAGGCGCTTGGGCGCGATGCCATCCGGCACGAGCGCCGCGCGGAGCTCGTCGTCGTGCACCACCGCGTCGATCACACCGAGGTCTACCGCTTCCTCCGCGGTGACCATCGCGCGCTCGAAGAGGCTCCTCACGCGAGCTTCGTCGAAGCCCGGACGCTCGGCGAGCGCGTGCACGATCTCCGCTTCGATGCCGTCGATGAGCGCCTGCGTCTGCTCGCGCTGCGGCTCGGTCATCGACTCCTCGACCAAGCCCTCCACCGCGCTCTTGTACTCGGCGCGGCGGTGCACCTCGAGCGAGACTCCGAGCTTGGCGAGCAGCGGCTTGCCGTAGTTGCGCACCGACGCGAGGCCCGCCGCGCCGAGCGTGGCGTGACGTCCCACGAGCACGCGATCACAGGCGCTCGCGAGGAAGAGCTCACGATGCCCGCCGCCCTCGGGCAGGTACGCCACGACTCGCTTGCCGCTGCGACGAACACGCCCGAGCGCCTCGCGCAGGTCGGTGAGCACCGACCAGCCGGCGGCGAGCGTGGGGATCTCGATCAGCACACCCTCGACGCGACGATCCTTCTCGAGCGCGTCGGTGAGATCGAGCAGGCGCGACAGCGGCGAGGCCTCCGCCTGACGCGCGCCCGGGATCCAGCGCGTCCAGAACGGACGCAGGCGCGGGACCGCGACGACGCGGCGACGAAGCCTCACGTGCACCCATCGCGCACGCCGGCCCGCGAGCGCCCGACGCGCGAAGAAGAACGGCGCGCGGAGCAGCGCCACGAGGTTCCACAGCAGCGCGAAGACGAAACGCATCCATGCAGGATGCAAGGGCGACGCCTCGCCGTCAGCCGCCCGTTCGGCGGTGCCGCGCCGTCACCAAACGCCCCTTTACCGCTCGTTCGGATCGGTGGTACCTACGATGCCGCGCGCACGGCGTGGGCCGATGGCCACCGAGCCGAAGCGCGTGTTCGGTTCTCTCGAGGAGCTCATGACGAACCCGCAGATGGTCATGTACGAGGAGGAGTTCAACCAGATCCAGGCGATCGTCGTTCGCTTGGTGAAGGAGGCGAACGCCCGCGTCGTGTTCGTGATCGACAAGAACGGTCAGGAGATCGCGAAGGCGGGCGAGACCGACCAGCTCGACACGACCAGCCTGGCCTCGCTCACCGCCGGCAACATCGCGGCCACGGGCGGCATGGCGAAGCTGCTCCGCGAGAACGAGTTCACGACGCAGTTCCACGAGGGCGAGCGCGCGAACATCCACATCCAGATCGTGGGCAACCGCGTCATCCTCGTCGTCATCTTCGACAGCAAGACGAGCCTCGGCCTGGTCCGCCTACGCGTGAAGAAGGCGAGCGAGGAGCTCAACAGCATCTTCGAGGCGCTGCTCCGCAAGGTTCAGGATCCGAACCGCGAGACGCCCTTCGCCGAGATCACGGACGACGACATCGACAACCTCTTTAATGATTGAGGGGGGCTGCCATGTCGTTCATCAACGTCCTGTCCCGCGAGATCAACTGCAAGATCGTCTACTACGGGCCCGGCTTGTGCGGGAAGACGACGAACCTTCAGTACATCTACAACAAGACCAACCCCGACGCGAAAGGCAAGATGATCAGCCTCGCGACGGAGACCGAGCGAACGCTCTTCTTCGACTTCCTCCCGCTCGCGCTCGGTGAGATCCGCGGCTTCAAGACGCGCTTCCACCTCTACACGGTGCCCGGTCAGGTCTTCTACGACGCGAGCCGCAAGCTCATCCTCAAGGGCGTCGATGGGGTGGTGTTCGTCGCCGACTCGCAGATCGCGCGTACCGAAGCGAACCTCGAGTCGCTCGAGAACCTGCGTACGAACCTCGCGGAGCAGGGCTACTCGCTCGACAAGCTCCCGTACGTCATCCAGTACAACAAGCGCGACATGCCGAGCGTCGCGCCGGTCGAGGAGCTGCGTGAGCTCCTCAACCCGAACAAGGTGCCGGACTTCGAGGGCGTGGCGTCCACGGGCGTCGGCGTGTTCGAGACGCTGAAGGCCGTCGCGAAGCTCGTCCTCACCGAGGTCAAGCGCCAGGCCGGCTGAGCTCGCGCGGTAGGACACGCGACGCGACTCGAGGGCCCTTCAGGGGCCCTGTTTCGTTCCGTCGCTGTCCCGTTGCGCGTGCGGTTCTTCCGTTGCGTCGGTCAGTCTGGGCCCGTCGCGCACACGCGATCGAGGCACATCAGCTCGGCGCCTTCGCAGCAGTCGGCGATGGTCGCGCACGGCTCGCCCTCGACGCGGCACGCCGGTGGCGGTGCGCAGTACGCCGTCGTCATCGCGACGTTGTTCATGGTGCGGCACTCGGTGAACGCGGTGGACGCGCGAGGCGGCGGATCGACCTGCGACCAGTACATGCGTGTGGTGTCGAGGGGCAGCGTCATCGGCACCACGATGCGGAGGCTCTCCACCTCGCCGGGCAAGAGGCGCCGCGTCGTCATGCCGGTCGCGATGGGTGCACGCGGCGGCATCGTGCTCAGCACGTGCACGGGGATCCCGGCCGGAGCACCGAGCCGGCCGAGGTTCGCGACGCGGACGAAGAACGCCGTCTCCGTCATGCAGGTCGTGACGTCGAACCGCATCTCGAGGATCACGAGATCGGGCGCGTCGAAGAGGCCACCGAGCTGCGTGTTCTGGCGGAACGAGTTGAGCTCCGCGACCTCCCAGTTGCGGTCCTCGCGCGCGGGCACGCCGAGCTCTTCGTCGCGATCCGTCACGTGGTAGGTGTGCTGCGGCCACTGACGGCGCGTGCGGACCCACGAGCCGGAGGCGCTGCCGATCACACGCAGGCCGTGCTGTCCGGGGGAGCCGTCGCGGCAGCGGCGACCGCCGTAGTCGTTGCTCACGGCGACGATCTCCGCGCGATCGTCGGCATCGACGTCGACGACGATCGGGTACTCCCAGAGCGTCGCCGTCGTGTTGCAGAGCTCGAGGCGAGGCATGCCCGAGCTGCCCTCGTAGACGCGGACGTACTCCTCGTCGCTGTAGATGATCTCCGCGCTGCCGTCGCCCTCGAAGTCGAAGACGCTCGATCCCGTGGTGCGCGACGAGAGATCACGCGTGTCCTGCATCCACTTCGGTCGACCGGTGTCCTCGAACGCCGCGTAGCCGTAGCCGCCTGCGGTCGCGATCTCGGGGAGGCCGTCGCCATCGAAGTCCGCGATCGTCGGAGGGCCTCCGCCCTGCGCGCCCATCAAGGTCACACGCCCCTGGTTCACGTCGATGGGTCCCCACGCGCGCGTGCCGTCCTCGCCGTTCATCGCGTGGATCGCGTGCGTGGCCGTGTGGACCATGACGACCTCGGGGCGACCGTCGCCGTCGATGTCGGCGATCGCGGGGTATCCGTCCGGCACGTCGGTGCGCTCCCACAGCACGCTGCCGTCGTGGTGGTACGCGGCGTTGCCGCCCACCAGCTCGAGGTCACCGTCCTCGTCGAGATCGGCCATCGTCACGAAGTCGCCGCCTGCGGAGAGCGCCGTCGAGTCGCGCGCAGGGATCGAGAAGACATCGGTGCCGTCGAGGTGAACGACCTGGTAGCGCACGGCGATCTCGGGCGTGCCATCGCCGTCCATGTCGCCGACGACGGGCGCCGAGTAGCCGCAGTCCACCGAACCGAAGCGACGCAGCACGGCGCCATCGGAGCCGATCACGAGGAGATCACCGGCCTCGCCGTCGGTCGGCCCCGTGCCGCCGACCGCCTCGGAGCACGTGACGATCTCGGGGCCGGGGGACGTCGGGTCGAGCTCCGCGATCGCGATGCCCGCGCCAGCATTGGTGCGGTAGCTGGGCGCGGCCGTGGGCCAGAGGCGCCGACCATCCGAGCCGCGCACGGCGCGCAGCACGCCGTCTCGCCAATAGGTGCCGTCGTTCGCGAACGAGTGGAAGACGATCTCGGGGATGTCGTCGCGATCGACGTCACCGTCGTCGTCGTCGTCGGTGAGGCTCCCGACCGCAGGCGAAGCCATCACTTGATCGTGCGAAGCCTCGACGTCTGCATCACCGGTCCAGCTCCACTCGGTCACCGGATCGAAGACGCCCGGCGGAGGACGCACTTCGCACACCTCCGTCATGACCTCGGGCAAGCAGCGGCCGAGTGAGGGCTCGCAGTACTGATCGGCAGCGCAGGGGCGACGCGGATTGCAGGTGTCGCCCGGCGTGACGCAGCCACCGATGAGGCAGACGTCTCCTTCCGCACAACACTCTTCGGTGGCGCCTGAGCCGCAGGGCGGGACGCCGCCACCGCAGACGATGCGGCACTCGCCCAGCTCGCAGCGCTGCCCCGCGGCGCAGCACGTGTCGCCGCACGCGAAGTCCTCCGCGCAGCAGCCCTCACCCGTGCAGGTCTGGCCTTCGGTGCAGCACTCGTCCTCGCAGCTCCGCACCGTCGGGCACACCCAGGCGTCGGGGTCCTCGCGCCACGCATCTTCGAAGAGGAACGGCGCGTCGAGGCCTTCGATCACGACAGCGTCGGGAGGCACCGCGCATCGCCCATCGATGCACGCGCGGCCGCCGCTGCACTCGGACGACGTCGTGCACTCGGGCCCCGTCGGCGGTGGCTCGCCGCCGCAGCCGAGGGCGAGGGTCGCGAGCATGGCGGCCGCGAAGCAAGGAGCGAGTCGATGAATCGACGAACGGCGTGAAAGCATCCACGCCATGGTCGAAGGTGCCACCCAGAGCGTCAAGCGTTCCGCATCAAGCAGGCGCGTCGATCGCTTCGCGCACCTCGTCGCGAAGTGTGGCGAGAACGCCCAGCTCCTTCGGGAGATCACGCAGGCGCGCGCGCGCTGCGTCGCGCTCTCCGCGCTTGGCATCGAAGAGCGCACGCACCAGCGAGACCTCGCGCCTCGCTTCGTCGTCGTCTGCGTCGCGCTCCGCCGCGTCGAGCCACGCAGCGACCGAATCGCTCGGGAGCCCCGCGCGCAACGTCGCGTGCGCGAGCCTCACGTGCAGGCGCGGCAGCATCGCGCTGCGATCGAGCACCTTCTGGAAGCTCACCACGGCCTCGACGTGATCGCCCGCGAGGTAGGACGCGTTCGCGTAGCCGACGAGCGTCGCGAGGGGCGGCTCGCCTTCCCATGCGTCGAGCGCACGGCGGTAGGCATCACGGGCCTCGCGCGGGTGACCCGCCTCGTCGGCCACCATCGCGCGACGTGCATGCAGATCCGCGGGCGCGCCGAGCACGCGTAGGGGCCACGCCCCATCCAGCCGCTCCGCGAGGCGCTTGCCGCGATCGCCGGTCTTGCTCGCCCGGATCGCGAGCGCGTCGCGATCGAAGGCCTCGCGTGAACGACGCGAGAGCGATGGGGCCGCCACGTAGAGGGCGAGGAACGCCCCCGCGACCACGAGCGCGACGGAATACGGGAGATGCGCCCCGTACAGCAGCGCCGCGGACGTCAGCACCGAGATCGGGATGAGGAGATGGTGACGACCGTCGGGCACGGGAGCGCCCGGGCCCTGGTTCCGACGCGTTCGTTCGCTCGCCACGGCGGGACCGTAGCCGTTCTCCCGGGCAGGAACGACACGGGAGAGGGGAGCGAGCTCGACGGACGCCGCGGACGCGGGCCCTCGTGTTCGCGATTGAGCGCGTGCGGCGCTTTTCCTATGCTCGGGCACGATGCACCGACACCGCACCCCCGCGTTCGTTCCCGCGACTCGCCGCGCGCTCGTGGGGATGGCCTCGGTGCTCGTCGCGGCGCTGATGAGCGCGGGCTGCGGGACCGACGAGCCGCCGGGTGAGGGCTACGAGATCGTCGGCTTCGTGGTCGAGTCGGTGGGCACCGGAGACGACGGTCCCCCGATCGCGGGCGCGATGGTCCGCTTCCAGGGCGACACTGGCCGCGCCGTCGAGGGGGTGAGCGAGAGCAACGGTCGCTACCGTCTGTTCGTCGTGTCGGACTCGCGGTTCGGACAGATCACAGCGAACGCCCCGGGGTTTCAGGAAGCGCGAGAGACGGTGTTCTTCGACTCGGCGTCGCGCCGCGTGGATCTCGTGCTCCCACGCGCAGGCGAGATGCCCGAGCCGTAGGATCGACCGTTCGCCCGCGAGCGATCGCTAGCGGCGCACCTTCTCGGCGATCCACTGCGCGAGCTGTCCCGGCGTCATCGCGCCGACGTGCGCGCCCACGTCGACGAGGCGCTGCGCGAGCGCGCGGTCGTACTGAGGCTCGGCGTGCTCGTCGAGCGCTGCGAGGCCGAGGAAGAGCGTGCCTTGCTGACAGAGCCCGCGCACGCGCGAGACGAGCACCTCGGGGCTGCCGCCCTCGTAGAAGTCGGTGATGAGCACCACGATCGCGCGCCGCGGCGACTCGATGATCTCGCCCGCGTACTGCACGGCTTGTTGGATGTCGGTGCCTCCACCCAGCTGCACCTTCATCAAGAGCTCGACGGGATCGGTGACGTCCTGCGTGAGATCGACCACCGCCGTATCGAAGGCGATGAGGTGCGTCTTGATGCCGGGAAGGCCCCACAAGCACGCCGCAGTGACGGCGCTGTGGATGACCGAGCTCACCATCGAGCCCGACTGATCGACGACGAGGATCACCTGCCACTTGTCGAGGTGCTTCTTCGTGCGCGCGAAGAAGAAGGTCTTCTCGAGCAGGATGCGTCGCGCCTTGGGATCCCAGCGACGAAGGTTCGCGCGCAGCGTGCGCTTGAAGTCGAAGTTGCGCGCGCTCTTGAGGAGCGAGCGGCGGCGCCGATCGAGCGTGCCGCCGAAGGCCTGCCTGACCTCGCGCGCGAGCTTCTTCATCAGCTCTTCGACCACGCGCTGGACGAGCTTGCGCGCCGCGGCGAGCACCTCGGGGCTCATCAGGTGCTTGGTGCGGAGGACCGCACCGAGCAGCGCCTCGTTGGGCTGCACCCGCTCGAGCACGTCCGGGTTGGTGACGACCTCGTCGATCTGGAAGCGCTCGACAGCGTCCTGCTCGAGGCGCTCGATCGTCTCCTTCGGGAACAGCCGGTGGACCTCGTTGATCCAGTCGGGGACCGAGAGCTGTGACGGATCGAGCGAGCCGGTTCGATCGTCGCTCTTGCTCGCGTTGCCGCCGCGTCCGCGGATGTCGCGCTCACCGAGTGAGCCCTCGCGGCCGTAGAGCCACTCGAGCGCGGCGTCCATGCCCGCTGCGTCTCCACCGAGCCCGCCGAGCGAATCACCCGCCTCGCCGAGCACGAGCCGCCAGCGCACGAGCGGTGGGAGCGCGGGGCCTTTCTCGTCGCTCACGACGCTGTCTCCTCGCCTGCGTCGAGCGTGTCCTCGAGACCGAAGCGCTTCGCGAGCGCGAGGGCATCGGCGTCCATCCGCAGGCCCGCGGCCACGTCGTCGGTCGCGACGCGCAGCTTCAGCATCTGGTGCGGCGATATCTGTGACTGACCGTGCCGCGCGAGGATCTTCTTCGCGATCGCCTCACGCTCGCGCGGCGGGAAGAACGAGAACGCGAGGCGCATCGAGGGAAGGCCCACGAGGAGCTCGTGATCGCCGAGCGCGACGAGGACCTCGTCGATCGCGGCGATGAGACCCTCGGCGTGCAGGGCCTCGGTGCGCGCGACGATGAAGAGCCCACCGAGGAAGTCGCCGATCACCGACGGTAGGCTCGCGCCCTTGGTCGCCGCGATCGCGAGCTGCTCGCGCTCCTCGCCGTCCGAGCCCTGCGCGAGGCTCCACAGCGCGCCGAGTGACGCGCCGCGGATCGACGGCGGCGCAGCCGGATCGACCGCGCGGCGGGCGAACACGCCCTCCGCGTGCGCACGCTCGACGGTGATCGAGGCGGGACCGCGCACGATCAGATCACGCAGCGCCGCGACCGCCCGCACCTCACGCTCGTCGAGAGGCGCGGAGGGCCCCGTCACACCCTCGAGCAGCCAGAGGCCGCGCTCCACCGCAGCGGCGAGCACGCGCTCGAGCGACACAGCGCCCTGCGCACCGAGCAGCTCTCCGTGGAGGAAGAGATCGAAGAGCCGCGAGACCGCCGAGCCCACCTCGCCGAGCGAGTGCTCGTTGGCGATCGCCGACTCGACACGATCGATGATCTGGATCGCCAGCCCCCCGATGCCGACGAACACCGCCGCACCGAGGATCTCGGTGAGGGGACCGACGCGACCTCCCGAAGAGACGAGCGCGTCCTCGAGGCGTCCGAGCGCCGCGGCCTCGAGCGTCGCGCCCCAGATCGAAGCCTCGATCATCGCGGGCTGCTGCTCGGTCGAGCGCGCGATCGACCACGACTCGTCGAGCACGGCATCGGTGGCCCACTTCGGTCCCGAGGCGCGCGTGAAGCCGGGGATCGCCAGGACCGCGAGCCGATGGAGCACGCGGCTCGCCGCGCGCCCCGCGTCGTCGCGCAGCGAGAGCTTGACCGTGCGCACCTCCGCCGTCGGCGTGAGGCCGTGCTTCTCGAGCTCCGCCTCCACGTCGAACACGAGCGGGGGCCTGGGCGTGCGCGCATCGAGCTTCCCTTCGCGCTCGCCCGAGAGGGCCCTCACGATCTCGACGAGCAACGGGTCGGTGCGCGGTGCGAGCGGACCGCGACGCGACCACGGCAGCGGCGCATCGAGGCCGTCCTTCACCAGCGCGCTCGCGAGCGCGTCGAGGATGTCGGTGCGCAGGAGCGCCGCGTGCCCGCGCATGGCGGACAACGCCTCGGCGAGCGTGCGGGCGGCGATCAGATCCGCGGTCGAGACGAGCTGCTTCTTCTTGCGCAGTCGCTCGACGGCGATCTCGACCAGGCGCTCCGCAGCGTGCTCCGCGCCGCGCTCGAACACGAGCTCGTAGAAGCCCGGCGACGGCATCCCCGCGTCGTAGCCGGCGAACGCGTCGAGACGTCGGTATGTGTAGGGCACGAGGTAGCTGCCGAAGCGCGCGCCCTGCGCGGGGGGCGCGATCGTCGGCACCGGCATCGACTCTCCGTCGGCCTCGAACGCACGCTGCACCTCGGCGGCCCGCCTCTTCACGAACGGTGCGTGGAACCCACCGCAGACCAGCACCACGTCACGGCCCGGCGCATCGAGCGCGGCCCACGCTGCATAGCGCGACATGAGCTCTTCGCGCGGTGCATCGCGCGGGCCGCCGGGCTCGTCGCCTCGGAGGTGCTCGAAGTAGATCTCGAGGCGCGACGCGAGCTCGTCGAGCGAGATGCCGCCGGAGGAGGCGCCGACGGGCCCTTCGAAGAGGTGGTCCCAGAGCGTGTCCACGTCGTCCACGCCGTAGCGCTTGCAGAGCGCCTCGGCGTAGCGCGTGCTCGCCCGCGGGCCCTTCACGGTGCGCGCGTTCGGATCGTCGCTGGGCTCCTCGCTCTCGCCCGGATCGGCGTAGCGGTTCTTTCGTCCCTCGAACGCCTCGTGCCACGCCGGGAGATCGCAGAAGCGCACTGCGGCGCCCACGCGACGGCCCTCGGTCACGGCGATCCATTCGGGCGAGTACGCACAGAACGGCGTCCAGCTCGCGTGTCGACGGCCGCTGCCCGCCCCCGCTGCGGGCTCGTCGTTCTCCCGAAGGAACGTGAAGATCGCGACGGGCAGCGCGTGACCGAGCAAGAGCTCGTCGATGCGCTCGTTCATGTCGGCGGGGCCTTCGATGAGCACGTGCGCCGGCCGCACGCGATCGATCACGTGCGCGACGAGCCTCGCGCACGCGGGCGAATGGTGACGGATGCCGACGACGTGCAGCACGCGAAGCCTCGATCAACCCGGCAGCAGATGACGCGCTTCGTAGAGTTGCTTCCAGTGCTCGCCCTGACGCTGCCCCACGCGCTGCTCGAGGTAGCGGCGGATCTTCTTGAGATCGTCGGCGTTGTCCTTGGCCGCGGTGCCCGCGAGGCACTCGACGACATCGGCCGGGCTGCCGCCATCACCGCGCAGGAACCAGCCTCGCACACCGACAGCGTGCGCGACGCTCACCGCTTCGGCCGTCGACATCACGCTCGAGAGGCGCTCGATCGCGTTGCCGTCGTGCACCTCGCCCGTGCGCAGCTCGCGGAACGTGGTGACGAGCACCTCGATCACGCTCTCGGGAGGTGCGATCGGCACGCCCGATCGCTCGAGCAGCTTCTTGGCTTGCTCGCGCACGAGCTCCATCTCCGCGCGCAGATCGAGGATGGGGAACACCGTCTCGAAGTTGAAGCGACGCTTGAGCGCGGCCGACATCTCGTTCACACCGCGATCGCGGGTGTTCGCGGTGGCGATGACGTTGAAGCCCTCGCGCGCGTAGAGCATGCCGTGCTCGCCCTCGAGCTCGGGTACCGCCAACACGCGATCGGAGAGCATCGACAACATCGCGTCCTGCACCTCGAGCGGACAGCGCGTGATCTCCTCGAAGCGCACGATCTTGCCGAGCTTCATGCCCGTGTAGAGCGGCGCAGGCACGAGGGCGCGAAGCGTGGGGCCCTCGTTCACGAGCAGCGCGTAGTTCCACGAGTACTTGATCTGATCCTCGGTGGTCGAGGCTCCGCCTTGGATCGTGAGCGTCGAGGTGCCGGAGACGGCCGCCGCGATGAGCTCGCTCAGGAGCGACTTCGCGGTGCCTGGCTCACCCACGAGCATGAGGCCACGCGTGGTCGCGAGCGTGACCAGACAACGATCGACCAGCGCCGAGGGGAGCACGAGCTTGCGCTCGATCTGGCGGCGTTCGTCGCCGAGGAGGAACGCGCGCGCGGCGCGGAGCGAGAGGTGCCAGCCGGGCGGTCGCGGGCCGTCGTCGGTCTGTCTCAAGCGATCGAGCTCGGACGCATGAAGGATCTCGGCGGGAGGGCGCTGGTAGCGGTCGCGGGTCGTCGCTGCCTCGCCCTCTGTCGTCTCGTCGCTGCTCTTCTTCTTCGCGGCCACGTGAGTCCTCCGAGGGCGCGAGGCTACCGCGCGTTGCGAGCGAGAAACGATCGGTTTCGCGCCCCGGTCCTGTCGCACGCCGTGCAAGAGGCCTAGAGAGATCGCCTCGGCGCGCGTCGCGTCGAACCACGGAGCTTCCCGATGCCCAGCCATGCTCGCTCTCTCTCGCTCGCACTCCTCCTCGCGCTCGCAGCGCCGACCCTGATCGCGTGCGGCGAAGATCACACCGAGGGTGTCGCGACAGCGACCGTCACCGACCCCGCGACGCCGCCCCCGACGACGACGACGCCGCCCGGGACGGCCGAGCCCGCCGCGGCGGCGACCGCACCCCTCGCGATCGCGCGTGATCGATCGACGGTCGGCTTCACGGCCGCGAAGGTCACTGCGAGCCACGACGGGTCGTTCTCCGACTTCTCGGGATCGATCACGCTCGCGCCGAACGACGACATCACGGCGAGCAGCGTCGAGGTCACGATCCAGATGGACTCGCTCCAGATCGAGCCCGAGCGGCTCGCGGGCCACCTGCGCACGCCGGATCTCCTCGACGTCGCGCAGTTCCCGACGGCGGTCTTCACCTCGACCCGCATCGCGGCGGGCTCGACAGAGGCCATCAACGGCACGCCGGCGACGCACACCGTGACGGGCAACCTCACGCTCCACGGCCAGACGCACGCGATCAGCTTCCCGGCGATCATCGCCGTCTCCGCGACCGAGGTCAGCGCGCGCGCCGAGTTCTCCGTGAACCGACAGGACTTCGGGATCACCTACCCCGGCATGCCCGACGATCTGATTCGTGACGCCGTCGTGATCCGATTCGACGTGCACGCGCCCCGCAGCTGAGAAGCCGAGAGGCGTCGTTTCCTGAGCAGCGAACGATCGCACGGGCTCGGCGTGTCGAGGCGGCTCGCGCCGCGGACGACCGAGCTCCGGCACGCTCGCGACACACCGAGACGCCCTGATTCCGTGAGGCGACACACGATCGAGCGCTCGTCACCTCGACTTCACACACGCGACGCTGACGCGACACGCATCCGAGCCGAGTGCGACACGATCCCTCGATAGAGAGGCGCCGTCGTCACCAACGTGTGGCGGCAGGAAGGCGTCCTCGTCATGTGTCGCCCTAGCGTCGTCACCTGGTTCTCTCTCCTGAGCCTCTTGTGTGTCCTTCCTGCGACGCGTGGCGTCGCGCAGGACGCATCACCATCGGTCGAGCTCACCGCGGAGGCGCCCGCGGCGCCACCGGGCATCGAGCCGGTGTCGGGCGACGTCACGCCATCGACACGGTCGGAGGTGTCGTCCGAGGTCCCGAGCCCGACGGGCTCCGTGACGACGGAGCTCGCGGCGCCGCACGAGCCGACCGTCGTGGTCGCGGAGATCGCGGAGACGGTCCCCGAGGTGGTGGTGGATCCGACGCCGCCGGTGGCGGTCGCGTGGGGGCGTGGGCTCACGTTCCACTCCGACGACGACAGGTTCTCGCTGCAGATCCGCGGCCGCTTGCAGGCGCAGGCCTTCGTCGAGTCGGGCGTGAGCGACGCCGACCCCGCGAGCGTGGACTTCCTCGTCCGCCGCGCGCGCCTGGTGTTCCGCGGTCACCTCCTCGACGCGAACCTCGAGTACTACGTCCAGCTCGGCCTCGCGCCGCGCGACATGGAGCCGGATCTCCTGATCCCGGTGCGCGACGCGCAGATCGCGTGGACGGGCCTGCGCGACATGAACGTGCGCGTCGGCGTGATGAAGGTGCCGTTCAGCCGTGAGCGCGTGATCTCGAGCAGCTCGCTCCAGCTCGTCGATCGATCGATCGTGAACGCCGAGCTCGCGGTCGATCGCGACAACGGCGTGCAGCTCTACTCGAACGATCTCTTCGGCCTCGGGGGCTACCTCGGCTACCAGCTCGGTGTGTTCGGCGGCGACGGTCGCCTCCGCGTCAACAACGACCTCGGCCTGCTCTACGTCGCGCGCGTCCAGGTGCAGCCGTTCGGCCGCTTCGACGATTCGTACATCGAGTCCGATCTCACGCGCGAAGAGCGGCTGCGTCTCTCGATCGGCGTCGGCTTCGCCTACAACGAGGACACGAACCGCCGCCGTCGCACGACGACCGACTTCTACCAGCTCGCGCGCTTCAGCTACTTCCACGGCGAGGCGGATCTGATCCTCAAGTACGCGGGCTTCTCGCTGCAGGCCGAGCTCCTCCTCCGACAAGTGGACGGCGCGGCGAGCGCGACCAACCTCGATGCGCAGGGGATGGAGATCGTCGAGACCTCCGGCAGCGCGCTCGGCTGGTTCGCGCAGGCGGGCTACCTCTTCGACTTCGCGCCCGTCGAGATCGCTGCGCGTGTCGCAGACATCTACCCGCAGGGCCCCAGCGCCGTTCACGCCTCGCGCGAGGTGACCGTGGGCTTCAGCTGGTACCCGATGGGCCACGACCTGAAGCTCCAGCTCGACGGCAGCTACCTGTCGACGGCGCGAGAGAGCACGGGCGTCACCTCGCTCACCGAGCGGTTCCAAGGGCGCGTGCAGGTGCAGGCGTATTTCTGAGCGAGAGACCTGTTCGTCGCAGGTCTTCGCGACTGTCACACGACCGTCACACAGCGCCGGTAGAGGCCGGCAAGATCGGAGCTCCTCGATGCGTCCGCTTCACGTCGTCACCTTCTCCAGCTCGCTCGTCACGCTCGCGATGAGCGTGGCGCTGGTCGCCTGCAGCGGCGGCCACGGTCGCGATCCCGCACCCGCCGAAGGAAGCGAAGGCACGGGTGACCCCGCGCGCGGCGGCACGCTCAGCGTCAAGGGCTCCGACACCATGGTGATCCTCGCGCAGCGCTGGGCCGAAGGCTTCATGGCGAGCCACCCCGGCGACACGGTGCAGGTGTCCGGCGGCGGCTCGGGCACCGGCATCTCGGCCTTGCTCGCGGGCACGGCGGACGTCGCGAACGCGAGTCGCCCCATGAACGCTCGAGAGCGCGAGACGCTCCAGCGCGAGCGACACGTCCAGGCGATCGAGACGCGTGTCGCGCTCGACGCGCTCGCGATCTACGTCCACTCCGAGAACCCGATCACGTCGCTGACGATGGAGCAGCTCTCGGGCATCTACCGCGGACAGATCACGAACTGGTCTGCCGTGGGCGGTCCCGATCGCGCGATCGTCCTCTACAGCCGCGAGAACAACTCGGGCACGTACGCCTACTTCAAGGAGCACGTGCTCGACAACGCGGACTTCGCGCTCACCGCGCAGACGCTGCCGGGCACGGCGGCCGTCATCAACGCGGTGGCCCAGGATCCCGCGGGCATCGGCTACGGCGGCATCGGCTACGCGCAGGGCATCCGCACGGTGCCGATCGCCGGCGCAGACGGCGCTGCGATCGAGCCCACGCTCGAGAACGCCACCACGGGCCGCTACCCGCTCTCGCGCTCGCTCTTCATGTACACGGCAGGCCCGCCGAGCGGGCTTGCCGCGGAGCTCATCACGTTCGCGACGTCGGCCGAGGGTCAGGCGCTCGTCGAGCGCGCGGGGTTCTATCCGCTGCCCCACGACACGACGCCGGCGGAGGCGCCCACGCCCACGGTGGTCACCCCATGAGACCAGAGATCGTTCGACGATGAGCAACGGGAGCGCAGGGCAGCTCGAGGTCGGCGCCGCGGAGGCGGCCACGAAGGGCGACGTTCCGTCCGTCCCTCCCCGACGTCGCGCCCGCGTCCCGCTCGGTCAGGGCCTGCGAACGCCCTTCTCTCACCGTGTTGGTGAGGCCGCCATCCACGTCATGGCGTTCGCCGCGGTCGCAGCCATCGCGCTCATCTTCCTCTTCATCGCGAAGGAGGCGCTGCCCATCTTGTTCGACGTCGCGGCGCAGGAGGAGATCGGCGGTCTCTCGGCGCTGGTGTTTCCCCGCGTGTGGCCTGGCTACGCCGAGGCGGCGTTCGTGTGGCAGCCCGTGGGCGAGATCCCGAAGCTCAACGTGGTCCCCCTGTTCGTGGGCACGCTGAAGGTCACGGTGATCTCGATGCTGATCGCGGTGCCGCTCTCGATCGGCGCGGCGATCTACGTGTCGCAGTACGCGAGCCGTCGAGCGAGAGAGATCCTCAAGCCCGCGATCGAGCTGCTCGCGTCCATCCCCTCCGTGGTGCTCGGCTTCTTCGCGCTGATGATCCTGGCGACGTTCGTCCAGTCCCTGCTGGGAACGACGTACCGGCTCAACGTGATCGTCGCGAGCCTCGGCCTCTCGCTCGCGATCGCGCCGCTCGTCTTCACCATCAGCGAGGACGCGCTCAGCGCGGTGCCCAAGGACCTCCTTCACGCGGCGCTCGCGCTCGGCGCCCGCAAGCACCAGGTCATTCTTCGCGTCGTCGTGCCCGCCGCCCTCCCCGGCATCGCTGCGGCCGTGATCCTCGGCATGGGGCGCGCGATCGGCGAGACGCTCGTGGTCCTCATGGCCTCCGGCAACGCCGCCGTGGTCGAGCTCTTCGATCCCACCACGAGCGCCCGCACGGTGACAGCGACGATCGCCGCGGAGCTGGGCGAGGTCACCCAGGGCGATCCCCACTGGCGCGTGCTGTTCCTCCTCGGGACGCTCCTCTTCCTCGTGACGTTCGTGCTCAACCGCGTGGGCGCGCTCGTGATCGATCGACTCCACAAGCGCCTGAGCGGCGGAGCCGTGTGATGCGCTACGCCCGCGGAGACTGGGTGCTCGCCGGCCTCTCGGCCACGTCCGTGGTGCTCTTGCTCGGCACCACCGTGGTGCTGCTCGGGCTCATCGTGCGCGAGGGCGCAGGCCACGTGAGCGTCGAGTTCCTCACGAGCGAGCCCGCCTCCGATCTCACGGGCGGCGGCATCTTTCCCGCGATCGTCGGCACGGTGATGCTGACGATGCTGATGACGATCACCGGCGTGCCCGTGGGCATCGCCACCGGCATCTACCTCGCGGAGTACGCGCCCCGCGGATCACGCCTGGCGTCGGTCGTGCGCGCCGCGGTGCAGAACCTCGCGGGCGTGCCCTCGATCGTGTTCGGGCTCTTCGGGCTCGGCTTCTTCGTGATGTTCGTCGGACGCGGGATCGACGACCTCGTGTACGGCCCGGGCGATCCGGTGTGGGGTCGGCCCGCCGTGCTGTGGTCGTCGCTGACGCTCGCGGTGCTCACGCTGCCCGTCGTCATCGTCGCGACCGAAGAGGCCCTCCGCACCGTGCCGCAGGATCTGCGCATGGCCTCGATGAGCCTCGGCGCCACGAAGTTCCAGACCATCTTCCGCATCGTCGTGCCGCAGGCGTCGAGCGGCATCCTCACGGGCGTGATCCTCGCGGTCAGCCGCGGCGCGGGCGAGGTCGCGCCGATCATCTTCACGGGCGCGGCCAACTACCTGCCGTACCTGCCGACCGATCTCCGCGACATGCACATGCACCTCGGCTACCACGTGTTCGCGCTCTCCACGCAGAGCCCCAACGTCGACGCCGCGCGGCCCGCGCTGTTCGCGACGGTGCTCGTGCTGCTCGCCCTGACCTTCA
This sequence comes from Deltaproteobacteria bacterium, assembly GCA_017303575.1. Classification (GTDB taxonomy): domain Bacteria; phylum Myxococcota_A; class Polyangia; order Polyangiales; family Sandaracinaceae; genus JAFLCL01. The sequence goes on from JAFLCL010000008.1 coordinate 44,302, forward strand.
CGCTCAACCTCGCCGCCGTGCTCCTCCGCAACCGCGCGCGCGCCCACGCACTGGCGAGCGCCTGACGAGAGGCCGAAGAGAACGATGCCCGAGCCGATCACCGCACCCGTTCCCACCCCTCGCGCGAGCGTCGAGTCGGCCCACGCCGAGGGCGCGACGCGCAAGATGGAGGCGCACGAGATCACCGTCCGGTACGGCACCCACGCAGCGATCAAGGGCGTGTCGCTTCCCGTCGCCGATCGCGAGGTGACCGCGCTCATCGGCCCCTCGGGCTGCGGCAAGTCCACGTTCCTCCGCTCGCTCAACCGCATGAACGATCTGATCGAAGGCTGCGCGGTGAGCGGCCGCATCACGCTCGACGGGCAGGACATCTACGCGCCGCACATCGACGCCGTGGACGTACGACGCCGCGTCGGCATGGTGTTCCAGCGATCGAACCCGTTCCCCAAGTCGATCTTCGAGAACGTCGCGTTCGGCCTCCGCATCGGCGGTGAGTCGCGCACGCCCGTGCTGCGCGAGGTGGCGGAGAAGTCGCTGCGTCGCGCGGCGCTGTGGGACGAGGTGAAGGACCGCCTCGACACCTCCGCCCTCTCGCTCTCGGGCGGTCAGCAGCAGCGTCTCTGCATCGCGCGCGCGCTCGCGGTGGAGCCCGAGGTGCTCTTGATGGACGAGCCCGCCTCGGCGCTCGATCCGATCGCCACGGCCCGCATCGAGGAACTCATCCGCGAGCTCGCGAAGGACTTCTCGATCGTGATCGTCACGCACTCGATGCAGCAAGCGGCGCGCGTGAGCGACACGACCGCCTTCTTCTACATGGGCGAGCTGATCGAGCACGGCCCGACCGAGAGCGTCTTCACCCGTCCCAAACAGAAGAAGACCGAGGACTACATCACCGGCCGATTCGGCTGACGTCCGTGAGCTCGCGATCGGGGACCGCTCGCGGCGCGTTGACGACCTCGGGAAATCGTGACCAACTCGTCACGCTTTCTCGGAGACCTCCCATGCGCCATCCCCGAGCCCTCGCGCCTCTCCTCATCACTGCGGTGCTCGCGCTGCCCTCACTCTCTTGCGACACGACCGTGGACGTGACGCCGCCCGAGCCGCTGGTGCATGCGTTCCCCGCGGTCTCGCTCGCGCCAGGCGACGAGATCCTCTCCGAGTGCCAGAGCTGGACGCTCGACAACGATGAGCCGCTCTACGTGAACGCGGTGCACATGTCGGCGGGCCCCGGCTGGCACCACTCCAATTGGACCTTCGTGCCCGAGACGCTGTTCGTGGGCCCTGACGGTACGTGGCCCTGCGCCGAGCGCTCCTTCACCGAGCTCGCGGCGAGCCTCGGCGGAGGCGGCGTGTTCTTCGCGCAGTCGACCCAGGCCACGGAAGAGCACCAGGTGTTCTCGGAGGGCACCGTCTACGTGATCCCCGCGCGCTCTCGCGTGATCGGATCGATCCATCTCCTCAACACGACGGGCGCGCCGCTCGACACTGCGATCCGATTCGATGTGGTGCCCATCGCGCGCGGGCAGATCTCGACGGTGCTCCAGCCTCTCGCGATCGACAACCGCGGCATCTCGATCGGGCCGCGCTCGACCACCCAGGTGACGACCGAGTGCGACTTCGATCGCGCGACCACGGGCGTCTTCGCTCCCGAGGTGTTCTACGTGCTGCCGCACTACCACGGCCTGGCCGACGGGATGCGCATCGAGGTCTTCGGCGGTGAGCGCGACGGCGAGCTCGTGTTCGAGACGAGCGGCGGGATCGGCAACGCGCTCGGTGGGCCCATCGACCCGCCGGTCTCGCTCGCGGGCGCGCAGGGCCTGCGCGTTCACTGCACCTACACGAACACGGGCAGCGACACGATCGGCTGGGGCGCCGACGCGAGCGACGAGATGTGCACGATGCTCGCCTACGTCACCGGGCCCAACATCCTCGGTGGTGCTGCAGACAGCATCGACGAGACCACCACGCTGCCCGACGGGACCATCGAGCAGAGGTCGAGGTGCGTGGCGATCGGCGCTCGCGGCCGACAGCCCTGAGCTCGAGTCTCGCTTTCCTCGATCGACGCAGCGTCGTTCAGAGCGGTAGGCAATCGACGGGCGTGGTGCTGACGAGCACGTCGTCGATCACGATGGTCGCCGCGTCGCGCTGCGAGTAGCCGCCGAGGTTCACGCCCACGAAGGTCCCGACGTCGAAGGGCAGCGGCGAGGTGAGCGGCTCTCCGTCCACCTCGCTCTCGGCGAGCGCGTCGGTGATCGCCATGCGCACGCACACCCAGCGGTCGAGCGGGAACGCGGCGCCCGAGACGCTCGCGCCGCCGACCACCACCAGCTGGTGCGCGTTCAGGCCGTTCGAGTCGACCGACACCTTGCGCTGGTCGACGCCGCCCAGGCCGTTGTTGCTCTCCATGAGCACGAGGAAGCCGCTGACCGCGGGACGCGAGACGCGCATGAACGCCGAGACGTAGAGGCCGCCGCGGAACGAGGCACCGTCGAGAGGCATGCGGATCCCGGCGCCGCTCGAGGTGGCGCTGGCGGGGATCGACAGCTCGAGCGCGCCGCCACGGAAGCCTGCGTCGTCGAGCCGGCGTTGGATGGTTCCGTCGTCGAGGGTGTGCCAGCTCTCCCACGGCGACGGCGGATCGGCGTCGAACGAGAGGCATGCGATCGTGGAGCCCGCGCCGCACACGATCTCGCGCGGCGTCGGAGCATCGGGCCCCGCGTCGCTGCCCACGTCCGAGGTCGCGTCGGTGCCGGGGTCGAAGCCCACGTCGAGGCCCGCGTCAGGCACCACGACGGCGAATGCGTCGAGCCCCGCGTCCTCGCGCGGGGTGTCGATCTCGAAGCGCGCGTCGAGCGGCGGGGCTGCATCGCGCGCGTAGCTCACGCGACCGCAGCCCACGAGCGCCAGCGTCGCGAGGCCGATCGAGCGTGAGCGGGCGAGCACCACACCTCGATGGTGGCACACCGAGCGCGGAGGTCGTGACGCGTCAGAGGAAGATCTGCTCGATGTCGCGGATCAGCTCGCTGACCACGATGCGATCGATCCCGGCGAGGCCCTTGGTGGTGTCGCGCCGCCAGCGGTGCTCGACGCCCGCGCCGAGCATGTGCACCTCTTGCTCCGGGTACATGTCGAGCATGCCGACCGCGAGGCCCGGATCGAGATCGATCGAGAACGTGGTGTCGCCGACGTTCTTCTCCATCCAGCTGATGTGACCGCCGTCCTGCGGCGCGCCCCGACGCCATCCGCGCGCCTCGAGACCGAGCACCTTGCCGGTCGGGATCTTCCTTCCCTTCCAGCGCTCGACCACGCCCGCCTTCTCCTCGGCCTCCGTGAGCGCGTACGTCTCGCGTCCGAGCTGCACGAAGGGCTGGAGGAGCTCGTAGTCGCCGAAGACCTGGCCGAGCTTGGCCGCCTGCGCGGGGTCGGTCTCGAGCGTGTGCGCGACCCCGATCTCCGCTCCGTCGGGCAGCTCGTAGGCCTCGTCGTCGACGCTCGCAAAGCTGCCGTCCTCGGCGACGCGGAAGATCGAGAGGAGCTCGCCGTCGGGGTGGTACGCGCCCCACCCGAGCCGCACGACGAGGTGCCGCACGAGCGGATGACCGACGAGGAAGCGCGTGAACACGTCCTGGCTCCAGCGACGTCGCCCGCACATCGCGAGCTCGAGGCGGATCACCTGCTGCTGCGCGATCGTCTTGGCGTCCTTCTTCAGCGTCTTCCAGGTCTCGACGGCCGCCGCGCTCTTCTCGGCGTCGTCGTCCTTGCGCGGCTTGGGTAGGTCCGCGAGGCGCTTGCCCTCCGCGTCCTTCACGAGCGGCTTGAGCGACTCGTCGAACACCACGCGGAACTGTCGCGGTCCGAAGTCGAGCGTGAGCGAGCCGTCGTCGTCGAGACCGAGATCGGGCACGAGGCGATCGGCGAGCTCGTCGGCAGAGAGGCCCCGCGCCTCGGCGATCTGATCGATCTTCTCCCGCGCCTTCTCCTGCAGGCCCTTGAACTTGAGCTTCTGAGCGATGCCGTGGAGGTGCATGAGGGCCACGTCGCTGCCGATCGACGCGAGCACGTCGAGGCCGTTGACCGCGCGCTGGTGCTGCGACTCGCCCGGCCACGATCGGATGAGCGGCGTGATCTTGCGCGCGCACTCGTCGTCGCCGAGGACGCCCATCTGCGTGAAGGCCCAGCCTTCCTTGGAGGGGGCGCCCGCGACGTTCCACGTGGAGAAGAGCTCCCACGAGAGCTCGCTCTGCGACGCGATCGTGGTGAGCTCCTTCACACGCGTGACGCCCGCGTAAGGCTCACCCGGCTTGGAGATCGCGAGCATCGTGAGCACGTGCTGCATCGAGGCGATGGGCAAGGCCTTGCCGCACTCGCGCAAGACGAGGCGCGGCAACGCACTCGCGCTGGCGAATTCGGGGAGCGTGGGGATCTTCGACGGGAAGAGATCGAGCGCGTCGAAGTCGAGCACAGCGCGCGTCGCCTGCTTCGCGGGCTCGCCGTAGCGCGCTGCGACCTCCATCACGATCGCCTCGTGGCCTTCGCTCGCGAGCACGCGAAGGCCGTGCTCCGCGGCGTCGCGTTGCTTGCTCGGCGCGCCGATCGCGATCGGGATGAGGCCCACCGCCGCTGCCTCGGGGTGGGCGAGCAGCCAGAGCTTGGCGGCCGGGGGCTTCTTCTTCAGGCGGTAGAGCGCGTCGGCCGCGAGGATCGCGACGCGCGGCGAGCGGTACGGCCGAAGCACACCGAGGCCGTCTTCGAGGTGCGCCTTCGTGTACGCGAGCAGCGCGTCCAGACAGGCGAGCTTCTCCTGCGTCGCGAGCCACTGGAAGGCCTCGACCTCGTCCCACCAGCGCGCCGACGCGAACGCGAGGACGAGCTTGCGCACGAGGCGCGTGGGCACCACCCGGAGGTAGGCGCCGTACGCCGTGAAGTACGAGGCCATCTTCTTCTGCGCGTGCTCTGCGAGCAGCGCGTCGTCGGCAGGATCGTCCTTCTCGGCCATGCGCTCGGCGAGCTCACGCGGCACCCCCCAGTGCTCCCAGAAGAAGTTGGGCGCGCTGACCTGGCTCTGCGCCCACGTCGGCGGCTGAAACGCCGACCACTTCGGCTCCACGCCCGAGGGCCACACGAGCGCCTCCTCGAACGCGAACGGCACGAGGCCGGTCACCGTCCCCGCGGCGGCCTTCTTCTTCTTGTCGAGCCACGGCGGCGACACGATCCACCTCGGGAGATCGGCCTCGCTCGCCTCCTCGACCGACTCGTGCTTCGCACGAACGTCCGCGACCAAGCGCTGGCCCGCATCACCCAGCTGCGAGATCGCGGCCTCGAGCTCCGGGCTCGTGCCGCGCAAGACCTGCGAGAGGATCGTGCGACACGGCGCGGCGGCCTGACCGCGCTGCGACGCGACGGTGACGAGCGGCGCGAGCGCGACCGCTGGATGGGCCAGCGCGCCCTCGCGCAGCGCAGGCAGCACGTTGCGATCGGACGCGCGTGAGGCGAGCGCCGTGAACGCCTGGGGTGTGCCGATGAACGCGATGACCTCGGCGATCTCGCGGAACGCGTGGGTGTCGCCCTCGAGCTCGAACGCGCCCGCGAGCACCGGCAGCGCGCCCTCGCCGAAGCACGCGACCCACGTGTACGCGAGGGGACGCGGGCCGCTCTGCCCCACCCTCCACGACCACAAGGACTTGCCCTGCGTCAGACGACCGATCGAGTCGACGCGCGTCACCGACTCGAGCACCGTGCCGCCGTGTGTGTACGTTCCCGGCGTGTACGCGTCGGCCTCGCCGCGCTCGGGGAAGAGGCGCATGCGCAACGTCGCCACGTCATCGCCCTGGAGCGCGGGGAGCGCGTACAGCGCCTCACGCTCTGCGTCGGGGAGAGGCGCGACGAACAGAGAGAGTCGGCGCACGGCAGCGTGATCGACGTGGACGAGCCACTGCATCGAGGTGCGAGACAGGCCGGCGTAGGTCGCGATCGCGTGAGCGACGCCGCCGGTCGCGATCCAGTGATCGATCGCGAGGTCCATGCCGTGGAGCGCCCACGCGAGCTCGCTCCACACGCTCGGGGACGAGCACAGGACCGTCGCGAGGCCGATCTCCGTCGAGAGCGGCGCTGTCGTGCGAGGGGCATCGGGCTCGGCGGCGCGAGCTCGCCCCTCCGCGAGCCCCACGCCCTTCGGATCGGCGGTGGCCTTGGACTTCGCCGCGCGCTCGCGGACCTTCTTCCAGATCGCGTCGCGGTCGAGCTCCGGCGCGGGCTCGGCCCACGCGTGACGAGGCTGCACGAGCGCTCGCAGCTCGGTGGGCCACGTGCGCGGATCGGTGAGGACGATCGATCGCGCGACCGCGGGCGCAGCGATCGGCGCGGGCTTCGCGGGGGCGGGCGTCACGGCAGGCTTCGCGATCACCTCGGGCGCGTCGTTGGCTTCGACCTTCTTCTTCCCGACCTTCGCCGGCTCCGCAGGCGCGCGGGTCGCGTCGACCGCCGCGTCGTCGGAGGACGGTTCGATCTTCGCCGGGGTTGTCTTCGCAGCGGCCGTGCCCGCGCTCGCGCCGACCTCTGCGTAGCCCTTGCCCGTCTTTTCTTTGATGAGCTTGTCGTGCTCGGCCTGCGCCTTGGCAGCGGTGGGGAAGGTCTTGGTCTGCGACTGACCGCTCGTGCCGATGCGCCCCCAGCGCACGTCGAAGCTCGTGTCGCCGAGCTCGATCTCCCAGAACTTGCTGCTCGATCCCTCGACGAGCTCGAAACGTCGCATGCGATCTCCACGCGCGGCGATGTGAGTGCGAGGCCGGTGCCGCGAGACCGGCGCGCGATGGTACGTCGACGTGGACGCACACGTTCCCGTCCCGATCGAGCGTCGCGCTCCGACGGTTCGCTTGCGGTCGCGCGGTGATCCCGGGGATAAGGCGCACATGAGCGCCCGGAACGTCGTGCCCTGTCTTCTCTTGCTGTCTCTCGCGGGCTGCGGCGGAGGCGAGACCACACCGGACGCGGCGCGCGATCCCGACGCGGCCTCCTCGGCCGACGCGCCAGCCGTCTACGACACCGAGCCGATGTCCATGCCCGATGCGGGACCGGACGCGCCCGCTGCTGCCGTCTACGCGGGCCTCGTCGCCGATCGCACCTCGGATTGGCGCGACTCGTTCGACATGGTCGGGCTCGAGGCAGGCACCCGGCAGTGCGTGGCGATCGGTGCCGATCATCCCTGCGACTACGACGAGATCGTGATCGCCGCTGCGCGCGGCGAGCTCGACGCGGTCCCTGTCACCACGACGGCGTGGCTCCAGCGCACCACGAGCGTGACGATGGCCGGGACGACGTACGAGCCTGGCGAGGGTGCGAACTGCTCGAGCTGGACCTTCACGGGCAACCACCTCGCGGATGGCGAGTACGTCACGTTCGAGGTCGCAGGCGATCCCATCTTCCACCTGGATCCCGACCCTGTCTTCGACCCCGGCAGCCCGAACGTGCACACCACCCCCGGCGACCTCGAGTGCGGCGGCGTCACGCGCGCCCTGCTCTGCTGCAACGCGCGCTGAGCGAGAGAGGATCGTCATGTCGCATGATCGCGGAGTCACCTGCAGCGCCTGCGGTGCGAGCACACCGCTGCCCGACGATCTGAGGGTGGCCACGTTCACGTGCGCGTTCTGTCGCGCGACGCTCGAGACCGCGCGGTACGCGGGCAAGCAGGCGGTCACCGCGGACGTGCTCACCGCGCACCTCGAAGGCGTCGTCGCCAACCCGCAGCAGGCGATGCAGGACATGAAGGACGGCGTGCGCGCGCCGGTCTTCGAGGACGAGAACCAAGCGACACGCGCCGCTGCGTGCACTCGGTGCGGCGGACGGCTCGCCGTGCCGCTGAACCTCCGCATCCACCAGGTGACGTGCGGCGCGTGTGGCGCGACGCATCCCGTCGCACAGTACGTCTCGGACGCGGAGCGCCTCGCGCTCGACATGGAGCGGCAGCAGCGTGGCAACGAAGCGCTGCGCAACCTCGCGCAGAGCGGCGTCGCGTGCACCAAGTGCGGCGGCAGGAACGAGGTGCCGACCGACGGCACCGTGCAGATCGTCTGTCGATTCTGCAGCCAGACGATCCTTCTCTCCGATCACGTCGACGCAGGCGCGATCGCGCGCGCACGCCTCAAGAACGCCGTGTTCGGGATGAAAGACGAGCTGCGCGCGCGCGAGGAACGGAGCCAACGCAACTGGCGCATCGGCATCGCTGTGTTCGTGGTGCTGGCGCTCGGCACGCTGGCGATCGCCAACGTCATGGGGCTGATCCCGCACTGACCCCGCTCACGGCGCGTGCGATGCGCCCTCCTCCGTCTCGTCCTCCGTGTCGTCGTGAAGTGCGTCGGTCTCGGCGGACGCGCCACGGCGGACTGCGAGGCGCCCGTTCGCCCCCTCCCATCCACCTGCTGCGCCACTCCTCTCGACGAGATCCCATCGCGCGCGTGAGTTGGAAGACATGCCGAATGTCCTCTCGCTCTCTCAGCGTGCGGGCCCGACGACGAGCAGCCTCGTGCCCGCGGTGCCGGTCACGAGGGCCACGCTGAGGTCTCCGACCGCGGCGGCGTCGAGCACGGTCTCCCCGCTCGACCCGATCACGCGCACGGCCTCGGAGCCGTCGATGCCGACACGCGTCACGCGCAGGTAGGTGGCGCCGCTCCGCACCCAGAGATCCGCATGCTCTTCGGTCGCGGTCAGGAGGAGCTGGAACGGCGCAGTCGTGCTGGGCGCGGCGAAGGTCTGCCGACCGCCATCCTCGGTGTCGCGAAGGATGTCCGAGGAAAATCCCCACAAGGACAGCTCGCCTCCCGGGCTCGCGAGGAGGGTGCAGCCACCGGGCACCTCGCGGACCTCGAGCAGGGGCGAGACCCAGAGTGTGAGGCTCGCATCGCAGAGAACGACGCTCGGCCCCACGGCGCCGACGAGCTGTCGCTCGCCCACAGTCGCCACGCCAAGCGCCTCTCCGCTCGTCGCATCGAAGGCGTGGACTTCGCCTTCAGGCGTCACGAGGCGAATGGGATCATCGCCCTGAGCCAAGAGCGAGCCGTCGAGGGCGGGGCCCAAAGACAGCGTGCTGATCACGGTGCCGTCGAGCCCCCACCTCACGACCTCGAGCGCGGCGGGCTCCGTGATGCGAAGTCCCAGGCCCACGAAGCCGTCCCGCGCGGCGACGAGCTGCTCGATGTGGTCCGGAATCGGAAACGCCGACGTCTCCGTGAGGTTGGCGTCCAGAACGTGGAGGGTGCGATCGCGCGTCTCGTCGATGCCGTCGAGCAGACCCAGGACCTCGCCGCGCTCGACCAGGCGGATCGGGACGCGGATGGATTCGAGCGGCACCTCGGCGACCTCGAGCGCGCACCCCTCGTCCACCTCGCCCTCGCCCGTGTCGTCGCGGTCGTTGCACCACTCGCGCGGCGATGCAGCGCAGGTGCCTTCGACGCACCTGAGCTCTGGCGTGTACGGACCGTGCGGACCGTCGACCTCGGCGGCTGCGGGACAGCGCCCGTTGGGGGCACAGCTGTCCCCTGCGCGGGCTGGCCAGGGCTCCACACACCCCCTCGAACCACGATGGCATCCGAGCTCGCAGACCTGGGAGGGGCTCGGCGACTGTGGACAGCGCTGCGGTGAGGCTGAAAACGCGCAGCGCTCCATGCGGACCTCGGACGGGTCCATGTAGATGTCGTTGCCACGGCATGTGGGTCCGCCGAAGCAGTCGATGACGCACAGCGACTCGTTCTCGCAGCCCGAGACGGCGATCGACAGCGCGATCAGCCCCGCACACGACCACGACGACGCCACTCTGCCCACGTGCGACCTTGGATCAGCTTTCCGCGCGGCGCACCCGCGCGCGTGTGAGCGGCAAGAAGCCCTGAACGACCGCACGAGGCGCGAGCCAGTGCAGGGTCACGGCGGAGCTCGGCGCCCCACCGGCGTCTTAGGGGCCGATCCCGTACGGACAGTCACGGCGTGAGCGACTCACCCTCCTCGCCATGGTCGCCCTCGTCGTCCTCACGAGACACACCGGCGGTGGCGAGCATGCCGAGCGAGACGTTGCGCGCCGCCTCCATCGCGAGCGCGACGCGGACCGCAGCATCGAAGAAGGCGTCGGGGACCGAGAGCGTGTCGCCCGCTCTGCGACGCACGCGCGCGTCGCGGTAGCGCCGCAGCCTTCGCGAGAGGCCGCGCGCGCCGATCTCCTCGAGCTCTCGCGCCGCGCGCTCGACGCGCGCTTCGTGGCTCGAAGGCACGGCGGTGAGGCCGAGGTGGAACGCCTCTTCGAGCACCGCACGCGCGGCCTCGAGCCGTACCGCTGCCGCCGCAGGCGGAGGTCGATGGGACACGGCGCTCGCGAGGGCACCGTGCTCGCCGCGCTCTTCCACATCCGGTGCGACCACACGATCGGCGACCACGAGCGTCGGGTCGATCACGAAGCCATGGCCGTCGTGGCTGATGCTGCCCGCGATCCAACGAACGGCCCCCATCCCACCCGCGAGCGCGCGGCCGAGCACGTCGAGCGCGTGGGGCGCCGCGCCCCGGAACGGCGATGCCACGAACAGCACGCGTCCGTCCGCGTCGTACACCTCCGCGACGAGGCGCTGCGATCCGGGCTCGAAGCCCACGCTCCCCACACGCGCGATCTTCACAGCGTGCACCGACTCGGCGAGCACGCGAGGCCGCAGCATGCGAGGCGGCAGGGACGCGAGCTGGCTCGCGAGCTCGCGCATCGAGTCCACGCGGATGGGCACGGGCAGCGAGCTGAAGTCGCCCGTCTGCGGCGTGACGGACGTGGAGCCCGTGCTCGACTGGCCGATCGTCAGCGCGCGGCTGGCGCGGCGTCGCGCGACGCGCGTCACGACCTGTCCGGCGGCGAGCTGGGCGAGCGTGCTCGCGCCCGCGATGCGTCGACGTCCGAGCTCGGGTCCCTCCGGCATCGACTCGCCCTCGGCGAAGGTCCAGCTCTTCGCATAGACCATCACCGTGCCGGTGTCGGGATCGGCCAGGAGGATCTCGGCACTGCGCTCGCGCCCTTCGCTCTCGACGCGCGCGCCGAGCGAGACGAGACGGAGATGATCGAGCTTGGTCTCCATCGCCTCGCCCTGACCGAGGACGTAGCGAAGCGGCAGCTCGGCCGGCGGACCTTCGGGATCGCGTTGCGCCACGCGCGCACGCGCCACGAGCTCCGTCGCGAGCGCGAGCGCGTCGGCGGCGTGGTAGCGCGCCGAGCGCGCGCGGTAGCGATCGAGCATCCACGCGAGATCCTCGAGCCCCGTCGCAGGCCACACGTAGCCCGCCTTGCCGAGCCTCTCGCCTGCGAGCGCGAACTTCTGCGCCATCGCCTCTCGCGCGGACGCAACGCCCGTCTCCGTCAGCTCGTGCACGAGCGCGACCATCGGGCCGAGCTCGTCGTCCGTCGTGCGCCTGCGTGCCCGTGCCTCGGGGCTCTTGAGCTCGATCGCGATCGAGGCGCGATCGACGCCCAGCGCGTCAGCCTCTCGGAACGCCCACACAGCGAGCGCGACGTGCGCGCAGCCTTGCCCGACCTGGCAGTCGCATCGCGCGTACGCGAGCTCGCGCGGCACCAAGAAGCGCACCGTGCACGCAGGCAGTCGTGCCGAGGGCATCGGCTGCTCGATGCTCGCGCGCTGCACCTCCACCACGAGCCCGCGACGGCGCGTGCTCTGCGCGTCCTCGAGCGTGCGCTTGCCGAGCGCGGTGCGGATCGCGTCGTCGGTGATCTCGCCCGGTGACCAACGCTCGAAGCTCGGAACGGTGCGCGCAGGTTGTTCGACCACGACGGCCTCGCGCTCGTCGGTCGCCGAAGGCTGCGGAGCTGCGGCGGACGACTGCGCGAGCGCCCAGTCGCGGTACGCGAGCGCGACAGCCACGCGGTGTCGACAGATGCCAGGCGCGGGACACGAGCACGGGTTGTCCTTCAGCGTCTTGCCCGGCACGAGGCGCGTCGTGACGCCGTCGTCGAACGTGCCGGTCACGGTGCCGTCGTCGGCCTCCGCGAGGCTCGGGCCCTTGCCCTGCTCGATCTCCTTGAGCGCGCGCTTGACGAGCCCGAGGTTCGCGAGCGCAGCGACGGCCTCGGGGGTCAGGGCGACGAGATCGGCGCGCACCGCGCGAGCATGCCCCGATCGCCCGCGCCGTGTCCCGTCCTGGAGCGCCCGAGACCCGCCCGCGCCGTGTCGAGGCCGACCCCCGGCACCGACGAGCCAGGTCCGACGCACCGAGCGAGGCCGCCGAGTGGCAGACCCCTGTGCAGTTGAGCGGGACGACGAAGTCCACTTCGCTGGCGTCACGGCACATGAACATCGGCCAGCGCTGGCCTCGCCAGTCCTCCAGCGAGCACCTTCTGCAACGCGGGGGAGGATCGGAATGTCGCGAGGTCGCTCAATCTTGAGGGGGCGGCCCGTGTAGTGCGACGTGAGTCTCCATCGCCAACACCGCTGCGCCCCTGGTGCCGATGTCACGCCGGCGAAGCCAGGCGATCTCACCCGGCCGCGCGCCCGTGCACGCTGCGATCGCCTACGCGATGCGTCGGTCCTCACGGATGCGCCAGTCGCTCACGAGCACCCGCACCTCAGCGGGAAGCCAGGAAGCTGGCGGGGGGGCTTTCGCGTTGTCTCGCCCGCGAGGGAGTGCCTCTCCATCCGGGGAGGCGGGGGGGGCCTTGTGGCCGTACGTAGGTCCGTCGGACACTCCCCACTGCACGGACTTCCAGTGCCGCGCAGAAAGAGGAACGATGGTTTCTCCTAGGATTCTTCGGCCCCCGACGCCCGTGGCGCGCGGCATCGACAACGGTGGCGTCAACCAAATCAACCTGGCGCTGACCGTCCTGTCGCGCACGCACCCCGAGACGTACACGCATTTTATGCGCGAGGTCCGACAGGTACTCGTCTCGCGAATCTGCGGACCGGGAGCCGTCGCGTGCACGTGGGCACCGGGTGATCCGCGCGCGGTGCACCTCGCGGCGCACCCGCTGGATTTCTCGCTCACGGAGCTCGTGCTTACCCTCGGCCACGAAGGCCTCCACCATTGGACGGTCAACGGCGTCCATTACCAGGTGCCGCATTCCTGCCAGAACTGTGGCAATCCTCGTGAGCGGGGATGGGATGTAATTTACCAATGGGAGGACGAGGCCCGTTACTCAATCGAGCGAGCGGTGATGCACGTCCAGCTGTACGGGGTCGTCCCGTGATCGCGGAGCGCCGGAGGCATATCGGCCCCGCGTGATTCAATCGCGCGGGGTAGCGACGGAGACTACAAGGGGCACCCGGAGCCCCACCGGCGAGAGTCGGTGGGGCTTTGCTATTCGATGGACGGCCCATCATTCGCAACGATCGGGGGTAGTCCGTCTCGAATGGCAGCGAGGTCTTGCTGATCGAGTGTACCGCGGCGCAGTAGCGCCTCTGCAAACGTCTCGACGTGCGACCAATTCCTCTTCAGGAATCTAACAGTCGTCTCGTGCTCCGAGACAAGACACGCGGTCACACTGTCTACCTCCAGGGCCCTGGCGTATTCTGTCGCAAGCACGCCGTCCAGATTCGTCTCGTTTCCCACGATGCGGGCGATAAACTCACGCGACCACGCTTGATCGCGCGCCAGTTGCTCGGCAGCAATGCCCGCCAGACTCAGCCGAACCAAGCCAACGAGGTGCGACTCGCGACTCAGCGATGAGTTTGGCGGATCGAAGCCTGTTGACGCGTCACTGCAATGCACGCGACCCAAGTCCGCGTCGGGCCCCGGCTTAATAGTCGCGAGAACGGGGCCACCCTGCACGTATGCAAAGGCCGCAACAATGTGGCCAGCCTCGTGAATCGCTGCCTGTCGAATCTTCTGCTCGCGCGCGTAGCCGTCGTCCCTCATTGTCCCTCGCGCTCCGGGCCTTCGGTCCAGGCTCCTCACGTCTACTTCCGTTTCTCCGGGTTGCCTTCGTAGACAGCCTCAGCGTAGACGCCCAACTGGCGACCGTCCCGCGTTCGCACCCGATGGAGCGACACGCGCTTGACCCTACTCTTCCGGCTGACCGCATCGCAGACCGTCTTTAGCCAGTCCAGGTCCGTCTCCAACCTAAGCGAACGGGCTATCACCCGCCCTGCCACGGTGAGCTTCACACCATCAAGGTGGTCTTTGAATCCGCGCGGAGCCACCACACGGAGAGCAAGATCCTTATACACGGCGGGAACACAGAACCACTCACCGCCAGGACCCTCCTGGTCGGGACTAAGAGCGATGCTGAGATTGAAGTCCTGGACGACCAGCCCCGCCTCCGAGATCTGAATAATGTCGTCGAACTTTAGACCGTCGACGCTATCCCGCCCGACAAGAGGAACAAACCCATTGTTCGCAGCACACCGCGCAAGCCGCTCGAACTTCTTGGCCTCCGATTTGCTGAGACTGCGGAGGGCGTCGAGCGCCCGGACTGCGCCGTCACCGTGGCGAACCTCATCGGCCAATACTTTCGCCCACATCGTTCGCACGTCGTCGTCCGTCGCGTCCTGCGCGTACCCCAAGAGCCGCGTCGCGAATACCGGATCAGCGGGCTTGTCCGTGACCTCGGCGTCGGGGATGTCGCGAATCTGTTCTGCGGCCTCAGCTACGACGGCCTCAACGTTGGCTTGTCGTTGCGCCGCTTGCAGCTCCAAGTGACGCGCGGCGCGCTGAACGAGAGGAATCGGCTCGGGCTCGTCGTCGGGCGCGACGAGTGCTTTTGGATTATCCGACGGCGCGGGCAAGGCCAGGTTGCCTCCCTTCCTTTTCCGTTCCTCGTCGTCTCGCTTCGCGTGGAGCAACTGAATCTCACGCTGACCTTCTGCGCGAATCTTGGCAGCCGTTACCTTGGCCTTTGCGATCCGGACCATTTGGTAAGGTTCGAACAGAGTCCATGCCCCGGCGCGCAAGTTCTCAACCAACTTCTCCGGTGCCTTGCCAAGAACTTCGCGGAGAACTTCGACCTTGACCCCCACGATGCTCGATCCGCCCGACTCGTCGTTGTCCGCCATGCCCCCGATGCTCTGCGACCGGCGGGACCGCGTCAACGGCGTCACTCGCTCGGTCCAGCGTCTCCATGAACTCCGCCAGGTCGCGCCCGAGCTGAGCGCGCGAAGTAACCGCGGACGAGGGCACGTCGTCAACGCCCTCGCCAGTCGACGTGGGACGGGCGAGGGCCGGGCTTCGCGGGAAGGAGAACCGGGCCCGACCGAGCGAACGTCTCCCAGGAGTCAGCCACCGTGCGGTCCGCGACAACGGCCCCCCCGGGCTGAACCGAGAGGTACTTGTTGTGGAAGCTCTTGAACGCGAAGTTGCCGCCGGGCCGCTCCTCCATCCGCCACAGCTCCCACTGGTTGGCCTGCTTGCGGTTGCAGAACACCGCCCCACTTGGCTCAGCCGTGACGAAGAAGTCGCCCATGCTGAGAGTCATTAGTGCACCTGGGCGACGACCGACTCTCTCATCGACGATCTGCGGCCGCGGCCCAAGTGCACGACGTCGAGGGGAGGGCCCTCAGCGCCCGTGAGATCGCGCGGGGCTCCGGCATGTCGCCGACCTCGGTGCGCCGCTGGCTGGCCCAGGGGCGCGTCGATGTCGTGCGCGTCGTCGTCACGCTGCGGCTTGACGAGGCCGCCGCTTTGGATGCGCTTGCGAAGCGACTCCAGGTGTCGCGGGCCGAGGCGCTGCGGCGACTCCTCACGAGGGCGCCTCGCTGACGGAGCGGTTTCGCTCGAGCACCTGTCACGCCCTGCGCTGTCGAGGGCAGTGCCTCCGGCGGCGAGACCGAAGCTCGATCCATCGGCCGCGTAGCTTCACCACCGGCGGCTCGTCCCTCGCGGTCGGCGCTCGACGCTTCGCGGGTGGTGGCACGTAGCTCAGGAGCGGGGGAGGAGGCCCGATCTGCGGCGCTCGAAGCACGCCGGCGGCGCCGATCGCTTCGTAGTCGGCACCCGCGCCGTCGCAGTCCAAGACGGAAGCCTGGATCGAGGCGCCGGAAGCTCCGCCAGCCGTGCCGGAAGCTGCGCGAGCCGCGCCGTCGGCGCCGACGGCCGGGATGGCGATGGGAAAACCGAGGGATCGATCCGGTCAACCGGCGCCGGCCCGGTGTCGATTGAATCCGGCCACGTTTTTGGCCGTGACGGGCCCCGGTCCATTGGCGCCGCCACGCTCCGGACTGGCCGTACGCGGCGGCTCGTGCGGGCCACCCTCCAGAAAACCGACCGCCGTCGGTGGAGCGACGAAGAGGGCCGGCTTGACAAGTAGGGGTTCCTTTTGTCATTCCTCGCACGCCGCCGGGAAGGTTGTCTGAGCGGCGGAACAAGCAGCGCGCCGAGCTCGGTGCGCACCCATGAAGGGGAAGGACATGGCAAAGCAGAAGAGGCGCGCGCTCACGGCTGCAGGGATCTCGTTCGAGACCCTCGAGCAGACCCCGATGCGTGCAACCGCGTTCCTGTTCGGGCTCGTCGCCGAGCCGAGGGCGCGCGGGATCTTGGTGCCCAAGGGCTACGACGACGCCGAGCACAACCGTGGCTTCAGGCTGCTCGAGGGCGTGGCGAACTCGCGCACCGAGAACCGCGTGACCGACCTCGAGGTCAACTCGGCGATCGCCGAACTCGACAACTGGGACGAGCCCAACATCCGACTCCTGCGCGCGTCGCTGCGCCGCTTCCCCGAGGTCTCCGCGCACGTGATGACCGGCATCGAGCCCATCGCGGGCCCCGGTGCGGTCCTCAACGTCGACACGATCCTCAAGCGCGTCGACACCGTCGGCGGCGTGAAGAACGCGAGCGCTGCGCTCGCGGTGCTCGCCAAGCGCGGCTTCGACGAGGCCGAGCGCAAGCGCCTCGCGGCGCTCGTGAAGATCGCCAAGACCGGCGGGGAAGTCCCCGACACCAAGACGAGCGACGACGCCTACGAGCAGGCGCTGCTCGCGCTGCGCGAGTGGTACGACGAGTGGTCGGAGATCGCGCGGCTTACCATCAAGCGCCGCGACTACCTCATCCGCCTCGGTCTCGCAGAGCGTCGCTCCAGCGGCGGCGAGGACGATCTCGACATCGTCGACCCGACGCCGTTCCTCGACCCCACCGAGGATCCGACGGATCCCAACAAGCCGAAGACCTGAGCAATGGGGCGCTCATCAGCCACGGGACTGGTGCAATCCCAGCAAACCGACACGCGCCACCAGAGGGGAAATCATGTCATCAGTTCGATTCTCGGTGCTGACTGGGTTGATCCTGGCGCTGAGCGCCTCAGCTTGCGCGTCGGCGGCGTCGGAGGGCTCCGAGGAACTCCTGGCGAGTATCCCGCCGAGCAACGAACCCGTTCACGCGCTCGTCCGCTTTCCTCCCGATGCCACCCAATCGGTGCTGTGGGAAGAAGGTAGTGGACTCCTTTGGGCCGTTCCCGAGGACGTTGTGGGCGAAGAGGGCTGGCATCTCGTCTACTTGCCGCCGTCTTATCTTGATGAGCTGGCGGGCATCGAAGGTATCGAGTGGCGAGTCGCGTCGCCCGGCGCGGTCAACCGGAGCATTCCGGTCGACGCGCTCGCGGCGCGAGGAGTCGCCGGAGGCGTCACCCCCAACTTCGCCGACGGCGACACCTGTGCTGCACCCACGACGGTGACGCACGCAAACATGTTCTGCCCATACGACCCCACACAAGTGAGTGCCCACTCGTGGGTCAACTGCAACCGCTCCATCCGCGCAGAGTTGGAGGCGGCGCCGATGGACTACCCCGCTGTTTCGATCGGCGGCGTGTCCACGACCTACGTGCAAGTTCTCAACTTGGGTACGGTCGGCGGGCAGATCCTGCGAGCGGTCCGCGTCGGTCGACTCTACGCCGGCGGCGCTCCGGTCCCACAGGTAGTCGTCTACGGTGGTCAGCACTCGCGAGAGTGGGCGACCAGCGAGACGATCATGCGCAACCTCCGCTGGTTCGCCTCGAGCTATCGAGACAACACAAATGGTGTTCGGGCGCTGCTCGCCGACCGGGCCATCGTGTTCATTCCCGTTGTCAACATTCAGGGATACAGGCGAACGCACGAGGGAACGACGTCTGCGTTCCGGCTCTGGCGTCCCAACTTCACCTCCTGCGGTGCAACTCCTTCGGGGACCGACCTAAACCGCAATGCGCCCCTCTCCTACGGGCAACCCGGCAGCGGTGCGTCTTGTACGACGTCCGAGAGCAGCACGTTCCGCGGGCCGATTCCCGCGGGGAGCCAAGTGGAGACCGTTGCTCTGCTCAATGCGTTCGCGAACCCGACTCAGTATAGGACTGTGCTGTCCGTGAACACGCATGCGTATGGAAACCTGTTGCTCTTCACAGAAGGACTCAGTGCCAGCTTCTCGCCGTGTACAACCGACTCCAACTGCACCGCCCCCGATCTGGGCCTGTTCTACGATTTGGCTGGAACAGAGCGTGCGCCGCGCATGCGGGACGAAGAGATTCCGACGGTTCCTTACCGAACTGCCCAGACCACCAGGGCGCTATACGCGGTGTCGGGCGACACCGTCACGGAGACCGTGTACGGTACGCTACCCAGTTCGACCCCACGCTTCGTGTCGATCGCGAGCGAGATCAGCTACACGGCGTGCGGGTTCTACGCCGAACGAATACCGGCGTCTCAACTCACGAACCTTGCAAACAACTATCGAGCCTTCGAACAGCACCTGCTCGGGCAGGCAGACGAACTGGCGTCGAGCACCGTACCGGCGTTTCACCTGCCGCTCGTCCACCGCCGGCAGGCATCCGGTGGCGGCGCAGAGTTTCCGGTCTGGCGCATCGCCGCACGAAGCACGCTTGCCGGGTATTCGCTCTCGCCCGTGGGTGGTGGGACCGGCACGGCGTCTGTCGATGATGTCAGAGATGGCGTCTTCTACCGCGAGCATCGATACACCCCGGGCACGCCATACCACATTCCGAGTCGGATGATCAGTTGCGCCACCGGCGTCAACTGCCGGACGGCGAGCATCGATGGTTCCACCGGGACCGTAAACTTGTGTGATCCGAACCGGCTCACCACGGGAGGCGGCTGGGCATTCCAAGGCGATGTGAGCGGCGGTCCTCAAAACGAGTGCTTCTGGCGTTTTGACCGAACAGGCACCGCCCCGTGGCTCCTGACAAGCACGACCCGCAATCTGCAGTTCATGGGGAGCTCGCGACTCGTCTTCTCGTATCGTTGGTCCAGAAGCCGCGTCACCGGACGCGTGGAAGTCAGTGCCAACGGCTTCGCGGGATGCAGCGATACGAATTTCGGCAACTGTCGCATCGTCGATCGCTTCGACGGCAACTATGGTGGGGTCTACGATCTACGCGACAACGCGTACAAGACCGCAATTTACGACATTTCGGATTTCGACGGCAAGAACAACGTTCAAGTGCGTTTCGTCGTCGACACGGCGACCTCGCCAGCGGCCGCGGCCGACTGGGACGTCTACGACCCCGTCTTTGTGGGATGGTACACGGGCCCGTGAACCTTCTAAGGCTCATTCTGGCGCTTGCGTGCGGGCTCGCACAAGGTTGTACCTGTGATGCGGGGAGCGCTGCAGATGTCGGGAGTTCATTCGACGCGCGAGAAGGGACCGACGGTTGGGGTGACGACGCTTCGTCGTTGGACGACTCCGATGTGGTCGATGCCCCCGTCTCGGCGCCTGTTTGCGGGCCCATCATCGCGACAGCTTGCCCGACGCAACGGCAGACCGACGTGAGTTCGTGCGCGAGCGGTGAAGGGGCGGTGTTCTTCGACGGGGCGCACTGCCAGGAGACCATGTCCGCTGCTTGCGGCGTTGAACGGGGGGCGTTTCGGTCGTTCGAGGAGTGCGCCGTCGTGTGCGAATCGAGTGGGCAGTGCGATGCGTCGAAGATCGCTTACATCAACCCCACCGGCAGCGCGACTTGCGAGACGCCGTCGGGGCCGTCGGTCGTGTGCGGCGGAGGAGTTGGAATGATGGTGGACGAGGTAGCCCTGATCGAGTGCGACTCCTTTGGCGGCTTCTTCGTCGACTGCGACGACAACGAGCCGCATCGCTGCACGCACGCGGCGGCTCCTATTCCGAGCTGGGACCACGTGTGGCTCCCGTTTCGCAGAGCGTCCTTGCTGCCATTCGTCCGCGCGCTCGAGTGCGATCTGGGTGGTCCATGACGACGGCGGTGCAGTGGTCTACGCCGGTGCGGTCTACGCCGAGCGCGTGTAGTGAGCGGTAGACCTTGACACTCACGTTCAAGATGGGCGCGTGTCGCTCCGTGAAGGGCGAAGACCGCGGCGCGTTCGAGCTGAATGCCGACGACCTCGTCACGCATGCCGTGGTCGTCGGCATGACCGGCTCGGGCAAGACGGGACTCATCACGGTCCTCGTCGAAGAGGCGCTGCGTAACGAGATCCCCGTCTTGCTCCTCGACGTGAAGGGCGACCTCGCGAACCTCAAACTAGCGTTCCCCTCCTTCGCGCCGAGCGCGATCGCTCCCTGGGTCGAGGCGGCCCGCGGCGACGCCGACAACATCGCGGACGCTCCGCTCGTCGCCGAGGTTGCGGCCAAGCGGAAGAAGGAGCTGCTCGCGTGTGGCATCACCGAGAAGCACCTGCGCGAGTACTGCGAGAGCACGCACATCCGGGTGATCACGCCCGGCAGCGACGCGGGTGAGCCGCTCCATCTCCTCAGCGCGCTCGAGCGACGCAGCCACCGATGGGACGACGACCTCGTCGGAGCTCGCGCGACCCTCGAAGCGGCGGTGTCGATGGTGCTGCGCCTCATGGGGCGCGATCCCGATCCGGCCCAGAGCCGCGCGCACGCGCTGCTCACCGCGATCGCCGAACGCCGCCACCTCGCGAAGCAGCCCGCCGACCTCGCTTCGCTCCTCCCGGACATCATCGAGCCGCCCTTCGCCAAGCTCGGTGCGCTGGACGTAGAGACCTACATCGGTCTCAAGGCGCGCGGTGAGCTGGCCGCCGACTTGAACACCCTCATCGCCTCGAGCTCGCTCGCCCGCTGGCGAGACGGACAAGACCTCGACGTCGGCAAGTGGATGGCACCCGTCGAGGGGAAGACGCCCGCCACCATCCTCAGCGTCGCGCACCTCCAAGACGACGAGCGCGCCCTCGCGTTGGGCGTGGTGCTCGAAGAGGCGCTGGCGTGGGTCCGCCATCTCCCGGGCACGCAGCGTCTCCGCGCCCTGATCGTGTTCGACGAGGTCTACGGCTTCATCCCACCGCACCCGCACTCGCCCCCGACGAAGCGTCCGATGGTCGCCTTGATGAAGCAGGCCCGCGCGTCGGGGGTCGGGTGCATCGTCGCGACCCAGAACCCAATGGACCTCGACTATCGAGCTCTCTCCAATGCCGGGACCTGGATGCTGGGTCGACTCCAGACGGAGCCCGATCGCGCACGCGTGATCGAAGGGCTCGGCGAGAAGAAGCGCGGGCTGATCGACACGTTGGTCCAGCGCCTCAAGGACCGCTGGTTCATCGTTCGCACCGCGGGCAGCAACGCGATCTCGTTGTTGCGGCCGAGGTGGGCGATGTCCCTTCTGCGAGGACCCATGACCGGCCGGGAGATCCGCCAATCGGTCGGCCGGTAGGGCCTCGCTCTTCATCGAGCAACTCCCCGAAGTGCGGTCCGTCGCCCACACCCTGCGGGGCTCGATGGGCAACGTCGGAGCGAGGAGGCTGGTCGCGATACTGGCCAGCATCGAGGAAGCGGCGGCTCGTGGTGATCTCGGCGAGGTCCGCAAGCGACTCCCTGCTGCCTCGAGGTCATTCGACATCGTGGACGACGAGCTCGATCGAGCGCTGCAAGCGACGCGACTCGCGAGCGGGGCGCCCGGGCTCGGCCCGCAACTCGCGCGACGAGAGAGCGCGCTCCTCCTGACATGACCCGCTCTCGGGCCGAGTAGACCCCTCGCAGCCCGCAAGATTCAATCGCAACGATGCGAAATCGATGCATGGGTGTCGAGAATCCCATGCACGAAGTCCGCTAGCCGTCGTAATTGAACGAGTCAAGAAGCTCGCTCGGCGCGTCACGTGGCCGACCGTCGTCCTCGTGCTCGCGGGTGGCGCCATGTTCCTCGCGATCGTCTACACAGCCCCACCCGATGGCCGCGAGCTACTTCTCGGGGGTAGCGGGTTGATCGCCACCCTTGTCGGGATTTGGATTAGGAGCCCAAGGGAGGGCCACGCCGATGGCAGCGTGTCGTAGCGGGAATTCGTAGGATTTGGTCAACCACTCGCCGTGCTCATTGCGCAACAATCGGATCGCAACCCACACATCACGCAGCAGGGCTCCGAGCCCGAGGGCGTCTTTGTCGAGGGCGGGTGCAAAATGTCGCCGAATATTGACGTTATTGGGTGCAGCGCGGATCTGCTCGTTCACCGAGCCAAGGTGGAGCCGGACGGCGTCAAGCCGAACAGGATTTCCTCGCGAACCCAACTCCATCATTACAAAAGGGAGCCATTGAAGGAGCGTGGAGGCCATCACTGGAATGTTGGGGAACGCCCATTCTCCGGAGGTGTAGAACTCGCGGCACGCCGCCCGTAGGTGACCCAGCCACGAGTCTGCAATGGTGATCTCGGCCATGATGGCCTCGTAGACCGCCACCCGCTCCCGCGGGTGGGGCCACGCCGAAGTGTGCTTGGCAATCTCCAACTGGTCCGCGTCCACGAAGTGGAGCCAGGTCCCGGTACGCTCCGTCAGTCGTTCTTTGACGTGCTCGTTCACGCGTTGAATCGTCAGCAGGTACACGCCGCTAATGCCGACAGTACGACCGGATGACGAGTCTTTGTATTTGTAATCGTAGGCACTGCGGAGCTGCGTCACGAGCGCTTCGAACTCGCGGCCACCATCCTTGGCGGTCACCACCTCTCGCTTGGCCTGGGCTGCGTAGTACCGAAGCAAGCCGAAACGGTCCAACTCCGCGAATACCAGATCCTTCCCCATCTCGCCCGGCCCGTGGAGAAAGTCCACGCGGACGAAACCGAGCTGGCGGAGGAGAGGAATTGCGTAGGTCTTTAGCCATTCGATCTCGCCGGGCAGCGGATCTGGTTTCGGTTTCTTTGGCTTTGGTTGCTTGGTGGCGGGCTTTGCCATGGCTAGCTATGCTTCGCGACGAGAATTGATCGCCACTCTAGTCGGGATTTGACTTCGAAGCCCGACGAATCTCGGCTAGATCGATTCCCTCAAGCGGGTTGTCGTCCGGGTGATAGAACACCCATTGGTCGGCGAGGCTCAGGATCTGCCGGTTAACCGCGCGGACATGGTCAGGGTGGGCCAGTGCCACCATATCGCTCCCGCCGTGGTCACGCCTGGTCATCGTGAGCATGATATTGCGGCCAAGGGGAAACACGAACTGATCGACGCTGTCGAAGTCGGGTCTGTCGTTTGCTGGATCCACGGCTGTGACTACGGGGCAATCTCCAGACAGGAGCGGAATAGGGGTGTGCAGGATCTGCCAATGCCTCTCCATGACACCCTCTGCCGCTCTAGCGAGCCCCTTTAGGAGACGCTTCGAAAGCTCTGCCTTGGTGATAGCCTCAGGAACGGCGCGTGCGCGCATTACTGGGTCTTTGGCGACGCCGGCAACCTCCAGCTGGAGGGCTTCGATTTCGGCGTCGGCCATTCCCGCAGCTGGCGAATAGTACCGCCTCAGACGGCTTTGGTCTGCTGCAAGCGCTTCGAGCATTCGCGTTCCGAAGCTCGATGCGAATGCGCCTAGCATGTCGGGCCCGCGCTGTACTTGGAGGGCAATGAAGATCGACAGGTTGAAGCGATCGATCTCGTCGAACATTTCATGCGGAGCGGCGTCAAGATTGCGGAACGCGAACAACGCCGCTTTTTCGATCTTCGCCCACGCCTCCTCGTTGACGTTCTCAAAGCCAGGCTTGGCTAGGTCCAAACGGTAGAGGTCTCTGCGCACCGCGATGTTGAGAGGCGAGTTCTCGCCCTTCGTCGGCGGATTGCTCTTCAGGTTGATCGTGGCGAGCCGATTGTCGCGCGCGAAGCGTCGCTGGTACATCACCGGCACGAAGTGGTGCCTTCGCTTGTCCGTGGGAATGTTCCCCGAATCGATCATCTCCTCCAGCTCGAACCAAACACGGATGCGCGGGTCGTCCGCGTCGTCGTTACTGTCCGCCATCGGTGCGCTTCTCCCGCTCGCGTCGGATGTGCATCGCCACCAGCTCCGCGATCGCGAGGGCGTCAGCGTTCGGCCTCAGCCGGTACCGCTCGCCCCGCTCGCGTTCGTCGTGCCGTTCGTCGCGCTTGGTGCCCATGGGTGCCCCTTCGTTACCGCGAGGGAACCGCGGACGAGGGCAGCCCGTCAACGGGCCCCCTCGACGCCCGGACGGAAAGCGGAAGGGCCCCGCCGGTCTCGCGACCGACGGAGCCTCCCTACGGTCGACGCCGGCTAGTGCACCTGGGCGAGGGCCCAGACGAACGCCAACGACCACGAGAGCCCCACGAAAAGGCCCTTCACGAACGGATCGACGTGAATGATCATGATTTCCTCGCTGGATCGGCGAGGCCGGAACTTGACGACGCGCCGCGATCGGCCACATCGTTCTCCATCGACCAACATCGAAGGAGTCTCCGGACCTCCAGGTTTGGGGACACCCGGGAGCCCGCGCGCTAACGCGGGCTTTCGCTTTTCAGGGCGACCGGCGAAGGTAAGAGCCTCGAAGATATCGGGGCAGGATCGCGACGGCCAGAAAGCAGATCCGCCCCAAAAAGACGGATCCTCGTCGCTGTAGGTTCGTCGTCTCGATGGAGTCGGCGAACCCGAGCTGTCTGAGAAAGAAGAGAAGAGTTCTTTAGAGATCATCTTCATCTTCACGGACGTGAGATCCGGAACGATCCGCGGAAGCGCTCGTAATCGCTCCGAAATTGAATGGGGCCAGGGCTGGGTAGAAGCGAAGCCGAGCCGCGACGATCTCTAGCATTCTGAGCGGGACGGCTGTGCGTCGCGCCGTCTGACCGAGCCTATAGCTACCCCCGCGAGTCGCGACCACCCCCACGAAGCGTCAACGAGCGTCAACTCGCGCCGCGAGACGTCGACTCACGCCGCGAGACGTCAACGGGCCCCTCGACGCCGTGCGGAATTAGGAGCGCCGCACTGTGGTTGTCAGCGCGGCGCTTGCGCAGGTCGATCACAAAGGGGGATTCCGAACCGACCCGCGCCCCTCGACGATGCCACGGGCGGCAGGAGCGACCGTCAAGGTCGGCGTGCGGGTGGTACGTGCCGGTCTACTCGGCTTCCGCCATCGCCTGGTTCAGTGCCTGCTCTGCGGCGGCAATGAGCTTCGGCGGCCCGCGCAGCGCGCGTAACTCCCTGGCGCTCGTCGTCACGTACAGCTCGGCCTTGCCCTCGGTGAACAGTGAGCCGACGGAGAGCGCGACGAAGAACAGGCCGAGCAGAACGAACACGGCCGAACCGTCCCGAGCTACCCCGAAGGAGCCGATCGCACCGATCGCGAACAAAAACACGGCCGGCAACCGCGACGGGGCAGGCTTCCTCCGCACGCTGGTGATCGTGCGCAGCTGGTACGTCGTGCCGCTCGCCACGAAGCGCTTCGTGGTGACGAGAACGCCACCCTCGTTCAGGACCTCCCGCTCGCTCATGGTCCCCTTCTACGTGAGACCGCTCGCGAGGGTCAAACGACCCAGGTGGGCGACAGGCAGCGGCGCGAGGTCAGTGCGCGCGTGCCCGCTCGACGGCCTCAGCGAGCCCCTCTTGACCTACTGCCCGGAGCATCGATGCGGCGCGGGCTAGCAGATCGTCGTCGCCGTCATGACGGCGGGAAATGTCGTCCGAAACTCTCGCCGATCCTCGGACTTTTTCGACGATCGCAGGAGGAGCCGATCCGGCGCGATCTGCGCGAATCTCCGCGAGAATCGGCGGATCTGCCTCACGGATCTTCAGTTTGACACCCGTGAGCGCGGCGACGGACACTTCGACCACGATGCTGCTGCGGATCCACGCCCGACCTGGAGGCGCTCGATGAGCGTTCCGTCGCGCGCGTCCGTGCCGAACAAGGAGGACGCCAAGGGCTACCTCGTCGCCCCGCTGCCGCCGACGCCGTTCGGCAAGTACACGATCATCGGCAAGCTCGGGCACGGCGGCATGGCCGAGGTGAACCTCGCGGTCGTCGGCGGGAAAGCCGGCTTCCGCAAGCTGTTCGTGCTCAAGCGCCTGCACGCGCACCTCGAGGCCGAGCCCGGCTTCGTCGACATGTTCCTCGACGAGGCGCGCCTCGCGGCCCAGCTCGATCACCCCAACTGCGTGCAGACCGTCGAGGTCGGCGAAGCGCAGGGACGCGGGCCCCACGACGTCCAGCACTTCCTCGCGATGGAGTACCTCGACGGCCAGGGCCTCGAGCGCCTGCTCCGCATCACGGGACAGCGCGGCGACATCCTGCCGATCCACACGTCGGTCCGCATGATCGCGGACGCGCTCGACGGCCTCGGCTACGCCCACGATCTCAAGGGCTACGACAACACCTCGCTCGGCGTCGTGCACCGCGACGTCTCGCCGCAGAACATCTTCGTGACCTACGCGGGCGTGGTGAAGCTGCTCGACTTCGGCATCGCGAAGGCGGAGTCGAACGTCGTCGAGACGCGCACCGGCGTGGTGAAGGGCAAGTACGCGTACATCGCGCCGGAGCAGGCGCTCGCGGCGCCCGTGGATCGACGCGCGGACCTGTGGTCGATGGGCGTGGTGCTCTGGGAGATGCTGACGTCGCGTCGTCTCTTCAAGAGCGTCAACGAGCTCGCCACGCTCAACGAGACGCTGCGCGGCGACATCCACCCGCCCTCCAAGTACAACCCCGCGATCCCGCCCGAGCTCGACGCAGTGGTCTTGCGCGCGCTCCAGCGCGACGTCGATCAGCGCTACGCCACCGCGCACGACTTCAAGGACGCGCTCGAGAGCTGGCTCGCGACGCAGCCCGAGCCCTCGGATCGCAAGGCGATCGCCGCGCTCATGAAAGAGCGCTTCGGCGACATGTACGAGCAGCACAAGGAGCGCCTCAAGGAGTGCATCGCGTCGGTCGCGCAGGACCCGCGCTCCCTCGATCGGCTCGTCCTCGGCGCATCGTCGTCGGGCAACCACGCGGCCA
Source organism: Deltaproteobacteria bacterium (assembly GCA_017303575.1). Taxonomy (GTDB): domain Bacteria; phylum Myxococcota_A; class Polyangia; order Polyangiales; family Sandaracinaceae; genus JAFLCL01. The sequence goes on from JAFLCL010000008.1 coordinate 71,403, forward strand.
ACAGCAGCTCGATGGAGGGCGACGCGCTCGGGTCGGGATCGCACCCGCCGATCCCCGTCGGCCTGAGCGGTGCGGGTGGCGCGAGCGGCGCGCGTCCTCTGCCGCACAGCCACGGCAGCATGACGCCGACGCCCAGCCCTCGGCCGCGTCTGGGCGCGAGCGTGTCGGGGAGCATCACGTCGGGCATGCCGTCGATGGAGGACATCGCCCCGCGCATCTCGCACACACCGCAGCCGCACGTGCCGCAGGGGCCCCCCGCGATGGGCCCGCCTTCGTCCGGGTATGCGCCCGTGCCGATGTCGAGCACGAGCTCGCACAACGGGCTCGTGTCGTCGTCGTCGGAGTGGGCCTCCTCGTCCAACCCCGGCTTCGCGCCTCCGCCGGCCGGTGTGTCGGGCGCGTTCGGCACCGACCAGACGATGCGGATGGCGCCGCGACGAAGTCGCACGCGGTCGGCGGCGTGGTGGCTGATCGGCGCGGCGGCCTGTGTGGTCTCCGCCGTCGTCGCGATCCTGATGTGGTCGGCGATGCACGCGAGCAACGGCCCCGTGCTCGTCCCCGGCCCCGGCAGCGAGGTCGTGAGCGCGCTGCCGCCCGTCCCGGTCGCCCCGCCGACCACGACGACCGCCCCTTCCACGCCCGAGGTTCCGCCCGCCACCGCGCTCGCACCGCCGGCCACCCCAACGAGCACGGATCCTCTGATCGCCGCAGGCGGTCCGACGACGACGACGGCGAGCAGTGGTCGCGACGATCGTGGTGCCCGACGCATCCGCGGCGGACAGCGCGAAGACCGCGCGACGCCGCCAACGACACAGGAGAGCGTGCAGCCGGTCCCCGAGATCACGCCGCCACCACCGTCCGAGCCCACGCCGCACGGCCCCGGCTTCCTCTCGCTCGTCACCTCGCCGTGGACGCAGGTCACCGTCGAGGGCCGCGCGCTCGGCGAGACGCCGCTCGTGCGCGCGCCGCTGCCTGCGGGCACGCACACGCTGCGTCTCCGCAACAGCGAAGCGGGGATCGACGAGACCTACGAGATCACGATCCGCTCCGGCGAGACGACGTCCCGACGCCTCGGCCTCCGCTGATCCGTCCAAGGAGTGTCGCGAGCTCGGGGGCCACGTCGAGCAGTGGCCTTCGCGCGAACTCGCGATCGACGAGGCCGGGATGCGGCAGGGTGAGGCGCGCGTCGTCGATGCGGATCGGGGCGCCGTCTGCGTCGAGCGCGAAGAGGAGATCGAGATCGATCGTGCGTGGTCCCCAGCGCTCGCGGCGCACACGGCCGAGCGCTGCCTCGATCGCGAGGCACACGTCGAGGAGCGCGTGCGGATCGAGCGTGGTCTCGACGCGGATCGCAGCGTTGAGGTAGGCGTCCTGCGGCGCTGCGCCGGGCAGGAGCAGCGGCTCCGTCTCGTAGCGGGGCGAGGTCGCGATCACCTGCACGTCGCTGCGCGCTCGCAGCACCGCGATCGCTGCGTCGAACGTCGCGTGTCGATCGCCCACGTTCGATCCGAGGCCGATCACGACGGTGATCGCACCCGTGCTCAGACGAGGATCTCCGTCCCGATGCCCTTGTCGGTGAAGACCTCGAGCAGGGCCGCGTGCTGGATACGCCCATCGACCACGTGGCACTTGGCGACGCCCATGGAGAGCGCGTCGAGCGCGGACTGCACCTTGGGGATCATGCCGCCCGAGATCGTGCCGTCGTCGATGAGGGCCTTCACCGCGGCCGCCGTCATCGAGGACGCGATCGAACCGCTCGCGTCGCGCACGCCGTCGATGTCCGTCATCAGCAAGAGCTTCTCGGCCTTCGTCGCTGCGGCCACCGCGCCCGCGACCGTGTCGGCGTTCACGTTGAGCGAGCGCCCCTCGGCGTCGATGCCGATCGGCGCGATCACGGGGATGAAGCCGCCCTGCACGAGCTGATCGATCACCTCGGTGCGGACCTCGACGACGCGACCGACACGTCCCGGATCGACCTCGCGGCCGGTCTTCGTACGCATCGACGTGATGCGCTCGCAGCGGAGGAACGCGTCGTCCTTGCCCGAGAGGCCCACCGCGCGCGCGCCGTGGTGGCACATGAGCGAGACGATCTCCATGTTCACGCGCCCCGCGAGCACCATCTCGACGATGTCCATCGTGCGCTCGTCGGTCACGCGCAGGCCGTCGATGCGCTCGGAGACCACGCCCATCTGCCCGAGCATCGCGTCGATCTGCGGGCCGCCGCCGTGCACGACGATCGGGTGGATGCCGATGAGCTTCATCATCGTCATGTCGCGCGCGAACGAGTCGCGCAGCGCGGGATCGATCATCGCGTGGCCGCCGTACTTCACGACGAAGACACGGCCGCGGAAGCGACGGATGTAGGGGAGCGCCTCGTGGAGGATCGAGGCCTTGAAGACGAGGTCCTGCATGGATGGGCGCGAGGATGGCTCAGGCCGGGGCGTCCGTCATCGCGCGTCTCACCGGCTCGTACGCCGAAGCGTCCGACGACGCGAAACGGTCGGCGTTCATCAGGCCGCGGAACAGGCGCGAGAGCTTGGGCTTGTCGCCTGCGCCGAGGAGCACGTCCTTCACTGCGTCCCTCAGCGCCGTGGGCAGCGAGCGGGTGATGCAGAGGGCGTCGGCAGGGATCGCGCGGCTCACGAGGATCGGCCGCATCGCGGCGGGCGGCACGAACGGCGCCCAGCCCACGAGCGCGAGGCTCTGAGAGAGGTCCTGCTGCACGGCCTCGCCGATCTCCGGCGTCTCGAGGCTCGGCGGACGCGACGCACGCACGTCCACGCCCCGCAGCTGCACGAACGTCGCGCCCGCGTCGACCTCGCCATCGCGCACAGCGCGCACCACGCGCAGGTGGCTCTCGACGAACTCCTGCGCGCCGAACAGCGAGTCGGGCGGAAGGCCACGCTCCGAGAGCTCGAGCTTCGGAAACAGATAGCCCGCACAGGACTCTCGATCGACCCAGGCCACGCGCTTGCCGCGCAGGCCCTCGACGTCCTCGATCGGCCCGTCGGCGCGCACGAAGATCGCCGCTTGGTAGCGCGCGCCGAACGTGCGCTCCGACGAGTACACGCGATCGATCATGCCGCCCGCGTTGGCACGGACGAACGTCGCCGGCGGCAGCCACGCGAGCGCTGCGTCGCCCCGCGAGACGCGGTCCGCGAGCGCGGCGTACGAGCCCTCCGCGACGATCTCGATCTCCACGCCGAGCGCGTCCGAGAGCGCGCGGCCGAGCTCGCGTCGCAGGTGCGCGCCGTCGTCGTCGAGCTGCACGGGGCCGGTCGCGAACGTGACGGTCTTGCTCATGTCTCCCTCGCGCCGAACGCCTCGTCGTCCGGGTGCGCTCAGATTACGCTCGTGCCCCGATGACTGCCTACCCCACGACTCGGCTCGCGTTCCTCTTGGTCCTCGCTCTCCCTCTCGCCGCGTGTGGCGAGCCCGTCGTCACCGACGACGCGGGCACGCAGCCCGACGCGGCGACCACGCCGTCGGACGACGCGTTCGTCACGCCCTCCGAGGATGCGTTCACGCCGCTCACGCCCGACGCGTTCGTCCCCGCCGACGCCGGCCCAGCGACCGTGCTCTTCTCGCGCGACGTGCTCCCGATCCTCGAGGCGAACTGCCGCGGCAGCGGCTGCCACACCAGCCCGCAGAGCTTCTTCCTCGGGGGTGGTCGTGGCTGCATGGGCATGCCGCTCGTCGTGGCAGGCGACCCCGATGCGTCGTTCGTGATCGACAAGCTCGAAGGCACGCTGCCGGGCGGCTGCGGCATGCGCATGCCGCGGGGTCGTGCACCACTCTCGAGCGAGAACCTCACGACGATCCGCACCTGGATCGCAGAAGGCGCGCGCAACAACTGATCGGACCGGGCGCGGTCTCGGGGGCGGATACCTCTCTATCCGTCCCCTTGACCGAGGCGGCCCCGTCCGACACTCTCGCGTGAGAACGATTCTCGTTGAATCAAAGACAACGACTCTCGTTAAGCTCGCGACAGCCCCACGCTCCACGATGCCGCCCCGTACCGACACCGAGCCCACCGTCGCTGCACCGCTCTCGCGCGAAATCAGCGTCATGGCGTCCGCCACGTCGAGCCCCCGCATGGCGCGTGTTGTCGCGGTGCGCGGCGGGCAGAAGGCCGAGCCTGCCACGCCGATCGTTCCGATCGTCGTCGTGTCGGCGCTCGCGCACGTGATGGTCGCTGTCGCGCTCGGTGCGCTCGGCCCCGTGCGGCTGCTCGCGCTCCACGAAGAGACGTTCGTCGACTTCGATGTCGCCGAGCCCGCCGCGCTGCCGCCGCCTCCGGTCGTCGAGCCGCCACCCCCTCCGCCGCCGCTGGCCGCGCCGCCTCCCACGATCCGCCCTCGCGCCACGCAAGAAGCCGAGCCCGAGCCACAGCCCGTGACTCCCGAGCCGCCGCCACCCGAGCCGGCGGCCGCGCCTCCCTCGCTCGACGACGTGTTCGGCGAGGAGCCCGCGCCTGCGGCGCCGGTGATGATGGCGGAAGGCGGCAGCAGCGGTCCCGCGATGGATCCCGGCGCCGCGGGTGGCGTTCCCGGTGGTCGTGCAGGAGGAACCGGCGAGGGCGTGGGCCCCGGCGGAGGTGGCGGTCAGGCGCCGAGCGGCCCGAGCGAGGCCGACGTCCAGCGTGCGCGTCGCGCGTACGTGCGATCGCTGCAGGGCCTCTTGAGTGGTCGCGTGCGGTATCCGCGGGCCCTCGAGCGCGCGGGCGTGGGCGGTCGAGTGGAGCTCTGCATCCGCATCGGAAGCGATGGTCGTGTGCTCGGCAGTCGCGTGTGCGGCTCCGCGGGACAAGGCCAGCTCGACGACGCCGCGCTCACCGCCGCGAACGATCTCGGCCGCGTGCCCGCACCGCCTGCGATCGCGTCGTGGTCGAGCACCGACGAGATCCACGCAGGCGTCGTCTTCGCTGTGCGCTGACGGTCGTTCGCGCGGATGCGCGCGGCGTGATCAGTGGTAGCGTCGGCGCCCTCTGGAGGTGCTCTCGATGCTGAATCCCGACACGCCCGCTCCCTCCGTCGCGGAGATGGTCCCCGGCACTGGCGAGCTGCGCGCGATCTTCAAGACGTCCGCTGGCGACATCACCGTCAAGCTCCACGAGGCCGAGTGCCCGCGCACCGTCGCGAACTTCGTCGCGCTCGCGCTGGGCAAGGTCGAGTGGACCGATCCCAAGTCCGGTCAGCGCACGACGCGCCCGCTCTACTCGGGCACGAGCTTCCATCGTGTGATCCCCGACTTCATGATCCAGGGCGGCTGTCCGCTCGGCACCGGCACGGGCGGCCCGGGGTGGCGCTTCGCCGACGAGATCGATCCGAAGCTCCGTCACACCGGTCCCGGCATCCTCTCGATGGCCAACGCAGGCCGCAACACGAACGGCTCGCAGTTCTTCCTCTGCGAGGTCGCGACCCCGCACCTCGACGGCAAGCACGCGGTGTTCGGTCAGGCCATCTCGGGCGTCGAGCTCATCGCGAAGATCGCGCGGGCGGGCAACGCCAAGACCGCGCTCAACGAGATCCAGATCGTCCGCGCCTGATCGCGGCGGTTTCTCCTCGGGACGCGGAGCACGCACGTCGCGCTCCGCGTCTCTTCGTTCCGTCGTTCGGAATCCCGGACGATCGAGCGCCGGCTTTCCGACCAGCCTCCCCTCGTGCGGGCGCGAACGGCGCGAAAACGAGGGAGACGCCCCGGCACGCGGCCTGCTGAGCGCTCGCGCATGTCGCGCACGTTCCTCGGCTCTTCCTCGCTCGCGGGCCTCTTCGCGCTCACGCTCGCTCCGACGCTCGCCCACGCGCAGGACGCGACCATCGACACGGCGCCCGGCGCGTCGGCGAGCGCGCCTCCGATCGCGCCCGCGGCCGCGCTCGATCTCGACGCGCGCCTGGGGGCCCCGAACGGCCTGCGCGCCAGCGATGTCGCGCGTGCCGTGATCGAGACGAGCCACGATCGACGCGCGCGGCTCGCGGAGGTCGCGGCAGCGCGCACCGAGATCGATCGCGCGACGTACGGCTACGTCCCCCGTGTCGGCGTGACCATCGGCTACTCGCGCTTGTCCGAGATCGATCAGCCCTCGCTCGGCGTGCTCGCCGCGCCCGCCGACCAGTCGGCGCGAGGCCCCTTGCCCGCCGGCGCGCCGCTGATCGCGATCCCGCTGCGCTTCCCGGTGATCCTCGATCAGACCCAGATCCGCGCCCAGCTCGTCGTTCCGCTCACGGACTATTTCCTCCGCGTGATGCCCGCGCACGACGCAGCAGAGCACGGGGTCGACGCGGCCGAGGCGATGGTCGAGGTGACGGAGCGCCGCCTCGGCCTCGAGGCCGAGACCCTCTACTGGAGCTGGGTACGCGCGAGCCTCGGCATCGTCGTGGCGCAGCAAGCGCTCGCGGCCGCCGAGGCCCACCGCGACGACGCGACGCGCCTCGTCCGCGCGGGCATGGCGCTCGAGGTCGATCTCGCGCGCGCGGAGGCACAGGTGGCTGCGATGCGCGAGCTCGTGGGGACCGCCGAGCACGCGCGTGACGCCGCGAGCGATCGGCTCCGCACGATCATGCACGTCGATCACCTGAGCCCAGAGGTCGGCGATCGGCTCGATCCGAGCGATGCGTCCCGCGATCTCGAGGGCGACGTCTCGGCGGCGCTCGCGAGCCGCGCGGAGCTGCGCGCGCTCGACGCACAGCTGGCCGCCACCGACGCCCAGCGCACGATCGTGCTCGCGGGCATGCTCCCGCGCGTGGATCTCGTGGGCGAGGCGCTGCTCGCGAACCCGAACCCGCGCTACGTGCCGCAGACCGAGCGCTTCGACTTCACCTGGCAGGTCGGTGCCCAGGCGAGCTGGCAGCTCGCGGACACCCTCGCGGGCGATGCCTCGCAGCGAGCGCTCGATGCACGCGTCGAGGCGCTGCGCGAGAGCCGCGACGTCGCACGCGAGGGCATCCGCGCGGAGGTCGTCGACGCGCACCGCGCGCTCGTGGACGCGGCGCTCGCGACCGAGACGCGACGCGCGCAGGTCGACGCAGCCGAGCGCACGCTCGATCAAGCCAGCGCCGTCTACCGCGTGGGGCGAGGCAATGGCCTCGTCGTGATCGACGCGCAGACGTTGCTCGTGCGCGCGCGCCTCGATCTCCTGGCGGCGCGGATCGACGCACGCGTCGCGGAGGCCCGTCGCCGTCGGGCGATCAGCGAGGAGTGATCAGCGCGAGCGCGTCCAGAGGTGCGTGGTGCGGAGGGCCTGCGAGAGCACGCCCGCCATCGGCACCGCCGCCATGACGCGCGCGTGATCGAGCGCTGTGCCTTCTTCCGAGAGAAAACGCGCGAGCGCGTCGCCAGGCACCGACGCGAACAGCGGCACGAAGACCTGGGGCGCCTGTGTCGGGTGATCGTGCAGGTACGAGAGCATCACGCGATCGAAGAACGTCGCGACCCGCGATCGCGGCGGGAGGTAGGCCACGGCTCGACCGGCCCCGTGCTCACGCAGCCACGCGGTGAGGGCATCGCACTGTCGCTGGATGAACTGGAACGCGTAGCCGCTCGAGGCCTTGGCCGCGCCGCCGCGCTGTCCGATCACGACCACCCGCCCCGAGGCCGCGCGGGCTTGCGGCGCAGTGGTCATGGGGATGGCGCCCTGCTCGCGACGCAGCACCTCGTGGGCGCGCGCGCCGCGCGTCGAGAGCCACGCCTGGAGGTTGGCTTCGTAGTGAGCACGCGAGAAGCGCGCGCTCGAGAAGTACGTGTCCTCGACCAGCGCCTCGTGCGGGCCGGTCGGCAACACGTACACGAAGTGCGGCCCGTCCTCCTGAGAGACGTCGAAGTCCATCAGCGTGGCGACCGACGGCTCGAAGATCGGCCTCTCGGTGCGCACCACGTGACCGACGAAGTGCTGGAGCCAGCGCACCTCGTCCGCCGTCTCAGCGGTGTGCGTGAGCGTCCGGCCTCCGCGCGCGTCGACGAGGATGCGAGCGACGTGCGTCCCATCGCTCGCGTCGACCTCGACGCGATCGGCGCGCTCCACGAACGTTCGCAGCGAGACGCCCCACCTCACGCGCACGCGATCGCTCGCTCCGATCTGCGCGAGGGCGAGCTCCGCAAACGCGAGCCCGGGCAGCTCCTCGTACGGTCTCGTGTCGAGCGAGGCACGGACGACGCGGCGCGCGTCTCTCACCTCGACGGTGGCGTAGCGGCGCGCGATCGCCGCCTCGAAGGGATGCGCTCGGCCGCGGAAGAAACAGAACGTCCGGTCGTCGCTCGGGCCATCACGCGGGTCGATCACCGTGACGCGAAGCGAGGTCTGACGTGCGAGACGCGCGGCGAGGGAGAGCCCTGCCGCACCGGCGCCTGCCACGAGCACGTCGACGAGATCGGAGGCGGGCACGCGCACAGCCCCCACGCCGTCAGACCGCGAGCAGCTCGCGCGCGAGGGCGCTCCAGCCAGCCTTCTCGATCTGCGCGGGCTTCTTGCCCAGCAGCTCGGCCACGCGCGCGATCGCCTCTTCGTCCCACGTCGCGACCGACGAGAGCGTCGCGAAGCCCGCGTCGACGAGGATCTTCGCGGTCTTGGGCCCTACGCCCTTGATGCGCCCCAGCGCCTCGACGCCCTCGGTGGGCGGAGGTCCCGCGTCCGCCTCGAGCGCGCGGCGCGATCCGGTGCGAGGCCCCTCGGCGACGACGGGCGCCGG